>NZ_JBSFNO010000019.1:0-151416 GCF_053981095.1 Nocardia sp. NPDC003693
GGTGGGTGTCGTCGCGGTGCTGCTGTGGTCGCAGGCGCAGAACCTGGCCCAGCTGTACCTCGCCTTCACCCTCATCGGGGGCCGGGGAAGTTCTCCAGCGCGTTCTCCAGCGAGCCCAGGGTCTCGACGTCGAGGTCGTTGGTGGGCTCGTCGAGAAGGATCAGGTTGCCGCCCTGCTTGAGGGTCAGCGCGAGGTTCAGGCGGTTGCGCTCACCACCGGAGAGCACCCCGGCCGGCTTCTGCTGATCCGGGCCCTTGAAGCCGAACGCCGAAACGTAGGCGCGCGAAGGCATTTCCTGGTTGCCGACCTGGATGAAGTCCAGGCCGTCGGACACGACCTGCCAGACGTTCTTGTTCGGGTCGATGCCGGCGCGGTTCTGGTCGACGTAGCTCAGCGAGACCGTCTCACCGACCTTCACGGTGCCGCTGTCCGGCTGCTCCAGGCCGACAATCGTCTTGAACAGCGTCGACTTACCGACACCGTTCGGGCCGATGACGCCGACGATGCCGTTGCGCGGCAGGCTGAACGACAGATCCTTGATGAGCACGCGATCGCCGAAGCCCTTGTCCAGGTGCTCGACCTCGACCACGATGCTGCCCAGGCGCGGACCCGCGGGGATCTGGATCTCCTCGAAGTCCAACTTGCGCATCTTGTCGGCCTCGGCGGCCATTTCCTCGTAGCGGCCCAGACGCGCCTTGTTCTTGGCCTGACGCGCCTTGGCGCCGGAGCGAACCCAGGCGAGCTCGTCCTTGAGGCGCTTCTGCAGCTTCTGGTCCTTCTTGCCCTGCACCTCGAGGCGCTCGGCCTTCTTCTCCAGGTAGGTGGAGTAGTTGCCCTCGTAGGGGAAGGTGCGGCCGCGATCGAGCTCGAGGATCCACTCGGCCACGTTGTCCAGGAAGTACCGGTCGTGGGTGACCGCGAGGACGGCGCCCGGGTACTTGGCCAGGAACTGCTCGAGCCAGAGCACCGATTCGGCGTCGAGGTGGTTGGTGGGCTCGTCGAGCAGCAGCAGGTCGGGCTGGCTCAGCAGCAGCTTGCACAGCGCGACACGGCGGCGCTCACCACCGGAGAGGTTGGTGACGGGCTCCTCCGGCGGCGGGCAGCGCAGCGCGTCCATGGCCTGCTCGAGCTGGGAGTCGATGTCCCACGCGTCGGCGTGATCGAGCTCCTCCTGGAGCTTGCCCATCTCCTCCATGAGTTCATCGGAGTAGTCGGTGGCCATGAGCTCGGCGATCTCGTTGAAGCGGTCCAGCTTCACCTTGATCTCGCCGAGGCCCTCCTCGACGTTGCCGCGCACGGTCTTCGCCTCGTTGAGTTCCGGCTCCTGCATGAGGATGCCGACGGTCGCGCCCGGCGCCAGCCAGGCATCGCCGTTGTTCGGCTGGTCCAGTCCGGCCATGATCTTCAGGACGCTCGACTTACCCGCGCCGTTCGGGCCGACGACACCGATCTTGGCGCCGGGCAGGAAGTTCAAGGTCACGTTATCGAGCACGACCTTGTCGCCATGCGCCTTTCGAACCTTGGTCATCTGGTAAATGAACTCAGCCATATGGGCAAGCCTAACTGTGTTGAGTTGCCGGTTCTCCGGCGCGGTCGGCATCGGCGGGGGGCTGTGCGGCCGGTGTGGGCAGGTCGGCGTGGCCGAAGTGTTTTCGCTGGACGGGGGCGACGCAACGGCCCAGGTCCGGCCCGAGCGCGGTGGCGCGCATCTCGAGGTCGGTGCGCTCCACACCGTCCCGGGTCGTGTACTCGTTCGAGCGCAGTTGACCGTAGGCGATGATCGGATCGCCGCGCTGCAGGGAGGCTTCCACGCCCTCCGCGAAGCGCTGCTTCCAGCAGGTGACGGTGAGATAGAGCGTACCGCCGTCGACCCACGCGCTGTGCGCGGCGTCGTAGCGGCGGGTGGTGCTGGCCAGGCGGAAGCTGAGCATCTGCTCGCCGCTGGGCAGTTGCCTGCGCACCGGATGCGTGACCACCCGGCCGATCACGGTGGTGTTGGCCTCGTACATCGCTGTCCCCCTCGCTGTTTCACCGAACTGTCCGACCCCTCCAGCGTGACCGCCGGCACCCACCCGCACCAGCGGCTATGACAGATTGTGGACAACCTCGCCCGATGTGAACAGCCGCTGCGCCAAAACCCCGCCGCCGTGACGACCGCGCGCTCGATCGGCCCATCGCGCCCAGCGAGTGCGGCGGGAGGTCTCCGCGCCCGACTCCTACAGCGTGGCGAGGTCGGTGTTCGCCCCGCACAGCACGATGACCGGCCGCTCCCCCGGCGCCGGGACGTACACCCCGCTCTGGATGGCGGCCAGCGCCGTCGCGCCGGCCGGCTCGACCACGATGCGGAACTCGCGCCACAGGTACTCCCGCGCCATCACGATCGCGTCGTCGCTCACCAGCAGCGACCGCACCTGATAGCGCTGGGCCACCTCCATCGCGATGGCGCCGATCCGGTTCGCGCCCAGGGCATCCGAGGCCACACTCGACACGTCGACGTCCACCGGGTGACCCGCGGCGAGCGCGGCGTGCAGGGTCGGCGCGCCCTGTGGCTCCACGCCGATGACCCGCCCGCGCAGTCCCAGCGCCACCGCGATCCCGGCCACCAGACCGCCGCCGCCGACCGCGACCAGCACCGGCGGCCTGCCGCGCACCTGCTCCTCGATCTCCAGCCCGACCACGCCCGCGCCCGCCACGATCTCGGGCAGGTCGTAGGCGTGCAGCTGCATCGCGCCGCGCTCACCGGCGAGTTTGCAGGCGTAGCGGTGCGCCTCGGCGTAAGTGGTTCCGTGCCACAGCACTTCGGCCCCGTGCGACCACATGGCCGCGACCTTGGTGTGCGGCGCGGACTCGGGCACCACCACCGTGCAGGACAGTCCGCGCAGCGCGCTGGCCAGCGCCGCGGCGATGCCGGCGTTACCGCCGGAGGCGATCACCACCTTGCCGGTGCGGGAACCGGACTGCAGCAGCGCGTTCAGGCAGCCGCGCACCTTGAAGGTGCCGCCGTGCTGCAGATGCTCGAGCTTCAGCGTGACCGGGATCGGCCCGCGCGGGCCGAGCACCTCGGTGTGGAAGACCGGCGTCTTGCGGGTGTGCCCGAGCAGCAGCCTGCGCGCCCGGCGCACGTCGGATCGGTACAGCCGCTTGATCTTCCGAGCCCGGTGCTCGGGTGGTGCGGGACGGCGATCACTCACTTGCGAACCTCTCGATCGCGACGGGCCAGCTCGGCGTACATGGCGTTGTACGCGGCCAGATCCGCGTCGTCATCACGCTCGGCGGCGCGATCCAGCCGGGTGGCCAGTCGCTTGTCGCTGCGCGACCACTGAATGAGCAGCGCGAGCATCACCACCACCAGTGGGATCTCACCGCTGGCCCACGCGAGGCTACCGCCGGTGTGCTGATCGTCGAGCAGGTTGTTGTTCCAGCCCAGGCCGAGCCCGCGGTAGAACCAGCCGCCCAGCACCGTGGTCATGCTCATCAGCGCGATGCCGAAGAATGCGTGGAAGGGCAGCGACCCGAACACCATGCCCAGCTTGGCGAGCGGCTCGACCTGGCGCGGTTTCGGATCGATGCCGATGACCACCCAGTAGAAGAGGTACCCGCTCAGCAGGAAGTGGAGGTTCATCAGCAGGTGCGCGCCGTGCGAGCCGACGAACTGGTCGAAGACCCCGCCCAGGTAGAGCACGTAGAAACCGGCGACGAAGAAGACCGAGGCCACCACCGGCTGGGTCATGAAGCGGGACACCGGGTTGTGGACCCCGGCCAGGATCCACTCGCGGGGTCCGGGCGGGGCGTCCCGGCCCGCGGGCGGCAGCGCGCGCAGGGCCAGCAGCACCGGGCCGCCCAGGGCGAACAGGATCGGCGCGAGCATGGACAGCATCATGTGCTGGCCCATGTGCACGCTGAACATGGCCGGGGCGTAGCGGCCGATGCCGGAGCTGGTGCCGATCAGCAGCACCGCGCACCCGGACATCCAGGCGATGGTCCGGCCCATCGGCCAGGCGTCGCCGCGGGCGCGCAGGCGCAGGACGCCGCGCAGGTACACCACGGCCAGCACGAGGGCGAGCGTGCCGAAGATCAGATCGAAGCGCCAGTCGAGCAGCAGGCGCGCGGCGGTGGGCGGGCCGGCGAGGTTATAGCCGATCTCCACCTCGGCCGGGGTGGGCACCGAGCGCGGATCCGGGGGCGGCGTGCGGCCGAGGCCGACCGCGATGCCGAAGGTCGCCGCGAAGACGAGGGCCTCGACGCCCGCGAAGCGGATCAGCGCGCCGCGATCGCCGGGATCGCGTTCCAGGGCGGGCAGTGCGCGGCGGCGCTGCGCGAGCCCGATCAGGCCGAGCAGCAGCAGGGCGGCGGTCTTGGCGAGCACCAGCCGGCCGTAGGTCGTGGTGAACAGCTCGCCGAACGGCACCCGCACCCAGGCGTTGATCACGCCGCTGATCGCGATGACCACGATCGCGATCGTGGCGACCCGGGAGAAGCGCCGGGCGGCCAGGCCCGTGTATTTGCCCTCGCGCAGCGCGTAGGCCAGCACCGCGAACAGTCCGCCCACCCAGAAGCAGGCGGCGAGCAGATGCAGGATCAGGCTGTTGGTGGCGATGTCGTGGGCGCCGCCCGAGGACGAGTGCCCGGTCAGCGCGACCGGAAGCAAGCAGACGATGGACAGCACCAGCAGCACCGGGGTCCAGCCCCAGCGCAGCGCGAGCCGGCAGCCGACGGCCAGGGCCAGCACGAAGAACACGGTGTAGCGCCACGATCCGGCCACGTCGACCTGATTCGCGGCACGCCACACCGATTCCGGGCGCAGCGAGTCGACGAAGGGTTGCCCGGTGGTGTCCGACAGCGTCAGCGGCACCAGCAGGGCCGCGGCGCCGGCCCACACCAGCGCGGCGTTGCCCGCCCGGCGCAGCGCCCGGTACCCGCCGACGTCGAGCACCCCGTTGGGCTGCGGCGGCACGAAGAACGCCGCGAACAGCAGCGATCCGACCGCGATCGCGGCGGCGAGATCGGCGACCGCGCGGACGGCGGGCAGGCCGTACGTGGTCAGCGGTCCCGGATCGGGAATCCCCAGCAAACTCAGGGCCTGCGAGGCGGAAAGTCCGACCACCAGCGCGGCCGCCACCGCGGCCAGCGCACCCGCCATCGCTGCGACGACGGTGAAAGTCACCCCCGAGCCCGACCGGTGCGCCTGAACCTCAGCTGCTGCGGGCGAGTCCTGCGGTGACGACATACGCTCAGGGTAGTTCGGAGCGGGGGTCCGGACTTCCCGGGGGTTTACGGTCCTGCGGTCTGCACTACCGGCCCGACGCGCCGATCGGTTGCTAGCTAAGCGCACTTACCTAATCTGGACGCTCGCTATACTCAACGCGCTGGACACCGCGCCCGATATGGGCAATGGTGTTTGGTGGCCGCATCGCCCACGATGCACCGCGCTGCCTCCGTAGCTCAGTTGGATAGAGCAAGGGCCTTCTAATCCCTAGGTCGCAGGTTCGATTCCTGCCGGGGGCGCCGAGACCTCTGACCTGTGCCCACAAGCCAGGTTCAGAGGTACCCGCCGCACGCGCCCGCCAAACCGCAAGCGCGCCAGTCTTTCTCCCGTACCCCGCGCGCGTCGGCGCGCCGTGCGCACGGGTCCGCGCCGAAACCCCCGGCGCCGGGCCCCGACTCACGAGCACCGGGACGGCACCGCCGCCGGGGAACACGCCGAGGGTGCGCGCCACGCCCGAGCCGGGTACCGACAAATCATCGATCCGGCAACGAGGAGTTACCGGACGCCGGCCGCGCCGCGGCGGGGTGAGACGGGACCCGGCCCCGGGGTTGCGCGCTATTTCGCCGACCGGCGAAGGTGGCACGCCCGTACGTAAACTGCGACCGTGTCAGACCAATGGATGCGCCTGCAATCCGCGCCACGCCCCGGAATCATATTGACGCTGGGCGGCGCGGTCGCCGTCGGCGCGGCGCTGTTCGCGCCGTTGTTCGGCACCACGAAACGGCTCGAGAACCGGCGCAGCGAAAGAACGAACTACTCGCTCTGGGACCTGCGGGACGCCGCGCCGAATGTCGGCTGGCTGCTGGCCGGACTCCTGCTGCTCCTCGCCATTACCGCGGTTCTCCAGAAACATCCCTCCCCCACGGTGAATCGCGTGGTCCTGACCCTGGCCGTCGCCGAGTCCGCCGGTCTCCTGCTGGCGACGACGATGGCCTTCACCCAATTGTCGGAGAAGCTGAGCAAGCCCCTCGAATTCCGCTGGGGCCTCCTGCTTCTCACACTGGCGGTGGGCGCCCTGATTTCGGGCGCGAGCAGCCTGCGAGCCGAGGCCGAATCCGGTCATTGACGCGGCGAATTCGGATACTCTGCGAAGTTGTTCGCATATTCGAAAGCGCCCCTTGTTGAAACAAGCGTGTTTCACTACTGTTCGGACCGGGTGGCCACCTGGCCGCCGGAAAGAAGTAGTGGAGATATGACGAAACTTTCGATCGGAACTCTGGCCGCGGTGGGGCTGACCGCGGCGCTCGCGCCCGTGCTGCTGGCCGCGCCGGCGTCGGCGCAGGTGACCGGCGCCAAGGTCGAAGGCGCCGAGACGGGCAAGGACTGCGTCGTCGGGGCCACCGCCTGCCGCATTGTGGTGACGGTCTCGGGCTCGGACGCGACGAGTCCGGTCACCATCACGGCCAACGGCGCCGTCGTCGCCAACGCCGTCACCCCCACCGGCGGATCGGTGAACGTGCCGTGGACGCCGCCCGCGAACGGCAAGTACGAGATCGTCATCACCCAGGGCTCCGCGAATTCGACGCTGTCCGTTGGCGTTCCGGGCCGGGCCGAGAGCAACACCGTCCTGCCGGGCGGGATCACCGACATCATCAAGGCACTGACCGGTTCGGCCGGCGCCAAGTAGACCGCGCCGGGCGCGAACGTTCACGCAACCTGTCCGCTGCGTGACCGGCCGCGCCCAGGCCGCCCCCAACGGGCCCCGCCCTCCCCCTCGGAGGCGGGGCCCGTTCTCGTTCGCGGGCACGAAGTCTCGCGCCGGTCGGGTCAGTTCACCGTGGAGCCGGACGCGGGCCGGGTCGTGCGGCGTTGCCGCAGCGGGTGCACCATCCAGACGACGGTGAAGGTCAGCCCGAAGACCGCCCCGGCCACCACTCCGGCCCGGGCGCCGGCGACAGCGTCGAAGATGAGCGCGGCCACCCCGGTGAGGGTGATCCCGAGCAGGCAGAGGCCGGCGATGGCGTAGCGGTGCGCGGTCAGCACCACACTCGCCAAACGACCGCGCCGGAACAGCATTCGATGCGCGGCCACGGGCGCGGTCAGGCATACCGTCGCGGTCAGCGAGGCCGCCATGATCACCAGGTACAGCACCCGCCACGGTTCGGAGAGATCGGCGAACCTGCTCTGGAACGGCAGGGTGACCAGGAACCCGGTCAGCAGCTGCACTCCGGTCTGCACCACGCGCAGTTCCTGCATGAGGCTGTTCCAATTGCGGTCCAGCCGTTCGATTTCGGTCTCGCCGCGATCCCGGCGGCCGGGGCTGTCAGCGGCGCGGGTCACGAAACGAACCCCGGAGCGCCGCTGTCCGGCCGATGTCGAGCATGGTGCGGCCTCCTTCATCGGATCCGCAATACCCGTACAAATCCAGACTATTCGGTCGAACGACGCGCGTTTGATCGGGTGGGGCGCGGGAAATGCGGAGCCATGAACAGTCATCGCACGCGACGCCGCCGGGCGCCCCTGGTGCTCTCCGGACTGCTGGCGGCGCTGCTGCTCGGCGCCTGCACCGAGGCCGAGGAAATCGTGAACAAGGGGGGCGACACGCCCTGCAGCGAGTTCACCGAGCAGTCCCGGGACAAGCAGCGCATCACCGTGCGCAAATACCTCGAGCAGGACAGCTCCACCTCGGACCCGAACCCCGACACCATCGACGCCTCGATCACCGCCATCGGGCTCATGTGTGAAGCGCAGGCCAACCCGGACACCCCCATCCGCAACGCGGACCTGACCGGAATCCTGGTGCCCAAGAACAACTGAGGGCACGGGTCGCGATAGGGACCGCAGCCCGGAATTCGCCCGGAACCGGACCGATTCGCGGACGTCCCGTCCGCATCACGGGCATCACCGGTGACGGACTCCGCGAAACGCCCAAGCGACCGGCGCGAATACATACCGCTCGACCACTGACTTTTCGTGCCAAGACCGCGCACAAACGTCGATCACCACGGTTTTCGCGGCTAGCGTTGCGACCCATGCAGGGACCCGACGCCCAGCGCTTGCTGGCGGAGATTCTGAATCGCTACGGAAGTCTGGATGCCTTCATAGACAGCCTGCGGCGCGGCGCCGATCGTCCCACCACGGAGCTGCCTCGCATCTCCGACTCCGACATAGCGGGGCGGGCGCAGCCGCTGTTCGCGCCGCCCTTCGCCGCGCCCGCCGGCGGCGGCAGGCACGCGCGGCCGGACTGAGCGCGGCACTCGAACTCCCGATATCCATTCGTTCACCACGGGCCCCGGCGCGATCACCTCGCGCCGGGGCCCGTTTTCCGTGGTGCGCGGATCAGGAGATGGCGGGCAGGGTGATGACCTGGCCCGCGTAGGCCAGCCCGGCGCCGAAGCCGAGCAGCAGCGCGGTGTCCCCCGCTTTGGCGCCACCCGAGCGCAACAACTGCTCCATCGCCATGGGAATCGAAGCGGCGCTGGTGTTTCCGGTCTCGACGATGTCGCGGGCGACCGCGATGTTCTCCGGCATGTGCAGCGCGCGGGTCAGCGCGTCGGTGATCCGGCTGTTGGCCTGGTGCGGAACGAAGGCGTCGAGGTCCTCGACGCTCACGCCCGCCTTGTCCAGCGCGTCCCGGCACGCCTTCTCCAAAAAGGTGACGGCCCAGCGGAAGACAGCGGTGCCGTTCATCCGAATGTAGGGGCGCACGGTCGTCCCGCCGCTCGCCTCGGCGGCGGCGACCTCGGCGAAGTACTGCGCGAAGTCCTTGTCCTGCTTGATGGCCGCGGTCTGGCTGCCGTCCGAGCCCCAGGCCACCGGTCCGATGCCCTCGGTGTCCGACGGTCCGACCACGACCGCGCCCGCACCGTCCGCGAAGATGAACGCGCAGGTCCGGTCGCTGGTGTCGAGCAGGTCCGAGAGCCGCTCGACGCCGATCACCAGCACGTACCGGGCCTGGCCCGCACGCACCAGGGCCGCGGCGTTGCCGAGGGCGTAGCAGAAGCCCGCGCAGCCGGCCGAGACGTCGTAGGCGGCGGTGTCCTGCATGCCGAGTTCGGTCGCGACCACCGCGCCCGCCGACGGCCCGAGCACCATCTGCGACGAGGTCGCGAGCACGACCGCGTCGATCTGCTCGGCGGTGATGCCCGCTGCGGTGAGGGCGTCACGCGCGGCGGCGGTGCTCATGGAGACGATGGTCTCGTCCGAATCGGCCCAGTGCCGGGACTCGATGCCGGAACGGGTGCGGATCCATTCGTCCGAGGAGTCGATGCGGTCGACGATCTCGGCGTTGGGGACTACCCGGCGGGGTCGATAGACACCCAGGCCGAGGGTGGCGGCATGGGTCACCGGGGCTGCGGTGGCGATGTGGGCGGGCATGGTGTTCCTCTCCGAATGAACCGATCGGTTCACAGAGATACGTCTAACATGAACCGATCGGTTCAAGCAAGGGTTGACGGTAAAAGTTGGAGGACCATTCATGACTGCGGGACCTCGGGCTCGGCTGATCGCGAGCACGATCGCGACGGTGCAGGAGCACGGCGTGCACGCGGCGGGCCTCAGTGAACTGCTCAAGCGCAGCAATGCCTCACGGAACTCGCTCTATCAGCACTTCCCCGCCGGCAAGGGGGAACTCGTCGAGGCGGCGGCACGCATCGTGTCCCGCGTGGTGTACTCGCACGTCAGCCGGATGGCCGACGCGCTGGCCACCGCGACCTCCCCCGAGCAGTGGCTCGACGATCTACTCGCGTTCTGGCGCATGGAACTCGAATCCAGCGACTATCGGGCCGGTTCGTTCATGATGGCCGCGGCCCTGGACGAACTCGATCCGACCGTGCAGTCCGCCGCGGGCCAGGCCTTCGCCGAGTGGACCGCCCGGCTGGCCGACGGCCTGGTGAGCGCGGGCATCGACCGCGCGGCCGCCTGCTCGCTCGCGGGCCTGCTGCTCTCGATCATCGAGGGCGCGATCGTGCAGTCCCGCGCGCTGAAATCGAGCCACCCCTTCGACGACGCTCGCAACCAGTTCGCCGTCCTGCTGCGGCACCACCTCGCGAACGGCTGAGCCCGCACCCTATTGGTGACCCAAGTCACAATCGAATCGTCGAGCCCTCCGATGAATCCCGGATTCGGCCGCCGTCTCGACATCCGACGGCACAACACCTTTGGCCGCAGGTATTCGAGGAAAGGCGCCCGACAATGGAGACCATCGTTACTCCGGCCGGAAACACCATCGCGTTCGATCGCGTCACGGGCAGCGGGGCCGGAACGGTGATTCTGATCGGCGGGGCCTTCAGCTATCGGCAGTTCCCCAAAATGGTGGAACTGGCCCAGCGACTGGCCGACGACTACGGCCTGACCGTCATCAATTACGACCGCCGCGGCCGCGGTGACAGCACCGACACCCCCGGCGTGTACGACGTCGAGAACGAGATCGACGATCTCGCCGCCCTGGTGGCGGAAGTCGGCGGCGCGGCCTCGCTGTTCGGCTGGTCCTCGGGCGCGGGCCTCGCGCTGCGGGCCGCGGCCTCGGGCCGGGTCCCGGGCATCACCAAGGTCGTGGCCTTCGAGCCGCCGTTCGTGGTGAATCACGAAAACTTCGTTCCCGCCGCGGATCTGGCGTCCACACTGCACACGCTGGTCAAGGAGGACAGGCGCGCCGAGACGGTGAAGTTCTACATGACCAAGGCGATGGGCATTCCCCGATTCTTCACCGCTGTCATGCCCTTCACCCCGATGTGGAAGAACCTGCTCGCCACCGCGAGTTCGACGCCGCACTGCTGGGCGGTGATGGAGCCGTTCATGCGCGGCGAGGCGTTGCGCGAGCGGGATTGGGCCGGGGTCACGGTCCCGACGCTGGTCATTTCCGGCGGCAAGAGCGACAAACTGCTGCGCACCGCCGCCCGCGCCATCACCGAGGTGCTGCCCGACGCACGGCACGTGGAACTGCCCAAGCTGAGCCACAATCCGAATATCGGCATGCTCACCCCGCCCGCGGGCGAGTTCCTCGTCTCCGCCTGATTCCCCGGATACCCGGCAGCCCTTCGACACCGGAGGGCTGCGATCTACGGCCTCGGGCAGACGCGCGACGGTGGACCAGAACGACACCAATGCTCTTCTGCCGCAGGTGAATCGGCAGCCGCAAGGCGCGCCGGGAGTCCGTCAGGCTCCCCCGGGCGCGCGCTCGGCGCCGCGCCGGCTCGCCGGATCCAGGACCCGCAACCCGCCGACGGCGGGCACCCATTCGGTCGAGCTCCAGCCGCCGCACCACTGCGGGCGGTTCACCCAGCTGAGCGATCGCGCGCCGCCCACGTCGCCCACCCGGACCTCCGGCGCGCACGGGGAGGCGACGAGGTACGGCGTGCCCGCGAGCGCGCGGGGCGCGGGCAACCGGGCGCACACCTGATCGGCGGCCAGCGCGAGATCCGCGGCCACGACCACGCCGATCGGCACCGGCGCCACGACGCCGGCGTGCAGCACCACCGCCACCACGGTCCACTGCTGGAAGGCAGCACCCACCTCGTCCCGGACGGCGCCGGGCGCCTCGGTCCGCGCACCGCACTGTGGCCCGGAACACGATGCGCGACCGGGCGCATGATTGCCCGAATCACAACTGCCGCCGGTGTTCTCGCTGGCGTACATACGGCCCCCTCGGGCAGCTGGCAGCGGCGGCCGAGCCGCCCGGGGGCTGGAGCGAATCGGCGCGAACCCCACCTCTACCGGGGCGAACGCGCGACCGGCAACGGTGATGGGGCGTGAGTACGAATCCGGCTCATTCTATCGTCGCCGCCCGCGCCGGCGATATAGAACTTCTTGCCGCACACGGGAATCCACCGGAGAACCAGTCGGTTTGCGAAGAGTTTTCGCGATAATTCGGGAGTCCGTTGGCGTCGTCGGCACCCGGCGCGATAACTTGGACGGGTGATGAAGGAGACCGTATCCACGATGGCGGGAGCATGGCGGGCGGGCGACGGCACCGCGGTGCCGTTCCGTGAGGCGACTATCGCGTGGGCGCTGGCCGCGCACGCCGAATTGGCCGAAACCGCAACGGGGTACGGACATTTCGTCACGGTCAACGAACTGGCCGAGCGCGTGCAGGAAACCTCGGGCGTGCACACCAAGGCCCCCACCCGCACCTGGATGGATGCCATTCTGCGCAAGGTGGCCCGGCGCTGCCACAGCGCGGGCGAACCGCCGCTCTCGGCGCTGTGCGTACGCCAGAACCACACGGTGGGCGACGCCTACAAATACGTCCTGGAACTCGCGGGCCTGCCCATTCCGGACGACCTGGAATTGCACGCGGCCTACGCCCGCTGGCAGTGCTACCAGTTCTACGGTGCGCAGATCCCGGCCGACGGCGGCGTCCCGCCGCTCACCCCGAAGGTCGCGGCCAAGCGCCGGATGACCATGGGCAAGACCGCCGCGGCGCCCGCGCCGGAGCCCGATCCCGAGCCCGTGCGCGCACCGGTGTGCTCGGACTGTTTCACCCAGTTGCCCGCCAACGGGGTCTGTTTCTACTGCGCGTGAACAATCGCGTCCTCCGCACCTGAGCAGCACCCGCGAGCACGGCCGCCGACCGGCGCGGGCGCACTACACTGACGATGTGCGCTTTCGACGGTTGATGGCCGTTCCCGTTTTCGCCCTGCTGGTTCCGCTGGGTGTGTCCGCGTGCTCGGCCGAGGGCCCGGGCAGCAAGTCGGACTGCACCATCACCGGCTGCACCATCACCTTCGACCGCGGCGTGAACGCCAAGGCCAGCGTGCTGGGTGTGGACGCCGAACTCGTTGCCGTGAACGGCAATACGGTGACGCTGCGGGTCGCCGGGCAGGAGGTGCGCGTCCCGGTCGGCGAGACCCAGCCCGCCGACGGCATGAACGTCACCGTCCAGGAGGTGACCACCGACCAGGTAGTGGTCAAGGTCGCCTCCGGGATTCAGACCGGCTGAGCCGGGCTCACGGCACGCAGGTCACCGCGATCCCGGTGACCAGCACCCGGGGATGCGGGTCGGCCAGGCACGCCCGGGGGCTGCCGTCCAGCGCGCCCGCACCGAATTCCAGTGCGGCGCTGCCGATGACGCCCCCGCCGTTGTCGATCCGGAGGAGATTCCCGGCCGCCCCGGCCACGGTGGTGCGGGCGACGGCGCCGCGCAGGACCGCGGTGTCGCCGACGTTGACGATGTTGATGCCGTTCGCGGCGACGCCCTCGATCGCGGTGTCGCGGATGTCGAAGGTGAGCGCGCCGGTGGCCGGGGCGCCGCCCGCGGGCGTATAGGCGATGACCCCGATGCCGTCGGCGCTGCATCCGCCGAAACTGGAATCGGCCACCGTCAGCTCGGTGCGCGCGTCCCGTCCGAAATTCGTTGTCACCAGACAGGTTCCGAGATTGGCCGGGACCAGCGGATTGAGAATGGCCGCCGGGAACTCCGAATGGTGCGCGCGCACGTTCTCCAGGGTGAGCGACTGCTGTGCGCCCTCGGTGCTGAGGTTGTAATTCTCGATGATGTCGCCGGTGACATTCTCGAAACTGCTGTTCCGCACCCGCACCCGGCTCACGGGGGCGCCATTGGTGCTGACGTATTCGAGGCCGTTGGCGGAGAAGTTCCCGTGGCCGTCGCGGAAATGATTGTCGTCGATGGTGATATCCATGCGCGCCCGGCCCGCGGCGTTGAGGAAGACGCCCTCGCTGTCGGCGATCCGGTTGAGCGGGGTGTCGGCCGGTGACGCGATCCGGGTCTGCGCGTTGCCGTTCAAGGCCGCGGTGAGCTGCGCCGAATCCCCGGCCTGCACCCCCAGCGCGAGCACCGAGAGTTTCAGCAGCCCGAGGTTGATGGCACGCAGATCGTTTCCGGTGACCTCGGCGTGCACCCGGCTGGTGCCGTGCGCGCGAATGTCGATGCCGTCGCCACAGGCGGTGTCGTGCACGCTGTTTCCCGCGATGCGCGTGAACCCGGCGCCCGTGGTGAAGTCGGTCATGATGGCGGCCCAGCCGTTGTTGAGCGTGACGAAGTCCGGCAGCGGCGGCACGGCCACGCCGAGCGGCAGCCCGGGCGGCAGGGTGAACGGGCCGATCATGAATCCGTCGGCGCAGCCCCGATTGGTCTGGGAGACATCGTTTCCGGTGATCACGGTGTCGACGGCGTCGTTCCCGTAGATCCCGCCGCGCCGCGCCCCGGCGATCACGAGGTTGCCGACCTCGGTGCGCTCGGCCAGCCGGACGGCGTCGCCGTCGTTCTCCCCGGTGGTGTTGGTGATGCGCGGCAGGGCCGAGCCCGCGGGCGCTCCGATGACCGGCGGGCCCTCGCCGACCAGGCGCTGCCCGGGTTTGAGTGCGATGCCGCCGTCCAACGGCGCGATATCGGGCGCGACCGCGCGCACCACGATGGTGTCTCCGGCCCGCGAGGCCGTCGCGGCGGCGGCGAGCGATCCGAAGGGCGCGTCCCGGGTTCCGGCGCCGCCGGCCGGGGCCGCCGCGCTCACGTACCAGGTGGTCGAATCCGGTTCGGCCCGAACGCCCGCCGCCGTGTGCGCGCCGCAGGCCAGCAGGGCGCAGACCAGTGCCGAGACGCGGATGACACCGCTGCCCGCCGAAATACTCATATGCGTTGCTCCGCGATGCAGACGGTGACCGGAAGTGACGTCACCCACCCTGCCAGCTCGCGCGCGGGATCGGCTATCCGGCAATGTCCCAGGAATCGTCGTCGAAACGCGGCGGTCTGCACAAACTTCGCAAGTACCCCGTATCGCAGGACTACGGGCTATCGGTCTCCGGCTGCCGCGGCGGCAGCGGATCCGGCATTTCCTCCAGGTCCGCGAGCTGCAGATGCACGAAGGCGGCTATCCGGTGCCGAGCGCCCGCCGATAGCCGTTCGATATCGGCCGCTGCCAGCACATTCGGGCCGAGCGGGGGTAGCTGAGGGGTTTCCGGCTCGGGCACGCCGGTCACCACCTCCAGACGTGGTCGCGGGGCAGGTGAGGGACGGTCTGGCTCGTCCGAGTCTGCGGCGACGGCGGTTCGCACCATTCCGTGACCATAACCCCTAGGTCGCGGCGGCGGGACCTGTTGGCGCACTTGAGCCTTCACGCTGCGAACCCTGCGAGGAAACGGTAGGCGAGCGAACGGGTGACGGATGAGACGGGTGGGAAGGGTGCGCTGGAAGTACGCTGGGCCGTGGCGATTACGCCGGGCGGCGGGCGATCGCGTAGAGATCGCGGGCCGGGCCCGCCGGCCGCTGCCCGCGCGGCCAGACCGCGCGCAGCGTGCGCTCCAGATCCAGACCCGTCACCTCGGGCGAGACCAGGGTGCCCTCGGCCAATTCGCCGGCCACCGCCAGGGAACTGAGCACCGCCGGGGCCACGCCCTCGGCGACCGCGGTCTTGATCGCGGTGGTGGAGGACAGCTCGAGCACGACCGCCGGACTCCATTCCCCGATCGCCCGGGTCATGGCTCGTTCGAACGAGATTCGGGTGCCCGATCCGGGCTCGCGATAGATGAGCGGGGTGCGCGCCAGTTCCGCCGCGCCGACCGCGCGGTGCCGCGCCAGCGAGTGGCCCGGCGCGACCACCACCACCAGGCGATCGCGCGCCACCGTGTGACTCTCCAGATCACCCGGCACCTGCGGACTTTCCACGAATCCGATCTCGGCGCGCCCCTCGAGCACCGCCCGGCCGACATCGGCGGAGTTACCCGAGACCAGCGCGATCGAGGTGTCGGGCGCGCGGGTGCGCAGGGCCACGAGCCATTTGGGGAAGAGGTATTCCGCGATGGTCGCGCTGGCCGCCACCCGCAGGCGCGAATCCCGCTGCCCGCGCAGGGTGTCGATGCCGGCGTCCAGGCGCGCGGCGGCGTCCACCACCTCGCGCGCCCATTCCGCGATCAGCGCGCCCGCGGCCGTCGGCCGGGATCCGAGGGTGGTGCGCTCCAGCACCGGGACGCCCACCAGCTGTTCCAGGTAGCGGATGCGGGAACTCGCCGACGGCTGACTGATCCCGTGCGCCTTGGCCGCGCGGCCGAGACTGCCCTGTTCGATCACCGAGAGCAGCAGCTCGAGCGCGGCCAGATCCGGGACGCGCGGCGACAGTGGCATAGATCGATCCTATGCCTCTCACCGCGCGCGCCTCGCGGCGGTGAGGCGTGTCCCGGTCCGAGCCGCTACGCCGCCGCGGCGGCCACGCGCTCGACGAGCTCGCGCCACGCCCCGAGCGGTCGCACCGTCAGGCCGACGACCTTGCCCGCGTCGTCGGCGCGGCGCAGGGCCAGGGCGGCGTCGAAGTCCGGGTCGGATTCGAAGACGAGCCGTTCCGCGGCGGTCATGGGCCCGCCCTGCGCCACCAGGGTCCGCAGGCTCGAGGCCGAGAGCGCGGCGGCATGGACGGGGTCGGCGGCGGCCAGGTAGCGCTTGGCCGTGACATGCAGCTCGACCAGCCGGGCCACCCGGTCGCCGAGGAGTCCGCGCACCGCGGCCGCGCCGTGCCGTCCGTGCCCTTCGTCGTCACCGGGGACCAGCACGTGCCCGATGTCGTGCACCAGCCCCGCGACCTGGAGTTCGGCGTCGGCGGGAAAGCTCGCGCGCAGCAGCTCCGCGCACTGCCGGTCGTGGTCCAGGATGTCGACGGGGTCCCCGCTGCGGTCGGGCATGTCCCACGCGTCGGCGCAGTCCGCCAGCAACAGCCAGAGTTCGTCCACGGTCGCGATCGCGCGGACGACCCCGGGGTGAACCCCATCGGCCCCGGCATGAACCGCGTCGGCCCCGTGTCCGGCGGTGGCGACCCCGCGATCCGCCGTGGCGACACCCGTTTCGTCAGCATCCATCGCCGCGCCGGGGATCCCCCGGCCGTCGGCGTCCGCCGCCGCTCCGGACGTGCCGCCCACCGCTGTGCCCCGTTCGCCGCTCATCGCCCCACTGTCCGGGATGTTCGTGAACGGGCGGTGTCGGCGGCGTGGCGTTATCACCCGCGAGCGCGCGCTCGATAACTCGACGACGGGGCCGTTGGCGGATGTGACGTGCGCACCGTTCCCTGACCGACTTCGGGCGAGCGGAAAGCAGGACGCGAGATGACCGGTGAGCACCGAACCATCGCGGTGGGCACGCGATTCGGCCCCTATCGGCTGGACCGGCTCATCGGGCGCGGCGGCATGGGCGAGGTCTATCAGGCGTACGACACGGTCAAGGACCGCACGGTGGCCATCAAGGTGCTGCCCGAGCGGCTCGCCCACGATCCGGTGTACCGGCAGCGTTTTCAGCGCGAATCGCGTGCCGCGGCCCGCCTGCGCGAAGCCCACGTGATCCCCATCCACGACTACGGCGAGATCGAGGGCAGGCTGTTCATCGACATGCGCCTGGTCGACGGCGAGGATCTGCGCGCGCTGCTCGACCGGGCCGGGCCGGGTTCGCCCGAGCGCGCGGTCGGCATCGTCGAGCAGCTGGCGGCGGCGCTGGACGCCGCGCACGCCGACGGCCTGCTGCACCGGGATGTGAAGCCGGACAACATCCTTCTCACCCGCGACGGCTTCGCGTACCTGGTGGACTTCGGCATCGCGCAGTCGGCCACCGACGACTCGCTCACCACCGACGGCGCGGCGGTCGGCTCGTTCCGCTACATGGCCCCCGAGCGCTTCACCGACCGCGACTTCACCCCCGCCGCCGACATCTACGCCGTGGCCTGCGTGCTGTTCGAATGTCTCACCGGCGCACGGCCTTTCACCGGAGATACCAATGTCCAGCTGATGCGGGCCCACCTGTTCGACCGGCCCCCGAAAGCCGGCGCCCTGCGCCCGGGTATCCCCGCGGCGCTGGACGCCGTGGTGGCCCGCGGCCTGGCGAAGAATCCCGCCGACCGCTTCCGCACCGCGGGCGAACTCGCGGTCGCGGCCCGCGCGGCGCTCACGGCCCCGCCGGAATCCTCCGGTGCACGACCGTACACCCGCGCCGCGTCGCCGTACGCCCCCGCGGATACCGCTGCGGCACAGCCCGATTCCCGCACGGTGCGTTCGGATCGACACTCGACGCGGCCACCGTCCCCGGCCGCGTCGGGTCCCGGCATCGGCCCGGCGCCGCGGGGCTCGGCCGCGAGCACCGCCGCGGACGCCCGCGAATCTCGTGACACCGGCCGGATCCGCCGCGTTCTCACCCTGCTCGGCGTCGTCGTCCTGGTCGCCGCGTCGATCGGATTCGCGGGCTGGGCGGTGACCCGGCCCGGCCTCGCGGGGACGCCGCTGCCCGACGACACCGCGCTGAACGGTCCCGACGTGGAGCTGCTCTCGATCGCGGCGGGGGCGGGGTACAAGCGGGTGAACTGCCTGCACGTGAACACCGACAACACCACGACCGCCGTGGTGTTCTGCGCCGCGAACCCCGCCGCGTCCGCGCCCACCGCCCAGTTCTGGCGCTTCCGCACGGTCGAGCATCTGCGCGACTACTACGGTCAGATCTTCCTGGGCACCTTCCGCGGCACGAACTGCCCGCACGATCCGGCGGGCAAGGACGGGGTCTCGCTCGGCATCGACGGCAAGGCGGCGGGCAGGCAGACCTGCTTCGCCGACCGCACCGTCTCCCCCGACGCGCCGCAGCCCAGCCTGGCGGTGACCAACGAATCCGCCTTGGCCCTGGCGGTTTTCAGCTGGGCGACACCGGGCGAGTCCCCGCTGCGCGACTACGTCGCCAAGAACCATCACGGCCAGTTCGTGGCGCCGGAGTACGGTCTCGATCCCGACTTCTTCACCGACGCGGACCGCGATCTGCTCACCCGCGTGGAAAAGACCTACACCCGGGCCAATTGCGTGCACTCGGACCCGCCGGTCGGCGCGGCGACAGCGGTACTGGTCTGCTCGGGCCGGGTGGGGAGTCCGTTCGTGCAGATCCTCGGGTTGCCCGACGAGCGCACCACCTCGGCCATCTATCAGGCCGACCTGGCCCAGTTCCCCGGCCGCGCGTGCGGCGGCGGCACGTCCCAGGACGCGGAGTGGCGCCGCGACGGCGCCGAGGTCGGCCGCTTTCTCTGCTACACCGACGCGAGCTACAGTCCCGCGAAATCCTGTCTGCTGGCCGCGCACACATCGGCCCGGCTGATCTACGTGATCTGCGCGCAGGCCGCGGACGATCCGGAGAACGGGCCGAAGACCGACGCCGAACTGCAGTCCTGGTTCCTGCGCAATTTCGACTGAGACGACACCGCCGAAACAGCCTGTGCCGGAACAGAGGTGATGCCGGGCTCCCTCCGCAGCTGGGAGCCCGGCACCGGTCGGCACCGGTGTGGGCGGCGCCGACGTTCGTGGTGCCCGTACGGGCACGGTCGGGGTGAGCGCGGACGCGCTCGGCGTGCCGGGCGCTAGTGCGCGCCGCGCACGATCTCCACGGCCTGGCTGAGCAGGCCGAGGCCGTGGGTGATCTCCTGCTCGGTGGTGGTCAGCGGCGGCAGCAGCTTCACCACTTCCTCACAGGGACCGGAGGTTTCGACGAGCAGGCCGAGTTCGAACGCGATCCGGCTGACCTTGGCGGCCTCGGAGGCGTCGTTCTCGAAGACCAGGCCGTGCACCAGTCCGCGGCCGCGGGTCGAGATGCCCGGGAACTCCGCGGCCACTTCGCTCAGGTGCCGGCGGATCAGTTCGCCCTTGGCCAGGGTCGCGGTCTCGAGCGCGTTGTCGGACCAGTAGTGCCGCAGGGCGACCTCGCCGGTGACGAAGGCCGCGTTGTTCCCGCGGAAGGTGCCGTTGTGCTCGCCGGGCGCCCAGACATCCAGGTCCGAGCGCATGAGGACCAGCGCCATCGGCAGACCGTAGCCGCCGATGGACTTGGACAGCGCGACGATGTCGGGGGTGATGCCCGCTTCTTCGAAGGAGAAGAAGGGACCGGTGCGGCCGCAACCCATCTGCACGTCGTCGACGATGAGCAGAATGCCGCGCGCGGAGCACAGTTCGGCCAGGTGCCGCAGCCACGCGGCGCGGGCCACGTTCACCCCGCCCTCGGCCTGGATGGTCTCCACGATCACCGCGGCCGGCTTGTCCACGCCCGAGGAGGTGTCGTCCAGGACTTTGCGCATCCACGAAAGATCGTCGCCCGCCGCGTGATAGCCGTCGTAGGGCATGGGGGTGGCGTGCACCAGCGGGACGCCCGCGGCCGCCCGCTTGGCCGCGTTGCCGGTGACCGACAGCGCGCCCAGGGTCATGCCGTGGAAGGCGTTGGTGAAGTTCAGGACGGTGGTGCGGCCGGTGATCTTGCGGGCCAGCTTGAGCGAGGCCTCGACGGCGTTCGCGCCCGTCGGGCCGGGGAACTGCACCTTGTAGTCGAGGCCGCGCGGGGCGAGCACCACGTCGCGGATCGTCTCCAGCAGACGGCGTTTGGCCGAGGTGGCCATGTCCAGGCTGTGGGTGACCCCGTCGCGCATGAGGTACTCGATGAGCGCGGCCTTGAGCACGGGATTGTTGTGCCCGTAGTTGAGCGCGCCCGCGCCGGCGAAGAAGTCGAGGTACTCCCGGCCGCTCTCGTCGGTGATCCAGCTGCCGCGCGCGGTGTCGAACACCGTCGGCCAGGACCGGCAATAGCCGCGCACATTGGATTCGAGCGTCTCGAAAACGGTCGTCTCGGCAATGGTCATCGGTGGGTCCTAGCGTCGCAGCAAAGTGAAACGAGATTGTTTCTATCACTGACGGGCGCGGAGCGCGATGGTTTTCGGCGAATCCGATGACGGCCTCGGCGAACCCGGAACGAGTGACGCAGGTCTCGCACGAGACGCGGCGAGCATAACGCCGCGAACCTTCGGTGAACACCCCTATTCCACATTTTTCGGACAGATGGCCGGATTCTTCTGGCGCGCATCCCCGTTCACTTGTAGTGTCAACCTCTTGTGCGTGCAGAGGTGGGGGTCTACTGGCGGCTGGTGAAAGCCGGTTTCCGCAGGCAGTCGTACTACCGGCTCGCCATGTTCGCCGGGCTGGTCACCAATGTCGTGTTCGGGTTCGTCCGGGCCGCGGTGCTCACCGCCGCGGTCGCGGCCAACAGCGACTTCGGCGGCTACGACCACGGCACCATCGGCGCCTACACCTGGCTGTCGCAGGGCCTGCTCGGCGCCATCGCGTTCTGGACCCTGCCCGACATCGTCGAACGCATCCGCAGCGGCGACGTCGCGATCGACTTCCTGCGACCCATCGACATCCAATTCGCCCATCTCGCGGAGTATCTCGGCCGCGCGCTGTGCACGCTCATCCCGCGCGCGCTGCCCAGCGTCGCGATCGGCGCGCTCACCTTCGGCCTGGCCATGCCCGACACCGCCGGGCCCTACCTTTTGGGCGCGATCAGCCTGCTGCTGGCCGTCGCCATCTCGTTCCTGTCCATGTTCGCGGTGTGCCTGGGCGGCTTCTGGCTGGTGGAGACGCGCGGCCTGCGGGCCCTGCACATGATCTGCGGAACCTTCCTGGCCGGGCTCTTCGCACCGGTGCACCTGTTCCCCGGCTGGTTGCAGGCCATCGCCTACGCCACCCCGTTCCCGTCCATGCTGCAGTTGCCCATCGACGTCCTGTCCGGCCGCACCGCGGGCGTCGGCGCGCTGTACATCGTTGCCGTGCAACTGTTCTGGCTCGCGACCCTCATCGCCGTCGGACAGGCGCTGCTGCGCGCGGGCCGCCGCAAACTGGAGGTGCAGGGTGGCTGAGACCGTCGATGCGGGCGAGGCCAGGCCCTCCCGGTTCGCGCCCTATCGCGCCGTCTGGGGCTCGCGTATCCGCGCGCAGCGGGCCTATCCCCTGTCCTTCGCGACCGACATCGCCGCGGCCTTCCTGATCGGGCTGCTCGAATTCGCGGAGATGTGGGTCATCTTCGCGAACGTGCCGCAGCTCGGCGGCCTGGACCTGAACGCCATGCTGCTGCTGTTCGGTCTCAGCAATACCGCCTTCGCGCTGGCAGACATGATCGTCGGGCACGCCGATACCCTGCCCACCTACATCCGCATGGGCACCCTGGACGCGTTCTACCTGCGCCCGCAGCCGCTGCTGTTGCAACTGGTGACCAGCGATATCGCGTTGCGCCGCATAGCCCGCATCGCGGTGGCGGCGACCGTGCTCGGCATCGGCATCGCCCGCAACGACATCGACTGGAGCGCGGCGCATCTGGCGCTGTTCGCGATCACGCTCGTCTCGGGTGTGGCCATCTTCGCCGGGCTGTTCGTCTGCGCGGCGGGGGTGCAGTTCTATCTCATCGACGGCGCCGAGCTCACCGGCGCGTTCACCTACGGCGGCTCGTACGCCTCGATGCAACCGACGTCGGTGTTCCCGACACCGATGAAACTCGTCTTCGGATTTCTCATCCCGGTCGCCTTCACCTCCTACCTGCCCGCCATCGCGCTGCTCGGCATACCCGGGCCCGCACTGCTGCCCGGGTGGCTGGCATGGTGCTCGCCGGTGGCGGCACTCTGGGTGTGGGTCCTGGCGCTGACCGCGTGGCGGCTGGGTACACGGCACTATCAGGGAGGTGGGGGATGACCGACGCGATCATCGAAACCAACGGTCTGACCCGGACTTTCGTACTGCGTCGCAAGGATCGCGGACTGCGCCGCACCCGCGAGGTGCTCACCGCCGTGGACGATATGACCTTCAGCGTGGAACGCGGTGCGGCCGTCGGTTACATCGGCGCGAACGGTGCGGGCAAGTCCACGACCATCAAGATGCTCACCGGCATCCTGGTGCCGACCGCGGGCCGGCTGCGCACCTGCGGACTGGATCCGGTGCGCCGGCGGCGCGAGCTGGCGAGCCGGATCGGGGTGGTGTTCGGGCAGCGCTCACAGCTGTGGTGGGATCTGCCGCTGCGCGAATCGTTCTCGATCCTGGCGGCCATTCACCGGCTCGCGCCGCGCGCGGCCGCCGCGCGCACCGAGGAACTCGTCGAGCAGTTGGAGATGGGCGGCACGCTGGACACGCCGGTGCGTCAGCTCTCCCTCGGGCAGCGCATGCGCGCGGAGGTGGCGGCGGCGCTGCTGCACTCCCCCGAACTGGTGATCCTGGACGAGCCGACCATCGGCCTGGATGTGCTGTCCAAGCAGCGATTACGGGAATTCCTGCGGCACGAGCGCACCCGGCGCGGCACCACCCTGCTGCTGACCACCCACGACATGGGCGACATCGAGCGACTGTGCGAACGGGTGCTGGTGGTCGATCACGGCAGCCTGGTCTACGACGGTTCGCTGACCGGACTGGCCGCCACGGTCGGCGCCCGCCGGGTGCTGACCGTCGACCTGGCCGAGCCCACGGCCGATCTCACCGACCTGCCCGGCGCGAAACTCCTGGACAGCGTGGGCGACGGCATGCGCCAGCGACTGGCCTTCGACACCGAGAACACCACGGCCGCACAGCTGCTCACCGCGGTCTCGGCGCGCGCGGAGGTGCGGGACCTGTCGATCGAGGAGCCGGACATCGAGGACGTGGTGCGGCGCATCTACGAGGCCGCGCCCCGGGCGCTGCGGTGAGCGCGCGAAAACGCCCCGGATGCTGATCGCATCCGGGGCGTGTACCCGAAAACCCTTCGCGGGATTAGGATTTAGCCGAAAGAACCGGTGAAGAGGGTGTTCAGGATTCCACTCAGCGCGGCCGAGCCGGTGCTGAACAGGCCGTTGAGGGCAGCGGAGCCAGTGTCGATGATGACCGGGATCATTGTTCAACCTCTCTGTTGGTTACATCGCCTGCCGGGCTTTCCAACCGGCGACGTGACCTACCCTGCCGATCGACCCTTACAGGTCCCTGGCCGGTAGCTGAGAGATTGCTGAATTGGGATGTGTCGCCCGCCACACTACTGCGGGGCGTTGGGTTCGGCCGCGTAGAGGCTGACTTCGCCGTCCTCACCCAGAAAAGCGTTGACCAGCATCGTTCCGCTGGCGCGCAGCGCCTCGGGGTCCGGCACCGCGGTGGTGACCGAAATCTGGGGCACCGCAGCCCAGTTGACGACATACCGCTCGGGCGGGCCGTTGTCGTCCGAGAGGTGGGCGAGGCGGAAAACCGACACCCGCCGGCGCACGATGAGGGTGCGCACGACTTCGGCGATTCGCTCCGGGTCTTCCAGCGCGAACATGAAACCGAACCGCAATTCGGGTGACGACGCATAGGCGGGCACGAATACCCAGGCTAATCGAGTACGCGGCGCGGCGCGTCCGGCGCGCCGGAGTAGTAGCTGTTCATGCGCTTCGGTAAACGCCTCGGCCGGCGGTCCCGGCGGACGAGCAGGCCACGACCTGTGAACGACAGCGGGCCACAGGTGTCGATCCGCCACCAAACGCAGCGCCCACGTGACCGAGTTGTAATGCTGTATAACGATTCTCCGGCAGCTTCGACGATCTAGCGCCGGATGGTTGCGCCCGTCCGACTATCGCGCTTTCCTGAATATGTCCCGTATTTTCCGGACAGTCTTCCCATCGCATCGTCGCGAAATTCCCGGTTTTTTTCCGTGCCGTTTGTGGTGGGCTGTGCATCCCGGGGTACGGGTCTGCGCCGGAGCCGAGGGGAGCCCCTCCCCGAATCCCCCTCGGCCCTGGCGCATCCACACACAACGCTGAGGGTGGGAAACCATGGCAACCGACTACACCGGAGCGGGGTTCGGGGCCGAGCTCCCATCGCCATCACTGTTGCTGCGCGCCTTCCGGGAACCCATCACCGATTCACCCGACACCGCTTCACGCAACGGCTCGCCGCATCCGCGCAGCCGCGACCACGAAGTCTTGGAAACGGCCCATGAACTGGCGCTGTGCCACGAGCGCCGACGCCGGGCCCACACCGCCGCACACGATTCGGACACCGCGGCCGGGCAGGTCGCCGAACACATCCGGCAGATCGAAGCCATCGACGAGCGCAGACTGCTGCTGGTGGCCCGCATCAACGACTGGGTGGCGGCCAACATCCCGCACCGCTCCGGAGCCTCGCTGCACACCGAGACCCTGGGCGCGGTCATCGATCGAATGGCCTCGAAATGGGTTGCGGCGCAACAGGCTCTGGGAGTTCCCGAGCCCGATGCGCCGCGTTCGAAGAGCACCGACGGGCGGATGCGACGACGCACCGGCCCGCACCTGGGCGAGGGCCGCAACGGCGACGCCGCCCGGCACGGCGTGGACAGCGAGGCGCACCTGCAGTGGTATCGCCTCGCCGAACTCGCCGACGGTTACAAGGACTTGATCACCGAGGTGGCGCAGCATCGGCGGAGATTGCCGGTCTGGTAACGACCGCCCGGCAATCTCCCCGCGCCCCAGCCACTTTCGGGTCGGACGCGCCCGGGCTACCACACCCGGGCGGTCCGGTCAGGAATTGCGGTGTTCGACGATCTCGGCGTCGATGAACTCGGACGAAGCCGAATTCGACTGCGGTGCAGCGCCGTCGGCGATCCGCGGGTCACCGGCCGGATCCTCGCCGAAGGCCGGGTCGACGTCGTCGAAGGCCGGATCCGCGGCCGTCTCGCGCTGGGCGGCAGCGTCGGCGGCGGCCGCCGCGGCGGCCTCGCGCATCTCGATCGCGTCGGTGATCCAGTCACCGATCTCCTTGGTCACATCGGCGACCGTGCCGGTGATGATCGATGCGATATTGCCGACGTGCCGTGCCCCGGACGACGTCAATTCCTGGATGAGATCCTTGTTGCTTTCGAATTTCCCGATCATTTACACGCCCACTTCGCTAGCCTGCCCCCGGCGCATCACGATAACACCGCTGGGCTGCGAATTCCCAGCCAGCACCGGCGGCAGCGCCAGCTTGAAGATCTTGGCCCAGACCGACCCGATCTGCTTACTGAACGACCCCGTGTTGTACGGCAGACCGTGCTTCTCGCACAGTGCGCGCACCTGCGGGGCGATCTCCGGGTAGCGGTTCGCCGGCAGATCCGGGAACAGGTGGTGCTCGATCTGGTGCGAGAGGTTGCCGCTCATGATGTGGAACAGCCGACCGCCGTCGATATTGGCCGAACCGAGCATCTGGCGCACGTACCACTCGCCCTGGGTCTCGTCCTCGGTCTGTTCCTGGGTGAACGTCTGTACGCCGGACGGGAAGTGCCCGCAGAAGATGATGGAGAACGTCCACAGGTTGCGCACGATGTTGGCGGTGAAGTTACCGGCCAGGGTGGACAGGAACAGCGGTCCGGTCAGCGCCGGGAAGACCACGTAGTCCTTGAGCACCTGGCGTCCGGCCTTGCGCATCTGGCCCTTGACCAGCGCCTTGATGTCGGACCACTTGCGCTTGCCCTGGACGATGTTCTCGACCTCGAGGTCGTGGCCCATGACGCCCCACTCGAAGGCGAGCATGAGCAGGAACGCGTAGACCGGGTTGCCCAGGTACAGCGGGTTCCACTTCTGCTGCTCGTCGATGCGCAGGATGCCGTAGCCGATGTCCCGGTCCATGCCGTGGATGTTGGTGTACGTGTGGTGCATGTAGTTGTGCGAGTGCCGCCACTGATCGGCCGGGCACACGGTGTCCCACTCGAACACGCGGGAGTTCAGGCCCGGTTCACGCATCCAGTCGTACTGGCCGTGCATGACGTTGTGGCCGATCTCCATGTTGTCCAGGATCTTCGACACCGACAGCGAGGCCACGCCGGCCAGCCAGAACGGGGGCAGGAAGCCCAGGTACATCAGGCCGCGCCCGGCGATCTCGAAGCCGCGCTGCGCCTTGATGATCGAGTAGATGTATTCGCGGTCGCGCTCGCCCAGGTCGGCGACGACGCGGGCGCGGATCTCGTCGAGCTCGCGGCCGATGTCCTCGACCTGCTCGGGGCTCAGTACGAGGGGACCGTCGGGGGTTTCGGTGAGGATTGCCATGATCTGTCTCCTTGATGGTGCAGATAGCAATGGGTCGGGAAGCGTGTGTCAGATGGCGATGTCGACGTCGCCGACCGCGGCGCTGACGCAGAGCTGGATGGGCTGATCCGGATCCGAGTCGAGTTCGCCGGTGCGCAGGTTGCGCGTGCAGCCGCTGACCTTGATCGAGGTGCAGGAGAAGCAGATCCCCATGCGGCAGCCGTATTCCGGTGTGAGCCCGGCGGATTCGGCCTGCTCCAGCAGGCTCACGCCGGTGTTGGCGGTGGTCTTGCCACTGCCGGAGAAGGTGGTCTCGCCCTCGACGTCGGCCGGGTCGGCCGGTGCGGCGGTGAGCGTGAACTCCTCCGAATGCAGTCGGTCGGTGAGCTGTTCGGCCTCGTAGACGGTGCGAACCGCCTTCATCAGGCCGGGCGGGCCGCACAGGTAGGTCTGCGCCGTCGCGAACCAGGGCGCGAGCCGCTCGAGCTCGTCGTACCCGAAATTGGGGTCCTGTCCCAGTTCGGGGTACAGCAGTTCGACCTGGATGTTGTTGTGCTGCATGGCGATCGCCTCGAGCTCGGTGCGATGCGGCACCCATTCGGGCGAACGGTTGTAATGCAGGAACAGCACCCGGCCGTCATACCCCTCGTTGGCCAGGGTACGCAGCATCGACAGCGCCGGGGTGATGCCGCTGCCGCCGCTGAGCAGAATCAGCCGCTCCGGCCGCTGCTCGGGCAGGGCGAAGACGCCCATCGCCGGCGAGAGGTCGACGACCATGCCGGGAATCGCGTTCTCGTGCAGGTAGTTCGACACCAGCCCCTGCGGGTGCGCCTTGATGGTGAGCTCGATGTGGCGGTCCCGGCGGTTCGCCGCGTTGACCGGCGAGTAGCAGCGGGTGTGGCGGATGCCGTCGATGACGACGCCGATCTGCACGTACTGCCCGGCCTCGTGCCCGGACCACTTGCGATTGGGGCGCAGCGTGAGCGTCACCGAGCCGACCGCGCTCCGTCGCACGTGCGTGATCTCGGCGCGCAGGTCGCGCAGCGTGAGGGTGGGGCGGACCAGCTCCAGGTAGCGGTCCAGCGGGTGCGGACTGGTCAATGTCTGCACGAGGTCGATGAGTCCAACCATGCGGGCCTCCTGTCGCATCATCGGGGGCTTGCCGGTGATGCCTCGCATTCATTCGATGCGCACCGGATCGGGAGCCGTTCGAGACTCTCTCAATTTCGGTGTACATCTGTACACTCATCTAGTCTGCCGGGTAGGGCCCGTCCAGTTCAACCGGCAGTTCATGTGACGCGCACGACATCTGAGCAAGGGGACGAATGTGAACGAATGTATGCTCATCGACGTGAGCGAGCAGGCAGCAACCAGAGTCGAGCGCAAGGAGCGCACCCGTTCCGCGCTACTCGAGGGCACCCTCGCACTCGCGGCCGAACGCGGTTTCGCGGCGCTGAGCCTGCGCGAGATCGCCCGGTCGGCCGGCATCGTCCCGACCGCGTTCTACCGGCATTTCGCCTCGCTCGAGGAACTGGGCACCACGCTCGTGGAAGAAGGTGTGCGGCAGCTGCGCCTGGCGCTGCGTGAAACCCGCCGCAACCCCGACGCCGGGCTGTCCGCGCCCGTCCGCTTCGTCTTCCAGCAGGTGGACGAGAAGCGCGACCTGTGGGGCTTCCTGATCCGGGAGCGGCACGGCGGCTCGGCGAGCCTACGCGGCGCCATCGCGGTCGAGATGCAGCTCATCGTGCGCGAACTGGTCGTGGACCTGTCCCGGGTGCGCGCCCTGGACGCCTGGTCCCCCGATGACCTGGAGCTGGCCGCCGATCTCATCGTCTCCACGGTCGCGGATCGCATCGCGGACTACGTGGTGGCCGAGGCCCGTGATCGGCCGCGCATCGCCGAGCGCGCGGTGCTGCAGGTCCGGCTGATCGCACTGGGCATGGCGTCCTGGCGGACCTAGGGGGTCATCGCCCCTTCAGGTCCGCGTGGCGCACCGGCAGGAGCGCGACCAGGCCCGCGATCAGGACGAGCACCAGGCCGATGATGCCGAAGCGCTCGGAATCGGTGACCCACACGAACACCCCGAACATGGTGGGCGCCAGGAACGACACGGCGCGGCCCGTCGTCGTGTAGAGCCCGAACAGCTGACCCTCCCGGCCGGGCGGCGCGAGACGCGCGAGGAACGATCGCGAGGACGCCTGTGCGGGACCGACGAATCCGGCCAGCGCCAGCCCGAACACCCAGAACAGCACCGGACCCGACACCGCGAGCAGCACCAGTCCGCACACGATCATGGCGGCCAGCGACACCACGATCACCGGCTTGGGGCCGACGCGATCGTCGTACCGCCCGGTGGCCAGCGCGCCGATGGCGGCCACCACGTTCGCGGCGATGCCGAACAGCAGCACGTCCGAATCGTGAAAACCGTAGACGCGCACCGCGAGTACCGCGCCGAAGGTGAACACGCCGGCCAGGCCGTCGCGAAAGATCGCGCTGGCGATGAGGAACCACACCGTGCGGCGATCGGTGTGCCACAGCTCGCGGATATCGCGCCACAGCACCCGGTAGGACGTGCCGATGGCGCGCAGCCACCCCAGCGGGCCGCGCGAGCCCCGCACGCCGTCCGAAACCCGCACGGCCGCACCCGGATCGGCGTCGGTGCGGGGCACCTCCGGCACCCGGAAGAACAGCGGCAGCGCGAAGATCGCGAACCACACGGCGGCCAGCAGCACCACCAGGCGGATGTTGAGGCCGCCCTCGGTCGTGACGCCGAGGACGCCGCGGGTGTCGCCCTTACCGGCGATGAAACCGACGTAGCAGATGAGCAGCAGCACGATGCCGCCGAAATAGCCCATGGCCCAGCCGAATCCGGAGATCCGGCCCACCGTCACCGGGGTCGACACCTGGCGCAGCATCGCGTTGTACGGCACGCCGGCCAGTTCGAAGGTCACCGTGCCCAGCGCCAGCAGCACCAGCCCGAGCCACAGGTAGTGGTAGTCGTCGCGGACGAAGAACATCAGCGCCATGAGCAGCACGGTCAGCGCGGTGAGCACCCCGAGGGAGAACTTGCGCCGCGCGGCGGCGTCGAACCACTGTCCGCTGACCGGGGCCGTCACCGCCACCAGCAGCCCGCCCGCACCCAGCGCCCAGCCCAGCCAGGCGCTGGCCGAGACGCCGCCGGGCAGGTTCTCGCCGACCTTGTCCGTCAGGTACACCGAGAAGACGAAGGTCAGTACGAGGGCCTGGAACGCCGACGATCCCCAGTCCCAGAGTCCCCAGGCGATCACCGGACCGCGTCCCGTGGCCTGCCCGACCGCCTCGTCGCCCGCGGCCCGTCCGGATGCTTCCGCCATGCGCGCAGACTAGGCGACCGCGCGCGTCCCGTCGTGCCGAATCGCACAGTCCGCGCACCCGGCGGAGCCGCCGCGCGCACCCGGCACCGGACCGTGTGCGCCCGGCACACCGGGGACCACGCGACGCGCGGCCGACTCTATGCACTAAATTGCATAGTACGTACCGTCTCAGTTACCCTCGTCGCATGGCCCTCGAACACGCGCTGCTGGTATCGCTGACCGAACGCGCCAGTTCGGGCTATGACCTCGCGCGGCGCTTCGACAAATCCATCGGCTTCTTCTGGAACGCCACCCACCAGCAGATCTACCGCGTGCTCAAGCGTATGGAAGAACAGGGCTGGGTGAGCGCCGAAGCCGTGGCGCAGGAGGGCCGCCCCGACAAGAAGGTGTACACCGTCAGCGACGCGGGCCGCGCCGAACTCACCCGCTGGATCGCCGAACCCAGCGACACCGGCCCGATGCGCAACGAACTCGGCGTGAAACTGCGCGCCGCCGCGCTGGCCGACACCCCGGCCCTGATCGCCGAATGGCGGCGCCATCGCGACCAGCACGCCCAGCGGCTCGAGATCTACCGCACCTTCGAGAAGACCGATTACCCCGACCCGGACCAGCTCTCCGGGCGAAAACTGCACCAGTACCTGGTTCTGCGCGGCGGAATTCGCGTCGAACAGGGATTCGTCGACTGGTGTGACGAAGTACTCGACGCCCTCGAACGCGACTCAGCCCGGTCGCAGGCGTCCGACCCGAAAGGCACTCGGCGATGAGCGCTTACCCGCATCTGTTCGAACCCCTGGACCTGGGATTCACGACGCTGCGCAATCGCGTGGTCATGGGTTCCATGCACACCGGTCTCGAGGATCGGGCCTGGCACACCAACCGGCTCGCGGCGTACTTCGCCGAACGCGCCAAAGGCGGTGTCGGCCTCATCATCACCGGCGGCTACGCCCCCAACCGCACCGGCTGGCTGATGCCCTTCGGCGCGAAGCTGACCAACAAGACCGAGGCCTACCGCCACCGCGCCATCACCAAGGCGGTGCACGCCGAGGGCGGCAAGATCGCGCTGCAGATCCTGCACGCGGGCCGCTATTCCTATATGCCCGGCAGTGTTTCGGCATCGGCCATCAAGGCCCCGATCAATCCGCTGAAGCCGCGCGCGCTCTCGTCCAAGGGCGTCGAGCAGACCATCGACGACTACGCGCGCTGCGCCCACCTGGCCAAGTTCGCCGGGTACGACGGCGTCGAGATCATGGGCGGCGAAGGCTATTTCATCAACCAGTTCCTCGCGCCGCGCACCAACCGGCGCAAGGACAAGTGGGGCGGCAGCTCGGAGAACCGGCGGCGCATCGCCGGGGAGATCGTGCGCCGGGTGCGCAAGGCCGTCGGACCCGACTTCATCATCGTATTCCGTTTGTCCATGGCCGATTTCGTCGAGAACGGGCAGACCTGGGACGAGATCGAGGCCGTGGCCAAGGACGTCGAGGCCGCTGGCGCGACCATCATCAACACCGACATCGGCTGGCACGAGGCACGGGTTCCGACCATCGTGACCTCGGTGCCGCGCGGGGCGTTCGTGAAGTGGACCGCGAAGGTCAAGGACGTGGTGAGCATCCCGGTGTGCGCCTCGAACCGGATCAACATGCCCGAGACCGCGGAGGAGATCCTCACCCGCGGCGACTCGGACCTGGTGTCGCTGGCGCGGCCGCTGCTGGCCGATCCGGACTGGGCGCGCAAGGCCCAGGAGGCGCGCGATGACGAGATCAACACCTGCATCGCCTGCAACCAGGCCTGCCTCGATCACGCGTTCCAGATGAAAACCGTGTCCTGCCTGTTGAATCCGCGCGCGGGCCACGAGACCGAGCTGGTGCTGCTGCCCACCCGGCGCACCCGCAAGTTCGCGGTCGTCGGCGCGGGGCCGGCCGGCCTGTCCACCGCGGTGAGCCTGGCCCAGCGCGGGCACCGGGTCGATCTGTTCGAATCCGACGACAAGATCGGCGGCCAGTTCGACATCGCGCGCCGCATCCCGGGCAAGGAAGAGTTCAACGAGACCATCCGCTACTTCACGCGCCAGCTCGAGATCACCGGTGTCAGTGTGCATCTGAACACGCGGGTGGACGCGGCGCGGCTCATCGCGGGCGGTTACGACGAGATCGTGCTCGCCACCGGCGTCAAGCCGCGCATTCCCAACATCCCGGGCGTGGACCATCCCAAGGTCCTCACCTACGCCGAACTGGTGCGCGACGGCAAGCCGGTCGGCAAGAAGGTCGCGGTCATCGGCGCGGGCGGCATCGGCTTCGACGTGAGCGAATTCCTCACCGTGGAAGGCCATCCCAGCCTGAAGCTGGACGAGTGGGAAGAGGAGTGGGGCGTGACCGAGGATCCGGACGCGCGGGGCTTCCTCACCGCGCCCAGGCCCTCTCCCGCCGCCCGCGAGGTGGTGCTGCTGCAGCGCAAGTCCTCGTCCTTCGGCAAGGATCTGGGCAAGACCAGCGGCTGGGTGCACCGGGCCGCGGTCAAGGCCAAGGGCGTGGAGCAGATCGGCGGCGTGAACTACGAGCGGATCGACGATCGCGGCCTGCACATCAGCTACGGCGAGAAGCGCGAGCGCCCCACCGTGATCGAGTGCGACAACGTGATCCTGTGCGCCGGACAGGAATCCGTACGCGACCTGGAGGCCCCGCTCCAGGAGGCCGGGGTGAAGTTCCACCTCATCGGCGGCGCCGACCTGGCCTCGGAGCTCGACGCCAAGCGCGCGATCAACCAGGGCACCCGCCTGGCCGCGGCGCTGTAATGCCGAACCTCACCCGCCTGGGCCTGCCCGGATCCGAGCAGGCCTGGGCGGCACTGGGTTTCACCGTCACCGACGGCACGTTCCGGGTCGGGCAGGTCACCTGCGTCCTGGGCGAGGCCGCCTGGGGCTTCGACGAAACCCACGCCGCCCCGGACACTCTCGGTGTGCCGTACCTCGGCGCTGCCGAGCCGAGGACCGCCGGAACGCTGCGTCCCGAACCCGGCGTCTCACCACGCGAGCATGCCGGGGACGACGACGTAGCGATCGCGCACCCGAACGGCGTCACCATCATCGACCACGTCGTCTATTGGGCACCGGAGATGGATGCCGCCGTCGCCGATCTCTCGGCGGTACTGGGCATTCCACCGCGCCGCCGCTTCTTCCCGCGCGGCCCCGAAGGCCCCGAGATGGCCTTCTACCGCGTCGGCGAGCCCTTCATCGAGGCGGTGGCCTCCGGCCTGCCCCCGGCCCTGGTCGGCGTCGCGTTCCTGACCACCGACCTGGACGCGGCGGTGGCCGCCGTCCGCGCGACCGGCGGTCCCATCGGCGATCCGAAGCCCGCGGTCCAGGGCGGCCGGATCGCCGGCGTCTGGCGCGGCCACGTGAACTGGGGCATCGCCTTCATGGAACCCAAACCCCGCCCCTGATCATCGCGACTCGTCGAGCCCCCGCCGATTTCGGCGGGGGCTCGCGCGGTTACGGCCCGGAGCGAATTCGCTTCGCACTCGCCCTCCGCGCGCGGGCCGACTATGGGTAGGCTTCGCCCTCGTGAGCTTGCCTGCGCCTACCGCTGAAAATCGTGCCGTCGTCACCGGGTCGTCCTCCGGGATCGGGGTCGCCCTCGCCGAAGAGCTCGCCTCGCGCGGGTACTCGCTGATTCTCGTGGCGCGGCGGGAGGAACTGCTGACCGCGCTGGCGGAGAAGCTGACCAAGAAGTACGGGATCGTCGCCGAGGTGCGGGCGGTCGACCTGTCCAACCGGGAGCAGCGCGCGCCGCTGGCCAAGGAGCTCGCGAGCCGCGACATCGCCATTCTGTGCAACAACGCCGGCGTGGCGACCTTCGGCCCGCTGGCCAAGCTGGACCTGGACTACGAGCGCGACATCATGGAGCTCAACGCCGTCGCCGTGCAGGACCTGACCCTGGCGGTGCTGCCGAACATGATCGAGCGGCGCAGCGGCGGCATCCTGGTCACCGGCTCGGCGGCGGGCAACATGCCGATCCCGAACAACGCCACCTACGCCGCCTCCAAGGCCTTCACCAACACCTTCGCCGAGTCGCTGCGCGGGGAGATGAAGGAGTACGGCGTGCACGTCACGCTGCTGGCTCCCGGCCCGGTGCGCACCGACAACCCGGATCAGGACGAGGTCGGCAGCAAGATCCCGGAGTTCATCTGGGTCACCGCCGCGCACACCGCCAAGATCACCATCGACGCCCTCGCGCGGAACAAGATGCGCGTGGTCCCGGGCCTGATCAGCAAGGGCATGAGCCTGGCCGGGCAGTTCGGGCCGCGCGCGATCACCTCCGTGGTCGCGGGCGCCGCGTACAAGAAGCTCGGCGGCTAGTCCGGCCTCGTACGACGTCGCACGGCCCGATCTCGCAGGCGGTCAGCCCGGCGGGATCGGGCCGTTCCCGTGTCGGCGCACGCGCTCGTGCCTTCCGTCCCACCCGGCTCCCCGACCGATTTCCGTCAAGATCGGGTTCGCACCCGTCAAGGCGGCGTAGCGACTCGTCCACGACCACGTGTAGCGGCGTAGTCCTGGAGTCGGCCCCGCCCACCGAACGACGGGGACGACACAGGAGACACCGTGACGCTGCTCGACATCTTCCCGTCGCTGCGGTCGGGAGGCATGCTGCCCCGCCTGGATCCGGCGGTGTGGCCGCGCGAAACGCACTACGACCCCGACGGTCGCATCACCGTCGGCGGGGTGGCCCTGGCCGATATCGCCGATCAGTACGGCACCCCCACCTACGTGCTCGACGAGGGCGAGATCCGCGAACGCTGCCGCGCCTACCGCCGGGCGTTCCCGGACGCCGAGATCATCTACGCGGGCAAGGCCCTGCTCACCCGAGCGGTCGCGGAATGGATAGGCGATGAGGGCCTATCCCTGGACGTGTGCTCGGCGGGCGAACTCACCACCGCCCTGGCCTCCTGGACCGATCCGCGCCGAATCGTGTTGCACGGCAACGGCAAACCCTTCGCGGAACTGGAGACCGCCGTCAACTGTGGCGTCGGCCGGATCGTGATCGACTCGCTCACCGAGATCCCGCTGCTGGCCGCGCTGGCCACCCGCCCGCAGCAGGTGCTGCTGCGCATCTCCCCCGCCATCGACGTGCACGGTCATCCGGCGGTGCGCACCGGTGTCACCGACCAGAAATTCGGGTTCCCCATCGGCAGCGATCTGGTGGCCGAGGCGGTGGAACGCATTCTGCGCCAGCCCAATCTGGATCTGATCGGCCTGCACTGCCACATCGGCTCGCAGATCTACGATCCCTTCCACTACGGCGAGGCCGTGCGCCGCATGGTCGGCGAGATGGCCCGCATCCAGGCCGCCTTCGGCATCACCCTCGGCGATCTCGACCTCGGCGGCGGGCACGCGGTCGCGTACCGCAGCGGCGACGCCGAGATGAACCTGGCCGAACTGGCGGACGTCATCGACGACGGCCTGGACGCGGCCTGCGCCCGGCACGGCTTCCCGCGCCCGAAGATCGCGCTCGAGCCGGGCCGCGCCATCGTCGCGCGCGCCGGGGTGACGCTGTACCGCGTGCTGTCCGTCAAGCACATCGAGGGCCGCACCTTCGTGACCGTGGACGGCGGCATGAGCGACAACCCGCGCGTCGCGCTGTACGGCGCGCACTACGAGGCGGTCGTGGCCAATCGGCACCCGACCGGGGAGCAGATGACCGCGACCATCGCCGGGCGCTACTGCGAGGCCGGGGACATCCTGGCCACCGGCATCCGGCTGCCCGCCGACCTGCGCCCGGGCGAGGTGCTGGCCATGCCCTGCACCGGCGCCTATCACCACAGCCTGGCCTCGTCCTACAACGGCGTCGGCCGCCCGCCGATCGTCGCGGTCGGCGACGGGCAGAGCCGGGAGCTGGTGCGGCGCGAGACCATCGAGGATCTGCTCGCCCGCGACGTGGGATGAGCGGGTGCGGCGGGCCCGATTCGGTTGCGGCACAAGCCGCAACCGAATCCGGCGAACGCGTCAGCGCTTCCGGGTGCCGAAGATGCTGCGGCTGATCTCCCGGCCGGCGACCGTGGCCGCCGAGCGCAGGAAGTTCTTGAACGCGGTGTTGTTCACGATCTTCTCCGCCATGGATTCGTCGATCGGCTCCGCCTTGGCCCGGCCGCGCGCAGGGGGCGCTTCCGGAGCCGCCGCGGCGGCGGCCGCGAGCTTCTCGGCCAGGATCTCGTAGGCCGAATCCCGGTCGATGGTCTGTCCGTACTTGCCGTACAGCGTGGACTGCTGTGCGCGGGAACGGATTCCGTCGTCACCGATGGTGTCCATGAGCGAGCGCGGCGGCTGCATGCGCGCCCACGCCACCGGGGTCGGGGCGCCCTTCTCCGAGAGCACCGTGACCACGGCCTCTCCGATACCCAAAGAGGTGAGCGACTTTTCGAGGTCGTAGACCGCGGTCTTGGGGTAGGTGCGCACCGTCTTGGACAGCGCCGCCTGGTCCTCGGGGGTGAAGGCGCGCAGCGCGTGCTGGATGCGCGCACCCAGTTGCGAGAGCACCGGATTGGGGATGTCGGTGGGCAGCTGGGTGCAGAAGAAGACGCCGACGCCCTTGGAACGAATGAGTTTGACCGTCTGCTCGACCTGCTGCAGGAACGCCTTGGACGCCCCGGTGAACAGCAGGTGCGCCTCGTCGAAGATGAAGACCAGCTTGGGTTTGTCCATGTCGCCGATCTCCGGCAGCGTCTGGAACAGATCGGCGAGCACCCACATGAGGAAGGTCGAGAACATCTGCGGGCGCGCGGCCTGCGCGCCGAGTTCGAACAGGGTGATCACGCCCTGCCCGCCGGCCACCCGCAGCAGGTCCGCCGGATCCAGCTCCGGCTCACCGAAGAAGGTGTCGCCGCCGTCGGCCTCGAGGTTGACCAGTGCGCGCAGGATGACGCCGGCGGTGGTCGCCGAGACGCCGCCGATGCCCTTGAGCTCCTCCTTGCCCTCGGGACTGGTCAGGAACGTGATGACCGCGCGCAGGTCCTTCAGATCGAGCAGCGGGAAGCCGTTCTGATCCGACCAGTGGAAGATCAGCCCGAGCGTGGATTCCTGGGTCTCGTTGAGCCCGAGCACCTTCGACAGCAGGATCGGGCCGAAGGAGGTGATCGTGGCGCGGATCGGCACCCCGATGCCGTCGGTGCCCAGGGAGACGAACTCGCACGGGAAGCCCGTCGGCTTCCAGTCCGGATCACCGGTTTCCTGTGCGCGCGTGCGGATCTTGTCGTTCTCCTGGCCGGGCTGCGCCAATCCCGAGAGGTCGCCCTTGATGTCGGCCACCACCACCGGAACCCCGGCGGCGGAGAGCTGTTCGGCGATGCCCTGCACGGTCTTGGTCTTGCCGGTGCCGGTCGCGCCCGCGATGAGGCCGTGCCGGTTCATGGTTTTCATGGGGATGCGCACCCGCGCGTCGGGGTGCACGGTCCCGTTCACGATGACGGTGCCGAGTTCGAGGGCCAGGCCCTCGAAGGCGTAGCCCGCCGCGATGCTCTGCGCGGCGGCGGTGTCGGCGGCGGCGGGGGTCGCGTCGGCGGCGGCGGCCTTGCCCGCGCCGGTCTTCGACCCCTGCGCCGGCTCGGCCGCGGCCTTGTCGGCCGCTTCCTGTGCCGCGGCCTCCTGTTCGGCGGCCTCGGCGGCCGCCGCCGCTTCCGCAGCGAGCCGCGCCGCGTCCTCGGCGGCCTTCCGTGCCGCCGCTGCCTTCTCCTGCGGGGTGGTCATCGCGCTTCCCTCCGTCTGCTCTGCCAACTGCGACTGCTCCGACGAACTGCCCAACCAACATGCCGACCGCCTGGTTCTCGCGGCGCGCTGGCAAAGATAATGCCCGGTCGAACGGCAAGAGTGGGCCGACGCGGCCGGGCGCGGGGGTCGGGGAAGGCGAAACGACTACCCTTTCCCAGGTGTCAGACAAAGTGGTGTGGATAGATTGCGAGATGACCGGCCTACGCCTGGACAGCGACAAGCTGATCGAGGTCGCCGCGCTCGTGACCGACAGTGACCTCAATATCCTCGGCGAGGGTGTGGACATCGTGATCCACGCCGACGACGCCGCCCTCGCAGCCATGCCGCCGGTGGTGGTGGAGATGCACGCGCGCTCCGGGCTCACCGACGAGGTCCGGCGCTCCACGGTCACCCTGGCCGAGGCCGAGCAGCAGATCATGGACTACATCAAGCAGTACGTGCCGACCCCGCGCACCGTGCCGCTGGCCGGCAATTCGATTGCCACCGATCGCGGTTTCCTGGCTCGCGACATGCCCACCCTGGACGCGCACCTGCACTACCGGATGATCGACGTCAGCTCGATCAAGGAGCTGGCCCGCCGCTGGTACCCGCGCATCTACTTCGGCCAGCCGGAGAAGGGCCTGTCGCACCGCGCCCTGGCCGACATCAAGGAGTCCATCAAGGAGCTCCGCTACTACCGCCGCACCGCGTTCGTCCCCGCCCCCGGCCCGTCGACCGCGGAGATCGCCGCCGTCGCCGCCGAACTGAATGCCGAAAAGCAGACCGAAAATACGACCCAACCAGCCGATTAGGTTCTCGGCGCCGGGTCGCGCTACGATCTATCGCGCCGGAAACAACCGGCGATGGTGACCGTAGTTCAGTTGGTAGAGCACCAGGTTGTGATCCTGGCTGTCGCGGGTTCGAGTCCCGTCGGTCACCCGAGAACGAAGGCCCCGATCTCCGGATCGGGGCCTTCGTCGTTTTCCGCGCTCCCGCGCTACGGCCGGAAGTTCGCGATGTACTCCGTATCCGCGCCCACCGCACCGACTCTCGCGGCGCCGCCGGGAGAACCGACGGGCTCGGTCCGGCCCGGGAGGACGTCGGTGAAGAACCGTGCGTTCTCGGTCACGAAATCCTCCTGCCCGGGCGGCATGTCGTCCTCGTAGTAGATCGCCTCGACGGGGCAGGCGGGTTCGCAGGCGTTGCAGTCGATGCACTCGTCGGGCTGGATGTAGGCCATGCGGCCGCCGACATAGATGCAGTCGATGGGGCATTCCTCCACGCAGGCGCGGTCGAGCACATCCACGCAATCCGCGCCGATGACGAAAGTCATTGCAAGCCTCCCTGGAGATCGGTGCCCGCCGGTTCGAGAAGGTGCAGGGGCACGGTTCAACCATCGCGGGGACGGGGCCCGGCGGTAGCCGGCGAACGGTGCGCACCTCATAAGGGCCGCATCCGCCGGCCGAGCTGGTCAGCCGGGTCCTGGGCGGCGACGACCTGGTGGTCGTGGTCGCGCCCGGGCACCCGTGGGCGCGGCGCACCGCGGTGACCGTCCCCGAGCTGGCCCGCACCGCCCTGCTGTGGCGCGAACCCGGCTCCGGCACCCGCGACACGGTGTGGGAGATCCTGGCCGCCACCGCCGAACCCGCCCGCCCCGCAGCCGAATTGGGCTCGGCCGCCGCCATCCTGGCGACCGCGCGCGGCGGCCTCGCCCCGGCCATCCTGAGCGGCCTGATCGCCGAACCCGACCTGCGCTCCGGCGCACTCGTGGCCGTCCCCGTCGCCGACGCCGCCCTCACCCGCAAGTTCCGGGCGGTCTGGCGCCGTCAGGCCCCGCCCGCGGACCCCGCCGACCTGCTCGTGCGCATCGCCGAACAATTCGAACGACCGCCCGGCGCAGCCTGAATTCGCACCGGAATCGCTGTGCCAGAATGCGGCATGACCATCAAGATCGACGCATTGGATTCCGCGCTGCTGGCGGAATTGGCGCGCGACCCGCGAACGCCGATCCTGGAATTGGCGTCCCGGCTGGGGGTCGCCCGCAATACCGTGCAGGCCCGGATGAAACGCCTGGAATCGGCCGGGGCGGTGCGCGGCTATCCGCCGAACGTGGATCTGCAGGCCCTGGGTTTCGCGGTGCACGCCTATGTCGGCGTGGAACTCGATCAGAACAAGATGGACGCCATTGTCGAAGCGCTGCGCGCGTTTCCGAACGTCCTGGAAGTGCACGCCACCACCGGCCGCGCCGATCTGCTCGTGCGCATAGCGGCCCGGTCGCAGCAGGATCTGCTGGCGATCATGCAGCAGGTGCACACCATCGCCGGCGTCAAACACACCGAGACGATGCTCGCCCTGGCCACGCCGATCGAATACCGCTGCCTGCCGCTGGTCGAGCATTTGACCCGAAATCCCGGCACGCCCTGATGTGATGCGGATCTCTTCGCGCTCGAGCAGAATGCTGCCCGCTCGCGAGTGCCGCAGATCACTTTTGAGCAGTCTGATCAGTTTTTCGACCGACTGTTGACACCCTCACCCCATCCCGGCAAGTTTCGCTGCACCGATTGCTTTACGTCCCTTCGTTCGCAGCTCACGACCTGGGCTGTGGGAAGAGTGGTGAGTAGTTCATGACCAGCGTTGCCTGCCCGTCCTCGCTACCGCGGACCACCGCGCCGTACGAGTTGGCCGACCGCTACCGCTCGGGCTCCGGCCCGGTCCTGCTCACCGGCGTTCAGGCCATCGCCAGACTGCTGGTCGAACAGCACGTGCGCGACATGCGCGCCGGGCACCGGGTCGCGACCTTCGTCTCCGGCTACCAGGGTAGCCCGCTCGGCGGGGTCGACAAGATGCTGCTGGGCATGCCGACCGTGCTCACCGAACACGACATCACCTTCGTGCCCGGCTTCAACGAGGAACTGGCCGCCACCGCGGTCTGGGGCAGCCAGGCCGATCTACCCGCGGGCAATCCGACCCACGACGGGGTCGTCGGGGTCTGGTACGGCAAGGGCCCGGGCGTGGACCGCGCCACCGACGCGATCCGGCACGCGAACATGTACGGGGTCAACGCCCGCGGCGGGGTGCTGCTGCTGGTCGGCGACGACCCGGCCTCGAAATCCTCGACGGTGCCCGCGGTCAGCGAACGGTCCCTGGCCGCCATGGGTGTGCCGGTGCTGTTCCCGCGCAACGCCGAAGAGATCATCACCATGGGTATGCGGGGCGTGGCCCTCTCGCGCGCCTCGGGCTGCGTGGTCGCGCTCAAGATCGTCGCCGATGTGGCGGACGGCGCGTGGACCGTGGACGGCTCGGTCGCCGACCTCACGGTGACGGTGCCCGAAGTCCACTGGGAGGGCAAGCCTTTCCGCTACCGGCAACGGCCCATGGCGGCACCGACCGACAGCGTGCTCGCCGAGGCCGATCTGTACGGCCCGCGCTGGGATGTGGTGCGCGCCTTCGGGGCCGCGAACAACCTGGACGTGATCGAGGTCGACCCGCCCACGGCGCGTCTCGGAATAGCCGCCACCGGAACCACTTTCGACGCCGTGCGACAGGCCCTGCTCGACCTGGGCGTCGACGAGGCCGCCCTGCACCGCGCGGGCATTCGCCTGTTGCGCATCGGCATGCCGTATCCCCTGGGCGCACAGCAGGTCACCGAATTCGCCTGGGGGCTGGAGCAGATCGTGGTGGTGGAGGACAAGACCGCCTTCATCGAAACCCAGATGCGCGAGATCCTCTACGGCACGGTCGCACCGCCGCGCATCGTCGGCAAGCTGGACGAGCGCGGCGCGGCGCTCATGCCCTCCGACGGCGAACTCACCCCCGGGCGACTACTCGGGCCGCTGCGCCGGGTGCTGCGCGATCGCGTCGAGCTGAAAAAGGCCGCTCCCCCGGCACTCTCGCTGGAAGTGCTCGCGGCCAAGCGCACCCCCTACTTCTGCAGCGGCTGCCCGCACAATCGTTCCACCGCGCTGCCCGAGGGCTCGATCGGCGGCGGCGGGATCGGCTGCCACACCCTGGTCACCATGTCCGGGCGCGGCGACAGCGCGGTCACCGGGCTCACCCAGATGGGCGGCGAGGGCAGCCAGTGGATCGGGCAGGCCCCGTTCACCGATGTCCCGCACCTGTTCCAGAACATCGGCGACGGCACGTTCTTCCACTCCGGGCAGCTGGCGGTGCAGGCGTGCGTGGCGGCGGGGGTGAACATCACCTACAAGGTGCTGTGGAACGAAGTGGTCGCCATGACCGGCGCGCAGGACGTGGAGGGCGGGCTCACCGTCGCGGGACTGACGCACAAGCTCACCACCGAGGGTGTGCGCCGCATCATCATCTGCGCCGATGATCCCAAGCGGCACAGGCGGCGTGCGCTGGCCCCGGGCACGCTGCTGTGGCACCGCGACCGGCTCGACGAGGCGCAGCGGCTGCTGCGCGAGGTCGAGGGCGTCACCGTGATCATCTACGACCAGCACTGCGCGGCCGATGCCCGCCGTCAGCGCAAGCGCGGCACCCTGCCCACCCGGAACACCCGCGTGGTGATCAATCAGGCGGTGTGCGAGGGCTGCGGCGACTGCGGCACCAAGTCCAATTGCCTGTCGGTGCAACCGGTCGAGACGGAGTTCGGCCGCAAGACCCGGATCGATCAGACCTCCTGCAACACCGACTACAGCTGCCTGGACGGTGACTGCCCGTCCTTCGTCACCGTCGAGGTATCCCCGGACAAGAAGGGCCGCAAGGGTTCCGGGCGTACGACCGCCGAACCGCCGGCCGTAGCCGACCTCGCGTTCGGCGCACCGGTCGGCACGCAGAACGTGCTGCTCGCGGGCATCGGCGGCACCGGCATCGTGACCGTCAATCAGGTACTGGCCACGGCCGCGCTGCGCGCCGGGTACGAGGTGGAGAGCCTGGATCAGATCGGACTGAGCCAGAAGGCCGGTCCCGTGGTCTCGCATCTGCGCTTCTCCACGACCGCGCTCGAACCGTCGAATCGACTCACGCCCGGCAGCGCCGACTGCGTACTGGCCATCGATCTGCTGACCGCCGCCGATCACCGCTACCTGCAGTACGGCAATCCGGCGGGCACCATCACGGTGGCATCGACGAGCGAGACGCCGACCGGGGACATGGTGTACGACCGGTCCGTCGCGCATCCGCCGGTCGCCGATCTGCTGGATCGCCTTGCGACCGTGTCCCGTTCGCTGCATCACTTCGACGCGCTCGCGGCCGCGGAACAGCTGTTCGGCACCACCGCGGCGGCGAACTTCCTCATGGTCGGCGCGGCCGTGCAGACCGGCGGGCTGCGGCTGCCCGCGGCGGCGATCGAGGAGGCGATCGGCATCAACGGCGTCGCGGTGCCGGCGAATATCGCGGCCTTCCGCTGGGGGCGGGTGGCGATCGCGGATCCGGCGGCCTTCGCGGCGGCGGTCGACGCGGTGCGAGCGCCGGCCCGCGTGCCCGCGCTTCCCGCGAATCTCTTGGCGGACACCCCCTTCGAGGGTGAGGTACGCGAACTCGTCGAGCGCCGGGCCGGCGAGCTGGTCGCCTACCAGAACGTCAAGGTCGCCCGCCGGTACCTCGATACGGTGCGGCTGGCGTGGTCGGCCGAGCGCGCGATCACCGACCGCACCGACTTCAGCGCGGCCGTGGCGCGGGGACTGTTCAAGTTCACCGCGTACAAGGACGAGTACGAGGTGGCGCGCCTGCTGGTGGATCCGGCCTTCCTGGCCGAGGTCCGGGCGCAGGTGCCCGGTGGCGAGAAACTCACCTACAAACTGCATCCGCCGGTCCTGCGCGCGCTCGGTCGCAAGAAGAAGATCGGGCTCGGGCCGAAATCACATGTGGCGCTGAAGGTTCTCGCCAAGGGCAAGGTCCTGCGCGGCACGCGACTGGATCCCTTCGGCTACGCGCACGTGCGAAAGGTGGAGCGGGAGTTGCTGTCCCACTACACCGGCCTGGTGCGGCGGCTCGCCGCCGAGCTCGACACCGCGGGCTACGACACCGCGGTCCGGGCCGCCGGACTACCCGATCTCGTGCGCGGCTACGAGGACATCAAGCTCGGCACCGTCGAGCTCTACCACTCCGGACTGCGGGAGCTCGGCATCGACTACTGATCCGGCTCCGGCACGTCCGAGGTCCGGATCACCCGGTCGCATGAGGGGCGACCGGGTGATCGGGACGACGACAAGCGCCGATCACGCCCCCTGATCCACCATCCCGACCCGAATCGATTCCGACCGCCGCGACCGCACCGGCACGGCGGCCCGGACCTCTGCGCAGACTTGCTCGTATTGCACGAAATAGCAAGTACCGCAATGAAAGACGAGAACCACGACCCGCACGCTTCGGCCTGAACCGACCATGCGACACCGCCCGTCCGGGCCACCCGACACGCGAGGCCCGGCGAACCGAGACCCCCCGGCCGACTCCCGGCCTCCCGCCGTGAACAGCGGCGACCAGCGCCCCGCCCCGGCGGCCCACCCGGCCGCACCGGGCAGGGCATCCAGAAAGGAAGCACCCGTGACCGCAATGCACACCGACGCAGGGGTTTTCGCCCGCTCACACGAGCTGAGCCCGCGCAGCCACGAGCAGGTGGTGTTCTGCGAGGACGACCGGACCGGTTTGAAGGCGATCATCGCCATTCACTCCACCGCACTGGGCCCCGCGCTCGGCGGCACCCGGTTCTACCCGTACGCCGACGAGTCCGCCGCGCTGCAGGACGTGCTGCGCCTGTCCTGGGGTATGACCTACAAGGCCGCGGCGGCCGGGGTGGATCTCGGCGGCGGCAAGGCCGTCATCATCGGCGATCCCGCCCGCGTGAAAACCGAAGCGCTGCTGGCGGCGTACGCGCGCTTCGTGGACACCCTCGGCGGCCGGTACATCACCGCGGGCGACGTCGGCACCGACACCGGCGACCTCGACCTCATCGGCCGTCACACCGCGCACGTGACCGGTCGCAGCGTCGCCGCCGGCGGCTCCGGCGACAGCGCCCGCCTCACCGCGCTCGGGGTCTTCCACTCCATGCGGGCCGGGGCCGAGGCGGTCTGGGGCACACCGTCCCTGGCCGGGCGCACCGTGGGCGTGGAAGGCGCGGGCAAGGTCGGCGGCGAGCTCGTCGCGCTGCTGCTCGCCGACGGCGCGGAGGTGTGCGTCAGCGACGTGAACGAGGCCGCGTTACAACGGATTTCACAGGCCGATCCCGCGGTGCGACTGTTGAGCACGGTGCGGACCGCGCCGGTGGACGTCTACGCGCCGTGCGCGCTGGGCGGCACGCTCACCGAGGACAGCGTGGCGGCGCTCGAAGCGAAACTCGTCTGCGGCGCGGCCAACAACCAGCTCGCGCACCCGGTGGTGGAACACGCCCTCGGTGAGCGCGGCATCACCTGGGTTCCCGATTTCGTCGCCAACGCCGGCGGGCTGATCCAGGTCGAGGGCGAATTGCGTTCGGCCACAGCGGCGGACGTGGAATCGGATGTGGCCCGCATCTACGACCGCTGTCGCGACATCATCACCGTCGCGCGCGGCGAGGGCATCGGCGCGGGGGCGGCGGCGAACCGATTCGCCGAGCGCCGCCTGGACGCCATTCCGCGGGCGAACTGACCGCGGAGCCGGAAGTTTCGAGGAGGAGACAGTACGTGGCGATCACCAGCGGCATGTTCCGCACCAAATCCGTTGAACAGTCGATCCGGGACACCGACGACCCGGATTCCAAGCTCCGCAAGGACCTGACGGCCCGCGACCTCACCATCTTCGGTGTGGCCGTGGTCATCGGCGCGGGCATCTTCACCCTCACCGCGCGGACGGCGGGTTCCGTTGCCGGGCCTTCGGTGTCGCTGGCCTTCGTCTTCGCGGCGATCGCCTGCGGACTGACGGCGCTGTGCTACGCGGAGTTCGCGTCGACGGTGCCGGTGGCGGGCAGCGCGTACACCTACGCGTACGCCACCTTCGGCGAGGTGATCGCCTGGATCATCGGCTGGGATCTCATCCTCGAGTTCGCGCTGGCGGTGTCGGTCGTGGCCAAGGGCTGGTCGCAGTATCTGGGCGAGTTGCTCGGGCACCAGGTGTCGATCGAGCTCGGATCGCTGCGGTTCGACTGGGGTGCGGTGGCGATCATCGTGGTGGTCGGCACGCTGCTGGCGACGGGAACCAAACTCTCCTCGCGGGTTTCGGCGGTGGCGGTGGCCATCAAGCTGGGCGTCATCGCGCTCGTGCTGGTGGTCGGCGCGACCTACTTCAAGGCGTCCAACCTCTCGCCGTACATTCCGCCGTCGCAGCCCTCCGAGCACGCCGAGGGCGTGCGCCAGTCGCTGTTCGCCTGGCTCACCGGCTCCGGCGGCACCTCGTTCGGCTGGTTCGGCCTGCTGTCCGCGGCGAGCCTGGTGTTCTTCGCGTTCGTCGGCTTCGACGTGGTCGCCACCACGGCCGAGGAGACCAGGAACCCGCAGCGCGACGTCCCGCGCGGGCTGTTCGGCTCGCTCGCCATCGTGACGGTCCTGTACGTCGCGGTCTCGCTGATCCTCACCGGCATGGTGTCCTACACCGAGCTGCAGGGCGAGGACGCCACCCTGGCAACGGCTTTCGCCATCCACGGCGACACCTGGGTGAAGAACATCATCTCCGTCGGCGCGATCGCGGGCCTGTCGACCGTAGTCATGGTCATGTACCTGGGCCAGACCCGAATCCTGTTCGCGATGTCCCGCGACGGCCTGCTCCCCCGCTCACTGGCTCGCACCGGCGACCACGGCACCCCCGTCCGCCTGACCGTCCTGGTAGGCGTGGTCTGCGCCCTGCTGGCCGGTTTCGTGGACTTCGGCACCCTCGAGGAAATGGTGAACATCGGCACCCTGGTCGCCTTCGTCATGGTCGCGGTGGGCGTGCCGATCCTGCGCCGCACCCGCCCCGACCTGAAACGCGGCTTCCGCGTCCCCCTGGTCCCCCTGATCCCGATCCTGGCCGCCGTGGCCTGCCTCTGGCTGATGCTCAACCTCTCGATCGAGACCTGGCTGCGCTTCGTGATCTGGATGGCCCTGGGCATGCTCGTCTACGTTGCCTACGGCCGCAAACACTCGGTGCTGCGCAAGCAGCCCGCGCGGGAGGAAGTGCCGGCGCGGTAGCCCAGAGCGTGGCGTGCTGCGACGGCTCCGGTCCGACTGGACCGGAGCCGTCGGCATGTCCCGAACGCTCCGCTCGCCCGAGGGCGTCGCCGGTGCCGGAACACAGTGCTGCACGGTGTTTTCCAGCGGCACACCCACACATACCCCGTGCTTACGCCGGAGGTCACGCGATGACCCGATCCATTCGCACCGAGGAACGTCACCGCGCCCGATCAGGCGGTGGGGTCGGTCAGGGACAGGACGGCCGCGACGATCGCGTCCCATTCCGCGCGCGGGGGCATCTCGTGGCCGGTGTGGGCCAGAACGTGCAGGCGGGCGCCGGGGATCGCGGCGGCCAGGGCCTTGCCGTGGGCGAGGGGGAACAGGGGGTCCTCGTCGCCGTGCAGGACCAGGGTGGGGGCGGTGACCTCGGCGAGGCGGTCGCGCCAGGAGGGGCCGGGGTCCAGGAGGAACGGGTTGGTCAGCTGGGCGGCGATGTTCGAGGCGTGGGCCACGACCCGGGTCGCCTGGGCGCGGCGGGCGGTCTCGTCGAAGGGGCGGGACGTGGCGGCGAACGGGCGTTCGGCGGCGACCAGGTACTCCGCCACCGCGGCCGGGTCGGACCAGTCCGGTTCGGGCGCCGCGCCGCCGAAGAAGGCTGCGAGCTCGAGGGTCATGGGCGGGAGATCGTCGGCCCCGTGGCCCGGGCCACCCGGGGTCGACGACGAGAGCACCACGGCGGCAACGCGTTCGGGGTGCTCGATGGCGAGCAACTGCACCACGGCCGATCCGCCCGACATGCCGTAGAGCGTGGCGGCGGACAGACCGTAGGCATCCAGGACCGCGAGCGCGTCACCCACCAGGTCGCGCAGATCGTGCGGCGGCGCGCCGACCTCCGAGCTGGACGACCTACCGGAATCCCGTGCGTCATAGCGGATTACGTAGCGTCCGCCGGCCACCAGCCGCTCGATGAACTCCTCGTCCCACGCCAGCATGGAATCCCCCGCGCCGTGCAGCAGCACGATCGCCGGGTTGCCGGCGTCGCCGAAAGCCTGGGTGTGCAACACGATTCCCGCGTTCTCGACGTTCCGCTCGATACCACTCATGACCCTGCCTCCATCTCCGTTACATGTAACGCAAACCCTAGCGGCAACTTCGTTACATGTAAACAGAATCGGCTAAACTGACCCCATGTCCCGCCCCACCGCTCGCGACCTCGACGCCTGGCACGCCTATCGCCGCCTGCACCTGTTCGCCGACGCCGAGATCGCCCGCGAACTGGAGCAGGACACCGGCCTGTCCATGCCCGACTACGAGGTACTCACCGGAATCGACGACCTCTGGACCCCGGATTCCTGCGTCCGGGTGCGCGGACTGGCCGCCCACCTGCACTGGCCACACAGTCGCCTGTCCCGCCAACTCGGCCGCATGGAGAAACGCGGTCTCATAGCCCGGGAAGCCTGCGAACGCGACGGGCGCGGCGACGACGTCCTGCTGACCGAGGCCGGCCGCACGGCCCTGCGCGACGCCACACCCGCACACCGGGCATCGATCGCCCGCCACTTCACCGACCTGCTGACCCCGGCCCAGCTGACCGCCCTGACCGAGATCGAACAGGCCGTCGCCCGGAATCGGACCACCGGATAGCTCCGGCCCCGCACTCGCGCGGCGCGCCGGTTGCGGCGGACCGGGCCGGTTCGCGAGGCTGACGGGGTGCGACTCATCGATCTGTCGGTTCCACTGCGCAGCGGCATGCCCGTCTATCCCGGCGACCCGGAGGTGGCGATCGAGCCGGCGTTGACGGTGCCGGGGGCCGGGGTCAACGTGCTGCGGGTGCACATGGGGTCACAGAGCGGAACCCACGTCGACGCACCCCGGCATATCGACGACGCGCTGCCCGCCCTGGACGCGGTGCCGCTGGAACGCTTCACGGGGCCGGCGGTCGTCATCGACGCGCGGGGACTCGCGACGCGCACGGCCATCGGGGCCGAGGCGTTCGAGGGGCGGGTCGCACCCGGACAGATCGTGTTGATCTGCACCGGTTGGTCGGATTTCTGGGGGACGGACGACTACCTCGGCCACCCGTTCCTGAGCGTGCGGGCGGCCCGCTATCTCGTCGACGCCGGAGTTCGGACCGTCGGCATCGACGCGCTCAGCGTGGACCCGACCCCCGCGCACGACATTCCGGCGCATCTGGTGCTGTGCCGGGCACACGCGGTGATCGCCGAGAACCTCACCGGACTGGCGGCGGTACTGGCCGCGCAGGAGGCCGGGGACACGGTCGAAGCGTCCCTGTTTCCGCTGCATATCCCCGGCGCGGACGGCGCCCCGGTGCGCGCGGTGGCCCGGATCCTGCCCGCGGCGAGGGCTCGGACATAACGCTTCGCTGTGGACGACGTCCCGCTGGCCGAGGCCGGCCGCACGGCCCCGCGCGACGCCACACCGTGACACCACGCGTCGATCGCCCGGCACTTCACCGATCTACTGAGCCCAGCCCAGGTGGCCGCGTTGACCGAGATCGAAAAGACCATCGCTTGGCATCGCGCCCCCGCCAACGGGCGGTGATCACGCGAATCCGTGCGCGGGTGGATCGCGGCGGGCTAGCGCCACGGGTCGATCACGGGTATCCCCGCCGCCACGAACGGGGTGACATCCCGCGTGGCCACACTGAATTTCGACACGTCCGCGATGGCGGCGATCATGCCGTCGGCTGTCGCGACGGCAGATCCCGCGGCTCGCGCGGCAGCCATCAAGCGTCCATAGCTTTCGGCCGCGTCCAGGTCGTAGGGCAGCACGCGCCCGGCGAACAGCGGCAGCAGGTGATGCTCGAGCTGTTCGAGCAGAATGTCACGGCGGCGGCCGTCGGGCAGTAGCGCAGCGCCGTAACGCAATTCACCGACGGTCACGGCGGTCAGGTACAGGGTCTCGAGGTTCTGAGCGTCGATCCAGGCGATCACTCCCGCATCGGGAGCCTTGCGCAGCGGTTCACTGATGACATTGGTGTCGAGAATGATCACTAGTCGAACTCCAGAGGCTCGGCCGGCGTGCGATCCCGGTTGTCGAAAACGGCGTGCTCGTCATCGGTCAGCCCGACGTCACGCCCGATGCCGGCCAGGAGCGATCCGAGCTTGATCCGGCCGGGCGGCTGCACGGCATCGGTGATGATCTGCCGCAGCTCGGCTTCGGCACTGCGCCCGTGGGCGGCCGCACGCTGCTTTATCGCGCGATGAACTTCCTCGGATAGGTTCCGCACCACAACGCTCTTCATCTGATATCAGCTCCTCAGGGTTGCTATCAATGATAGCGCTACCGCAGATTGATATCACGCATTCGACGCCGATCTAGGATGCCGAGGGCTCGGACATAACGCTTCGCTGTGACGGACGTGGCACTGTATCGGAATTTGTGGCGCGTGACACTCGATCTTCGTAAACTGCTGGGCGACACCCGGGCGGCGTCGGGGCCCCCGTTTTCCAATGCTCGACCAGAGAGATCCACGTGAATCGTTCCGCCGTCACCACCTTGCTAGCCACCGCGGCCATCATGGTCGCCGCTCCCGCAGCCAGCGCGGACATCGTCCTGTCCGAAGTTCCGAACTCGGTCGCCGAAAAGAAGAAGAACGACGACCCGATGCAGACGATCGCTCCCGGTTCCGGCGGATCATCCGACGACATCAACACCGGCACCTCGGGCGGCCTGGCCACCACCGGTTCCACCGGCACCGGCTCGTTCGGCCTGCCCAACCTCGACAAGCTGCTCTTCGGCGAATTCGACTCGCTCTGCGCGGTCACCGGTAGCGCCTGGACGATCCTGGGCGAGACCAGCTTCGGCTGCGGCAACCTGGAGAAGAAGCCCGGCGACGGCTTCTGACGCCGAACCCCCGACGGGTTCCAGCGCACACTTCGAGCATGCGAAAGGGGCGCCGACTACACAGTCGGCGCCCCTTCGCTGTCCTGACTCAGCGGTTGTCGTCGGCGTTGCCGGCCTTCCACTGCTCCCACGGAATGTTCCAGTCACCGAGGCCGTCGACGCCCGAGAGCGTCCCGCCCACGGTGTTCTTGACGATGGTGATGTCACCGCGCTTGGCGTTGTCGTACACCCAGCGCGCGTTCTCCGGGCTCAGGTTGAGGCAGCCGTGGCTGGTGTTCGACGAACCCTGCGCCCCGACCGACCACGGCGCGGAGTGGAAGAAGATGCCCGAGTACGAGATTCGGGTCGCCCAGTCCACCGGCGTCTTGTAGCCGTCGGGCGAGTTCACCGCGACGCCGTAGGTGGAGGAATCCATGATGATCTTGTCGTGCCGGTCGGCGACGATGTAGATCCCGTTGTCGGTGGGCGTGCTGTTCTTGCCCATCGAGGTCGGCATGGTGCGCACGACCTGACCGTTCTTCTCGACCGTCACCTGCTTGGTGTCGTCGTCGGCGGTGAAGATCGTCGCGTCGCCGATGGTGAAGCTCGACGTGATGTCGGTGTCGCCGACCAGACCGTTGCCCAGATCGCGGCCGTAGACCTGCACGGCCACGTCGACCTTGGTGCCCGGCGCCCAGAAATGCTCGGGCCGCCAACGGACTTCGCGGTTGTTCACCCAGTAGAACGCGCCCTCGACCGCGGGGGTTGTCGTGATCTTGATGGCGTTCTGCGCGGCCTTGCGGTCCGGGATGTTCTCGTCGAACTGGATGGCCACCGGCTGACCGATGCCCACGACCTCGTTCTCACCGGGCAGCAGGTAGGGGTGGGTGCGGTTGTTCGGGGAGATGGTGGCGAAGCTCAGCGAGGTGCTGCTCGCACCGCCCAGGCCGATGGCTTCGACCTTGAGGGTGTAGGTGCGCGCGAAGCCGAGCTGTTCGGTCAGCTTCCAGGAGCGGCCGTCCGCGGCCATCTCCCCCGCGACCGCGCGGCCCTCGGGGTTGGTCAGCGTGACCGAGCTGAGCTTGCCGTCCTCGACCTTCAGCACCAGCGGATCGGCGGGCGAGAAGCCCTTCTGGCCGTCCTTGACCGGTGCGATCAGCTTCGGCTTGACGAGCTCGCTGATGGGGTTGGAATCGATTGCGACCGAAGAGGAATCGGGTGTGCTCGACGAACAGCCCACCAGGGCGAGGGCGAGGACGGACAGCACCGCCGTCGACCCCAGCCACGTCGAACGGCGCCGGCTCGACCGGAGCCGACCCTGACCAATACTCATTGCAACCCCAATTCACGTCTCGGTGCGCAGCTGGACACCGAGGATTCGGCCCCGACCACACGTGTTCGACCCACCACGCCCGCGGGGATCAGGTCGAGATCACGCCTGCAGTCATTCTGCCAGGCACCACCGACCTGACAAACGACAACGCGTCCGGACCCCTCGGGGTTCATCCGGTTCATCACCCGCGGGCCGCACTTCGTTAACACCGTTCGAGGAGATCTTCGAACCACGCAAAAACCACCGACAACCAGGCGATTTCATATTTCGCGGCAGAGCCTGTTAATGTTTCTACCGCACCGCAGAGAGGCCGACACCGAGAGGGAGAGGCCGCGAAGCACGGAGCATGCGCCATTAGCTCAATTGGCAGAGCAGCTGACTCTTAATCAGCGGGTTCGGGGTTCAAGTCCCTGATGGCGCACTTCAGAAGGCCCCCGGCGATTCGCCGGGGGCCTTCTTCTTTTGTTGCCGAATCGATGCCGGCCCCGATCCCTTCGGCGGGTCGCCCGATTACCCGCGATCCCGCTCCCCACACCGAACGTGAGCAGAACCACATTCGCCCCGCTCCCGAATCACTCACTCGGATACCGCATCTGGCACGAGCAAGATCGCCGAAGCCGCACACGCCCGGCATCGCAGCGGTGGGCGAACAGGTTTCGAGTGCGGCCGGAGCCTTATACATCTCCGTGGGCGATCACATCCGAGGCTTCCATCGAGTGTGACCGGAAACACATTTCCGATTGCGTGCGATTAGCCAGTACAGCCGAAGCCGTTCGTCGGGGGAACGCGTCAGAGGGAAACCCCGCACGGATTGGAAGGACCATGTTCATACGGAAGCTCTTGGCCACCGCGGTATTCGCGGTGGCGGCCACCGGGATAACGATGGCGACAGCGCATGGTGAGGCCGGGCTCAGCTACAGCGGCGCCGACGGGTCGGTCGGGTACACCACGACCCTCGCCGCCGATCATTCGAACGCCGTCGTCACGCTGGCGAACGGCAGATTCGTCGTCACCCCGGACGCGGTACAGGTCGTCGCGGACAACGGAGCCGTGGTCGGGGCGATACCGACCACCCTGCGCCTGGACACCGGCGGGGCATTCGAGGTGACCCCGACCTTGAACAGCGAGACCGAACTCGCGCTCGCCCCGGTCGGTGGACCCACACCGGCGGCCGCGGCCATCACCGCGCAGGACCTGCCCTTCATGCACGCCACCGGAGGCGGCGGAGCCATCTTCGCGGGCGCGGTCATCGGCTGCGTCGTCGGCGTTCTGATCGGGATCTGGTTCTTCCTGGTCGGCGCGATCTTCGGCTGCGCCATCGGCGCCGCGATCGGCGGCTACATCGGTGCGGTCTCGTGACCGCTGCCGAACACCCATCCGGGCCCCCGGTAGCTGCCGGGGGCCTTTCCCGCCTGCGGGTGGCCCGATCGTGATCTCCCGGCGCGGCGAGCCGCCCTGTCCGGTTCGGCGTGATTGTTAGCGTCGCCGAGTGGACCCCAACCCGCAGTGGTCACCGGAAACCGCCGTGCCCGAGGCGGACTCCGCGATCGCGCCGCGCACCGCGCGCCTGATCGTGCTCGGGTGTGTGATCGCGCTGATCGCCGCGCTGGCCGCCCTGGGCGTGCTGGCGCTCGGGCAGTGGCGCGACACCCGGGACACCGGCGCGGGCGACCGGATCACCAGCTCCGCGGCGGGCATGAGCTTCGCCGCCCCCGCCGGGTGGGAGGAGATGCCCCAGCAGGACGGCGGCGGCCTGGTCTTCGGCCAGGCCGCGCTGACCCGGATCGACGGCGCCGACGGCATGATCCTGCTGGGCCGCCTGGACCAATCCCTGTTCGCCGCCGCCGAATCCGACGACGCGCGCGCCGCCTGCGAGCTCGGCGGCGGGATGGGCGAGTTCTTCTTCCCCGACTCCGGACAGCGGATCGACGAGGCGAGCCACGACCTCACCGGCCGGGACACCACCGGCAAATCCTGCTTCTACCGTGTCGATTTCGACGACACCGGCGCCACCACCGCCGAGGTCTACGCCGCGGTCGTGCGCTCGGGCGAGCAGCGCTGGTGGATCACCTGGCTCAGCGACACCGACGCCCCCATCGACCTCGACGCGGCCGCCCGGCTGGCCGAATCCATTCGGCCGCTCTGACTTCGGCGAGCCCTCAGCCGAGTTCGAGGCTCGTCACCCCGAAGACCCGATCCTGCCGGTGCGCCCGCAGCGGCCCGGTGTACATGCGCGCGGTATCGAAGGTCGGTGTCAGCCCGGCCTTCTCGAACAGTTCGACCGCGGGCGCGTTGGTCAGCGGCACGTCGATCGCCAGCGCCCGGCCGCCGGCATGCGCGGCCAGCGCCGCGACCAGTTCCCCGGCATCGGCCGCGCTGTCGGCGAACAGCGGTCCCACCCGCAGCGAATCCCGTGCGGGACGGACGGTTCCGAAGCCGGACACGACGCCGTCGACCTCGCGCACCACCGTGTGGTGCCCGGGCTCGGCGAGCCAGGCGTCCAGGAACCGGGGCCGATCGGCGGGCAGGCAGCCGGAGTCGTAGCGATGCAGGGCGGGCGCGTCGGCGGCGGTGGCCGCGCGCACGGCGGCGCCGGGCACGGGCACGGCGGGAACGCCGACGAATCGCGCACTGCGATAGGCGAGTTCGAATCCGCTGCGCCGATAGTCGTCCTGCCGATCCGGGACGCCGTCCAGGCCGATGGTCCGGGAGCCGGCGTGCGCGATCCCGGCCTTCCAGGTCGCCAGGCCCAGTCCGGTGCCCCGCCGGTCGGGCCGCACGAGATAGAACCCCAGGAACGCGTACTCGGTCCCGTAGTTGACCACCGAGATCGCCGAGACCGGTTGCCCGTTCAGGCGGCCGAGCAGAAAGCCCTCGGGATCCTGGGCGAAGAAGGCGGCGATGTCGCGCTCCCCCGGATTCCAGCCCTCGGCGGCGGCCCACTCGCGAACGAGGGACCAGTCCGCGGCGGTGGCCGTCTCGATGGTGAACACGTCAGCGGCTCCCCTGGCATCCGGCATCCCACCACGGTAGTGGCCCGCCACCCCCGCGGGGTCCGGTTGCCGCAGATCGGGGCGGCGCGGTCGCCGGGGATCGGTGTCACCGCCCTGGACTAGGCTGAGCGACGTTCCCCAACCCTGTGAGCAGCCCATGAACGACTTCGCCCATTCCGATTCCGCCTCCAGCAGCCGCATGGACAAGGCGCGGCGACTGGCCGCCTACACCTGGCAGCGCGACATCTCCGGGGCCGAACTGCTCGCCATGCCCATGGCCGAGCGGCGCAAGCTGGCCCGCGCCGCCGAGGCGAATCCGCCGAGCACCGACGAGACCTGGCAGGTCGTGGCGCGGCTGCTGGCGGAGAAGGACTCCTGGGCCGCGCGCAATCCCGGCCATCCGGCCGCGCGGCGCGAGCAGGCCGACGAGAAGATTCTCTGGGTGAAACCCCCGGTCACGCCCTGGCTCAGCTGACCGGACCCTTGACAGCAAGAAATGAACGGGGGTTCACTGCTTGAGTGTCACCCGACTTCGAGAACCACGCAGGAACCCGGCCCGCCGCCTGGCGCGATGAGCTGACCGGCGGCGACGATTCGCTCTTCGCCGACCGCCCCGCCCCCGACGGCGAATTCACCGGACGCACACTGACTTACGAGGTGACCGGCCGCATCGCCCGCATCACCTTCAACCGGCCCGAACGCGGCAACGCCATCACCGCGGACACCCCGATCGAGCTGGCCACCGCGGTGGAGCGCGCCGATCTCGATCCCCGCGTGCACGTCATCGTGGTGAGCGGGCGCGGCAAGGGCTTCTGCGGCGGCTACGACCTGTCGATCTTCGCCGAGAACGGCATGGAACCCGCGCCGGGCGCGCAGCCCACCGAGGGCACCGTGCTCGATCCGGTGGTGCAGGCCCGCAACCACAATCCGTGGGGCACCTGGGATCCCATGGTCGACTACGCCATGATGTCGCGCTTCAACCGCGGTTTCGCCAGCCTGCTGCACGCGAACAAGCCGACCGTGGCCAAGGTGCACGGGTTCGCCATCGCCGGCGGCACCGACATCGCGCTGTACGCCGATCAGATCATCTGCGCCGCCGACGCCCGCTTCGGCTATCCGCCCACCCGGACCTGGGGCATTCCCGCGGCGGGCATGTGGGCCCACCGCGTCGGCGATCAGCGGGCCAAACGCCTGCTGTTCACCGGCGACAGCCTCAGCGGCGCCCAGGCCGCCGAATGGGGCCTGGCCATCGAGGCGCCCGCCGCGGCCGAACTCGACGAGCGCACCGAGGATCTGCTGCACCGTATTTCGCAGGTGCCGATCAATCAGCTCGTCATGGCCAAACTGGCGCTCAACAGCGCGCTGCTCGGCCAGGGCGTGCTGAACTCCGGCATGATCAGCACCGTGTTCGACGGCATCTCCCGGCACACCCGCGAGGGTTACGCCTTCCAGATGCGCTCGGCCACCGCCGGTTTCCGCGAGGCCGTGCGCGAGCGCGACGAGCCGTTCGGCGATTGGAAGCGCGCGCAGTTCGATCGGCCGGACACCGAGCGCTAGCCGAGATCGGTGCGTTCGGCCTCGGTGACCACCCGGTCCGCGAGCGAGCGCAGCGCCGCGGCCTCGCCCGCGTCCATCTCGTCGATGAACAGCCGCCGCACCAGTTCCACGTGATTGGGCGCGGCGGCTTCGAGCGCCCGCCGCCCGGCCTCGGTCAGTCGCACCTCGCGCCCCCGCGCGTCGTCGACGGCCCGACAGCGATCGATGAGTCCGCGCGCGGCCATGCGGGACAGGTGCTTGGACAGCCTGCTCTTGTCCCAGCAGATCTCCGCGCCCAGATCCTTCGCGCGCAACTGCCCGTTCGCCGCGGACAGCGCGACCAGCACCTCGTAGTCCGAGGTGGACAGTCCGTCACGGGTCAGTCCGGCGGCGATCGCGGCATCCATGCGCTGCCGCAGCCGGATATAGGATTGCCAGGTCGCCTGTTCTTCGTCGCTCAGCCAACGAACCATGCGGTCCATGATATCCCGCTTTAGTTGACATGGACACTAACCCGGTGTATCGGCGCGCACGCGGCCGCGGCGGCGAACGTGTCGTAAAGTACGGGAAATTCGTCCACGACGCACGGCCGGAGATCGTTACCCGCAGTAGCGATTTCCGGAGCGAACGGACGGGACCCCTTCCCGCGGAACACCTTCGCGGGGGCGTCGGTCCGTAGCCTTTTACCTGGATGAATAGCTCATCCGGTTGACAATGCAACGGTCCGCAGAAACAGTAGACGCCGGACCCGTACCGGCCACCGTGCCGCAACCCCGCGGCAGCGGTGGCAATCCGCGCCGAACCGGGCCTATACCAACCTATTGCGCCGACATTGAGGAATACATGAACGTTCGCCGGCTTCTCGTCACCGCCAGCGTCGCGGGACTGACGACCTTCGCAGCCCACGGGGTTGCCCTCGCCAACGTGCCCACGGGATCCTCCGGCACCGGGTCGTCCACCATCGATACCGGCTCGGGCGCCACCGGCTCGGCCAACCTGGCCCAGACCGGCTCCGCCGGTGGCTCGTACAAGAATTGCGACGAGGCCCGGCATGCCGGCCGCGCCCCGCTCTTCCGCGGCGAGCCCGGTTACGGCCCGCACCTGGACCCGGACGGCGACGGATTCGCCTGCCCGACGGTCTGATTCACCCCGGACTACGAGAAACCCCCGGTGCCGATGGCACCGGGGGTTTCTCGTGGTCCCGTATCGCTACGCCGGGTTCAGCGGAAAATCTTGACCAGCACCAGCGTCACGACCAGCGCACCCGCGCCGATGAGGCTGTACTTGATCTTCGGCTCGTTCACCTTCGCGATCAGCGCGTGCTTGGTGTTGTCGGCCAACCGCTGCGGATCGGCCCGCACCGCGAGTTCGTCGAGGGTGTTCGCGAGCCGGCTTCGCGCGGCCTCGATCTCCCGCTCGATCGCCTCGGTATCTCTCGCCACGTCACACTCCTGTCTGAAAGCCGCGTTCAGCGGCACTGTCGTCTCGAGGCCCCGCGCGCGGCCGGACTGCGGCTCGCGCGCCCGCTTACGAGCGGTGCTGTGGAGTGTATCGCTCACACCGCATCGCGCCCGTCTACTACGGTGGCGGCATGACCGAGAACCACCGACTCAGTCCCGGCGACACCGCGCCCGCCTTCACACTTCCCGATGCCGACGGCAAGGAGGTGTCCCTGGCCGACTACCGCGGCCGCAAGGTGATCGTCTACTTCTACCCGGCCGCCAGCACGCCCGGCTGCACCAAGCAGGCCTGCGATTTCCGGGACAGCCTCGCCGAGTTGAACGGCGCCGGGCTGGAGGTCATCGGGATCTCGCCCGACAAGCCCGCCAAGCTGGCCAAGTTCCGCGACGCCGAGGAGTTGACCTTCCCGCTGCTGTCGGACCCGGACAAAGAGGTGCTGCAGGCCTACGGCGCCTTCGGCGAGAAGACCATGTACGGCAAGACCGTCACCGGGGTCATCCGGTCCACGTTCCTGGTCGACGCGGACGGCAAGATCGAGGTCGCGCAGTACAACGTGCGCGCCACCGGTCACGTGGCCAAGCTGCGCCGGGAACTGTCGGTCTGATACCCGGGGCCGGGTGATCCGGCCCACGACACAGAGAAGTCCCGGCCCCCACCGGGCCGGGACTCCTCGAATCTCGGTGCAGCCCCCGCACGCGCCGAGAATCAGATTCCCGCGCAGGGCATTTCGCGCCGGACGCGCGCTGTCAGCGCCTCAGACGCGGGGCATGGTCTGGGCGGCCCACTGCAGCATCATGCGCCAGTGCCCGTCCCACCAGCTCGCGAACTCGGGGGTGCCTAAAGCGGGCGGCGCGATCTCGCCCGGGAACAGCCCGCCCTCGGCGGGCGACCCGACCGGATGCGTCGGCGCGGGGATGATGGAGTCGAAATTGCCGCCGGTCTGGGGCTCGGGCTGCGACTTCACCAGCGGCTTGGAGGGACGCGCCTCGGCGTGCGAATCGAGCGCCCCGCCCCAGTTCAGGGTGGCCGGATCGATGACGACGATCTCCGGATCCGGTTCCGGCGCGGGCGCTTCCAGCATCGGCGCCAGCACCTCGGTGGGCACGGCGGCGTCCTCGGGCAGCGCGTCCGCGAACGCGCCCGCCGAACCGGTGTCCACCGGGGCGGTTTCGACCGGCGCGGCTTCGGCCGGGGCCGTGGTGTGCAGGTCGACCGGCTGCGCCTCGGTGGTGACGCGGGAGTCGGCCAGCATGGGCTCGGGCACCGTCTTGGACCCGCTGCTCGCGGAGTAGACGCCGCCCGCGACCAGGCCGCCCGCGAGCACGCTCGCCGCCGCGAAGAGCGCGGCGGTGCCTCTGGCCCGGCGGATCCGCTCGGCCGCCTCACCGGCGTACTCGACCTCGGGCAGCGCCGACAGCGCGGCGCCGATGGCGGGCGCCGCGGTGGCCACCGCGCACGGGATGACGGGCGCGCCGAAGCCGGCCTCCAGGGCGCCGACGACCGCGGGACCGCTTGCGGCGGAACCGATCAGCACCACGGCGTCCGGTTTGACCCCGGCCGCGTCGAACTGATCCCAGGCCGCGGTGACCGCGGCGCGCATGGCCTCCTCGGTGGTGCCGCCGCCGTTCAGCGTGACCGAGGCGAGCACGCGGGTGCGCTCGGGGTCGATCAGGGAGAAGGTCTGCGCGCCGGGCACGACCTCGCAGATGGCGAGATCCTCGAACTCGTCCACCCAGGTCATGGCGCGAGCCACCGCGAGATGCGCGGCCTTGGCCGACACCATGGACGCCTCGTGCCACGGGCCGGCGGCCAGCTTGGTGACGATGGCGCGGCGTTCGGCGGCATCGTGGTAGGCCACGGCCGCACCGACGATGTCGCGATCGGGGCTCAACTTGCCCGCGAGTTCCTCGAGGACCAACTCGACGGCGGCGGCCAGATCGGCCTTGGTATCGCCGGTGATCTTCTCCACCCGCTCCAGCACCACGCGCTCGGGCAACTTGTCGCCGGTGTCGGCGAGGGCCACGGCACGCACGGTACCGCGCTCGGTGGCGACACCGATGGTCACCGCGGAACGAACTACTGAGGTGGGAACCACAGATCAGCCTTCCAAGGTCGCTATTGTTCTGGTCGTTTACCTCTATGTCGAGACAGCCGGGAAGCAGCTGCGATGGAGGTTCGTCGCCATTCCCGGGTCCGGATGGGTAAAAAACGGGGCGAGATGGGGACACACGAACTACCGCAGCGTGTCATCGGAGTGTCGCTACCTCTAGGCTGTGAACGTGGATGCGCGCACGGGAACCAGGTCGACACGGCGACCGGACCCTGCGTTGGAGTTGCAGGACGACCCGCAGGAACTCATGCCGCGTCGCCGCCCGACGCAGGAACGAAGTAAACGAAAGTTCGACGCGCTGCTGCAGTCCTCGCGCGAATTGCTGGTCGAGGTCGGCTTCGAATCGTTCACCTGCGAGGAGGTCGCCGCCCGCGCGGAGGTACCGATCGGCACCCTCTACCAGTTCTTCGCCAACAAATACGTCATCGTCTGCGAACTCAATCGCCAAGACCTGGTGGCTGTTTCACAGGAGCTGGCCGACTTCCACGGCGAGATTCCGTCCATGGACTGGCTGCGGCACATGAACGCGCTGGTCGATCACCTGGCCGACCTGTGGATGACGGACCCGTCGCGCCGTGAGGTCTGGCTCGCGATGCAGTCCACGCCCTCCACGCGCGCCACGGGCGCGATTCACGAGCGGGAGTTCGCCGAGGCCGTCGCGCTGATGCTGCGCCAGCTCATGCCGCGCACGCCGCGGGGGCGCCGCTCCATGATGGCGCAGGTGCTGGTGCACGTCGTCTATTCGATGCTGAATTTCTCGGTGCAGGACGGCCTGGCGCACGAGGACGCCGTGGCCGAACTCAAGCGACTCATGGTCGCGTATCTGCTTATCGCGGAGAAGGAATCGCGCACGGGCGGGCAACGCAACTCGCTCGAACCCGAGGCCAACTGAAGCCGAGCGGCCCCGGCCGGCGCACGATAGCTCTCAGTTCTGCAGCAGGTCCGCTAGCTCGCCCGGATCCTCCAGCACCACCATGGCGGCAGCGGTGTCCCCGTCGTGGGTCAGCGACAGATGCACCCGCACCCGCGGCAGGAATTCCGCCGCGAGCCCGTGCAGCTTGATACTCGGCCGCCCCCAGGCGTCGTTGACGACCTCGATGAGCGGGTACGGGTTGTCACCGATCTGCGGGCTGCGCGCGAAACGCGATGAGGCCCAAGCCTTGATCACCGCTTCCTTGGCGGCCCAGCGGGCGGCGTAGCTGCGTGCGGGATCGGTGCCCTTGCTTTGGCAGTAGCGCCGTTCTCCAGCGGTGAAACTCTCCCGGATCATGGTGGTTCCGGTGCGTTCCAGTTGTTCGGCGAATTCGGAGATGCAGACCAAATCCAGCCCGATACCAAGGATTGTCACTTGTGGGGACTCCTCGATTCCTTCTTGTGCGATCCAATGGGCGCAACATACCAGCGGAGCCTACGGTTCCGTAGGCTCCGCTGGTCGTGGGTTCAGTTGTGCCGCGTCCCACTCGGCCCCGCCGCTACCGGCGGGGCGGGCCGGGGGTTACCGGCAGGCCGGGCCGGGCGGGACGGCGACATAGGTTGCGTCGCTGCCCAAACGGGCCTGGGGCGAGAGCAGCAGATCGGCCTCGAGCTGGCGCGACTGCTTGGCCGGGGTGCCGTCGCCGCCGAGGCGGCGGTCGGCGGGACGCTCGTACAGCGGGGCGCCGCCGCACATGGCCTCGGTGATCCGCTGGCGGCCGGCGAGCTGACGCTCCTGGGCGCGGCGCTGGTACTCCTCGCGCTTGTCCGGGTCGATGGCGGCCACGAACGCCTGCGGGTGCACGATCGCCACCAGGCCCGAGACGTGTCCGAAGCCGAGCGAGGTGACCAGACCGGCCTTGAGCGGGAAGCGATCTCCCAGGTCCAGGGCCTCACGCACCCACACCAGGTGCGGGTAGGCGCGCATCTTCTCGTCCACGCAGTCCAGGCTGCGGTTGGGCGGGATGACGCCCTGTTCCAGCACCTGGCACAGGCCGATCATCTGGAACGCCGCCGCGCCGCCCTTCGCGTGACCGGTGAGGGTCTTCTGCGAAATCACGAACAGCGGAGCGCCTTCCGAGCGGCCTATGGCCGTCGCGAGCCGCTCGTGCAGCTCGGACTCGTTGGGATCGTTGGCGGCGGTGGAGGTGTCGTGCTTGGAGATCACCGCGATCTCGTCCGGCGACACGCCCAGCTTGCCGAGTTCCTTGGCCAGCTTGGACTCCGGGCCGCCGCGGCCCGCGCCCAGCGCGCCCAGGCCGGGCGCCGGGATGGAGGTGTGCACGCCGTCGGCGAAGGACTGGGCGTAGGCCACGACGCCGAGCACCGGCAGGCCCATCTCCAGCGCGACGCTGCCGCGGGCGAGCAATACCGTTCCGCCGCCCTGGGATTCGACGAAGCCGCCGCGACGGCGATCGTTGGCCCGGGAGAAGTAGCGGTCGCTGATGCCCTTGGCGGACATGACGGCCGAGTCCGCGGTGGCGGACATGTCGCCGAAGCCCACGATGCCCTCGATGCCGAGGTCGTCGTAGCCGCCGGCCACGACCAGATCGGCCTTGCCGAGCCGGATCTTGTCCGCGCCCTCCTCGACCGAGACCGCCGCCGTGGCGCAGGCCGCGACCGGGTGGATCATGCCGCCGTAGGACCCGACGTAGCTCTGCACCACGTGTGCGAGAGCGACGTTCGGCAGCGCCTCCTGCAGGATGTCGTTGGCGCGCGGCTCACCGAGCAGGTTGTCGATGTACAGCGAGCGCATCGAGGACATGCCGCCCATGCCGGTGCCCTGGGTGTTGGCGACCATGGCCGGGTGCACCCAGCTCATGAGCTCGGCCGGGCTGAAGCCGGAGCCGAGGAACGCGTCCACGGTGCAGACGATGTTCCACAGCGCGACCCGGTCGACCGAGGCCGCCATGTCGGCGGAGATGCCGAAGCGGGTCGGATCCCAGCCGGTGGGGATCTGGCCGCCGACGAAGCGCGAGAGCTTGGTCTTGCGCGGGACGCGAATCTCGGTGCCCGCCTTGCGGGTCACCTGCCAGTCGCCCGACCCCTCGACGGGGGTGATGACGGTCTGCTCGGGGCTGGAGGCGTGGAACGCCCGCGCCTCGGCCTCGCTGTTCACGACGAAGGTCAGGTCCTTGTCGAGGAAGATCGAGGTGAGCAGCGGCACCGTGTTGTCGATCATGGCGCCGTCGTCGCCGTAGCGGCGCACGCCGCAGCGCTCGACCACGGTGTCGTGGTACTTCTCGGCCAGCTCGGATTCGGCGACGTAGTCACCGGATTCGGCGTCGTACCAGCCCGGCTTGGGATCGTTCTCCCAGGTGACCAGACCGGTGGTCCAGGCCAGTTCGAGCACGCCCGCGGCCGAGAGCTGGTCCGAGACCTCCATTTCGAAGCGGGTGCGCGCCGAACCGTAGGGTCCGAGCTCGCCCGCGCCGACGATGACGACCATGTCGTCGAGGTCGGCGGTGACCGTGCCCCATTCGGGGACGGGCAGCTTCGAGCTCAGGGTCGGCGGGGCGGGCAGGGCCGAAATGGTCGCGGCGGCATCCTCTTCGGCGTCCGCGTCGACGGCTTCGGCCTGCTCGCGGGCTTCCTTGGCCAGGGCGGGCAGGTCCAGCTTGGCGCGCGCCAGACCACCGGTGAGGTCGATCTGCTGCGGTCCGGTCGCGGTGACGATGCGGGCCCGCGAGGTGCACCACTTGAGCAGCTCGTCGGCCATCTCGGCGGTGGACCAGGTGTGCACGCCGGCCTTCTCCACGGCCTCGACCAGCGGGTCGTTGCCGCCCATGAGGCCGGTGCCGCGCACCCAGCCGATCAGCGCGTGCACCAGGGTGACGCGCTCGGCCCAGGACTTCTCCGCGCGCCACTTGGCGACCACGGCGTCGAGCGCGGCCTTGGACTCGCCGTACGCGCCGTCACCGCCGAACATGCCGCGGTTGGGCGAACCCGGAAGCACCACATGCAGTTTCGCGTCCACGTTGTGGTCCGCGCCGACCTTGGACAGCCCGCCGATGAGGCGCTCGACCGACCAGAGCAGGACCCGCATCTCCATTTCGGCGCGGGCGCCGGCGTCGGCCAGGTCACCGGCGACGCGGGGCGCGGCGAAGGGCAGCAGCAGCGACGGGATCATCGCTTCCTTGACCAGCACCTTGGCGCCACCGGCGTTGTCGACCTGCTCGTTGCCGATCCACTCGACGAGCGCGTCGACATCGCTGTAGGAGGCCATGTTCGCGGGCACGACCCACAGGGTCGCGCCGTTGCGGGCGTGCTCGCGGTACAGCTTCTTGTAGAAGCCGATCCGATCGTCGTTGAGCGAGGAGGTGGTGGCGATGACCGTCGCGCCGCCGGCCAGCAGGCGCCCGGCCGCGGCCGCGGCGATGGAACCCTTGCTGGCGCCGGTGATCACGGCGATGTCGGAGGACCACACGCCCGGCTCTTCGACGGTGACGGCGGCCTCGGCGATCCGGCCGTAGACCCCGGCCAGCACCGAGCGGGCCTCGCTCTTGGCGCGCTCGCGCCACCAGTTCGCCTGGGCGGCAACGGCGGAGCCGGCGCCGAGGTAGCCCTCGACGTCGAGGTCGGCGGCGTCGGCGTCCACGCCCAGCCACAGCCGGGCCAGATCCTCGCGGGCGCTGGCCCAGCGATCGTCGATGAGCAGCGCCTTCTTGGCGTCGAACGCGGGGGCCACCAGACGCGGCCAGTCCGTGCCCAATTCGGCCGAGACCAGATCGACGAGGGTGTCGTCGGAGGCTTCGGGCGCGGAGATCTGCTCGGCCAGGCCGAGCTGCTCCAGGATGACCCGGGCGGTGGTGGCGAGCACACCGGTGTTGCCGGTGATCTGCTCGGTGAATTCACCCAGGGCGGCGGCGTCGACCGTCGCGCCCCCGCCGCCACCGGCGGACGGCATGGATACCGCGATCCCGCGGCGCGCGGCGACGGCCTGCACGGCGGCGTCGATGGCCGCGTCGACGGACGCGCCGTCGTTGAGCCCGCCGGTGACGAGCCCGCCCATGTCCCCGCCGCGCACGCTGGCGCCCTCGCGGGTGCCGAGCGAGACCTCGGCGGTGACGTGGCTGACCCAGCCGTCACCCAGATCCCAGACCTTCTTGACGCGCTCGCCGATGGCGGCGGGCCGCTTGCCGGAGGGGCCGAAGACCTTGCGCAGGTGATCGCCGATGGCGTCGGTCAGCACCGAGCCGAACGGCTTGTAGGTGCGGGCCAGGCGCTCGACGGTGGCGGACAGCGCGCCCATGTCGGCGTCGGCCGCACCGTCGATGGCGCCGAGCGAGAGTTCCGCGCCGAGGTCGACCAGGAGCTGGTTGCGCCGCGAGGAGACGCCGTCGCACAGGCCCTCGATGGTGTCCACCGGACCGATCTGGTCCATGCGCAGCTTGGTCCACAGCGCGATGAGCACGCGGGTGGCGTCGGCGGCGCCGAAGGCGATGTCGTCCGGACGCGGGCCACCGGAGGACACCGGGGCGGCGGCCGGCGCGGCGGCGACGGGAGCGCTTGCGGTGGAAGCGGTCTCGGCGGGCGTCTCCTCCGGCTCGTCGACCGGCGCGGGATCGGTGTCGGTGGCGTAGACGATGCCGGACTCGCGCTCGATGTTGAGCACCTCGACCACGGTGTTCGAGAAGCCCGGCAGCTTCAGGGTGTTGGAGGCCAGGTTGGCGGTGGTCGGGGTGGCGGCCAGGCCGACCTCGACGAACCGCTCGACGCCCAGACCGCCGTGCTCGACGTCGGTGAAGAGCAGATCCTGGGTCTCGATCCAGCGCACGGGGCTGGCGAACTGCCAGGCCAGCAGCTCCACGAGCACCACGCGGCACAGTTCGACGGGCTTGGCGGCCCAGTCGTCCCACGCGGCGAGCACCTCGGCGAGCGGCTCGGAGGGCACCAGATCCGCGATCTCCTGGATGAATTCGCGCTCGAGGCTGAACGGGCGCGGCACCAGGTTCGGGATGTAGCGGCCGACCAGTACCTCCGGGTGCAGGTCCTCGGGCAGCAGGCCCTGCAGCTTGGTGCGGAAGTCCGGGACGCCCGCGCGCAGCACGGTGGAGTGGAAGGGCACGTCGATGCCCGGGATCAGGATGTAGGCGCGCTTGCCGCCGGTGATGGCGCGCAGGCGTTCGATCTCGGCCTCGAGGGCGTCGAGGCCGGCGACCGTGCCCGCGATGGCGTACTGGGCGCCGCGCAGGTTGAGGTTCACCACCTCGAGGAACTCGCCGGAGGCTTCGCCGATGCCGTTGATGAAGTCGACGACCTCGTGGTCGGCGACGCCGATCTGCGAGGGCCGGATGGCGGCCATCCGATAGTCGCTCAGGCCCTGGGCATTACGCGGGACCAGCTCGTGCATGGCCGAACCGCGCTGGAACACCACCTCGAGCACCGCGTGCAGCGGCAGCACCCCGGCGACGGCCGAGAGCGCGTTGTACTCGCCGACCGAGTGACCGGCCAGCATGGCGCCCTCGATGAAGACGCCCGCCTCGCGGAGTTCGGCGACCTGCGCGACACCGAGGGTCGCCATGGCGACCTGGGTGAACTGGGTCAGGTGCAGCACGCCCTGCGGGTGCCGGTACTCCACGCCCCGCGCCTTGAGGTAGGTCGGGTTGTCGCGCACGACGGCGAGAATCGAGAAGCCGAGGGCCTCGCGGGTGTGCTTGTCGGCGTCGTCCCAGACCGCCTTGGCGGCCTTGCAGCGGGTGCGCGCGTCCAGACCCATCCCCTTGGTCTGAATGCCCTGGCCCGGGAAGGCGTAGACGGTCTTGGGCGGGGCGACGCGACCGGTGGCGGTCATGACCAGATCGCCCTCGATGCGGCAGGAGACCTCGATGACCTCCGCGCCCTGATCCACGGCGACGCGTTCCACGCGCACGTCGATCTGCGCGCCGAGCCGGACCATGCCCAGGAAGCGCGTGGTCCACGCGGTCAGCGTGCGCGGGGGCACCTTGTCCGCGAGGTCGACGGCCGAGACCGCGTGCTGGGCGGCGGCCGAGAGCCACATGCCGTGCACGATCGGGCTGCCCAGACCGGCCAGCTTGGCGGCGGAGTCGCTGGTGTGGATGGGGTTGAAGTCGCCGGAGACCTGTGCAAAGGCGGCCATGGCGCGCGGGGCGACCAGGGTGACGTCGCGCCGGCGGCGGCGCGGGGTGTCCTTCGCCTGCTCCGAGAGCACGCCGGCGGCGCGCGGCGGATCGGCGAGTTCGCCGGCGCCGGTGCGGCCGCGGATGGCGAAGCGCTCGGTGAGGGTGGCGACGATCGGCATCGACATGCCGGTCTCGGGCTTGTCGAGCATGCCGGAGATGCGCACGCGCACCTCCACGACCCGGCCCATGTCGGTGTCGATGGTTTCGGCGGCTTCGGCCTTGACGGCGAGAACGCTTGCCGCGGAAGGCAGTTCGCCGTTGAGCTGGATCCGGTGATCCAGGTGCACCAGGTCGAGCATGCCCTCGATGACGCTGCGGTCGTCGGCGGTGCGGGTGGCGCCGAGCACCGCGAAGACGGCGGGCCAGCACGCGCCGACCAGCACGTCGGGCACGGTGCGGCCGAGGGTGCTCAGCCCGTCGGGCAGGCCGGAGCCGGTGACGCCGGCGTGATCGGCGATCAGGTCCGGGCTCCAGGCCACGTTCAGGTGCGCGACCTTCGCTCCGTCGACGGTCTTGACCTCGGGCAGCGACTGCCCGGCGGCCACGGCCAGCAGCGCCGACATGGCCACGTCGGCGTCGGCCTCGGTGATGACCGGCGCGCCGCCGTTGTAGACGGTGACCGGCACGGTGATGCGGATCCGGACGGCGTCGCGGCCGAGCAGCGGCACCGCCAATTCGACGTAGGAGTGGTCGGATTCGGGTCCGGTGACCGGGGTCAGGGTGGCGCCGGTGGACGCGTGGTGCGCGCCCTGTTCGGTGGTGACCCAGTCGTTCAGGTCGCCGAGGCGGTGGATCGGGTTGACGGTCGTGCGGCCGGACCACTGCACGTCCGGGGCGGCCAGCACGATGTCGATCGCGCCCGCGGTGACATCGGCGCGGCGGCGGCCGTCGACCGCGGCCGGGACGACGCCCGCGCGAACCAGGGAGTACGCGGTGTCCTGTTCGAAACGGTCGAGCAGTTCGCCGACCGGCTCGTCCACGCGGGTGATGCCGGCGACGGCAACGGTGCCGGGGATGACGCACACCTGATCGGCGGAGTAGCGCGGATCATGGGCCTGCCACAGCGAATCCGAGCGCCACCAGCGGCGCACGTCGCCGTCCACGACGGGCACGAAGTTGACCGGCTTGCCGGGGGTCTTGCAGAGCGAGACGAAGAACGGGACGTCCGCCGGGTGCAGCACGGTGGTCGCGACGGCCGGGTACGCCTCCTTGAGGGTGCACAGCGCGCGCACCGGCTCCTCGAAGGCGGAGTCGTCGGCGAACAGGGTCGCGATCTCGCCGCGATCGGCCGGGTTGAGCCGGGATTCGGTGCGGCGCATCATGTCCGCGAAGCGGGCGCGCCAGGTGATGTCGAGCCAGACCGAGGCGGTGGCGTCGCTGATGGCATCGCCGAAGTCGCCGCCGCAGTCGAAGTCCCTGCGCCGGTCCAGGCCGACCGCGAGCTCGACGTAGCGCTCGAGCCATTCGGTGTAGGTCATGGTGCCGACGTCGCCGAAGTACGGCTTGGCGGTGCCGTTGAGCGCGGTGATGATCTCCTCACGGCGGGCGGCCACGGCCTCGGCGTCGCCGGCGACCTCGTCGAGCAGGCGGCCGGTGCGCGAGGCGGAGTTGTCGATCTCGTGGATGTCCGCGCCCAATTGGCTGCGGCCCGAAGCCATTCCGCCCGCGGCGGTGCCCGCGCCGACCCAGTCCGGGGTGCCGGGGGTGTCGACGAGCAGCTGCTTGACCTCGGGGGCGGTGGTGGCCTCGAGGGTCGCCATGGCGGCGGTGCCGATCAGCACGCCGTCCAGCGGCATGACCGGGTAGCCGTAGCTCTTGGACCAGGCGCCGGTGAGGTACTCGGTGGCGCGCTCGGGGGTGCCGATGCCGCCGCCGACGCAGACGATCACGTTGGCGCGGCTGCGCAGTTCGGCGTAGGTGTCGATGAGCAGGTCGTCGAGGTCTTCCCAGGAGTGGTGGCCACCGGCCTTACCACCCTCGATGTGCATGATGACCGCGTAATCCGGTGCGGCGTCCGCGATTCGGAGCACGGCGCGGATCTGGGCGACGGTGCCGGGCTTGAAGGCGACATGGGTGATGCCGACCTCGCTGAGCTCCTCGATGAGGGCGACGGCCTCGTCCAGCTCGGGAATGCCGGCGGTGACGATGACGCCGTCGAACGGCGCGCCCGCGGCCCGGGACTTCTGCACCAGGCGCTTGCCGCCGAGCTGCAGCTTCCACAGGTACGGGTCCAGGAACAGCGAGTTGAACTGCACCGAGCGGCCCGGGTGCAGCAGCTGCTTCAGTTCGGTGACGCGGTCGGCGAAGATCTGCTCGGTGACCTGACCGCCGCCGGCGAGCTCGGCCCAGTGGCCCGCGTTGGCCGCGGCCGCAACGATTTTGGCGTCCACCGTGGTCGGGGTCATGCCCGCGAGCAGGATGGGCGAGCGGCCGGTGAGGCGGGTGAAGGCGGTCTCGACCACGACGCGGCCGTTGGGCAGGCGCACCGGCTTGGGCGCGAACTCGGACCAGGCGGGGGCGACCTCGGGGGCCGCGCCGGGGGTGAACAGGCTGCGCTGGCCCGGGCGGGTGGAGGCGGCGACCACGCCGACGCCGGTGCCCTTGAGCGAGCCCGCGGTGAGGCGGGTCAGCAGGTCGCCGGGGCCCAGGTCCAGGATCCACTGCGCGCCGTCGGCGACGGTGGTGTCGACGATGGTGACCCAGTCGATCGGGTCGACCAGGACCTCCTGGGTGAGAGCGGCGGCCAGTTCGGCGTCGAGGCCGCACTGCTCGGCCCAGCCGCGCACGACGTCCACGGTCTCGCCGAGGGCGGGATGGTGGAACGCGGCCTCGACCGGGATGTCCTCGAAGACGGGGGCGAAGACCGCGCCGCCGCGCTTCTTGCCCTCGCGCTCGGCGGCCTGCTCGTCGTGAATTTCGGTGCAGCGCTGACGGACTCGGTCGAGTTGGGCGACCGGGCCACTGAGCACCGCGCGGCGGCGGCCGTTGCGGATGGACAGCACGGCGGCCTTGGACTCGTCCACGCCGAGCGCGAGCTCGTCGACGACGGCCTGCAGCTGTTCGGGATCGACGTTGGAGACCGCGACCATCGGGGAACGCTCACCGATGGGCATGAGGCCGCGGCGGCGGGCGACCAGACCCGCGGCGGCGCCGATCAGCTGGGCGATGGCGAGCAGTTCGGCATCGCGACGGCCGTGCGCCTCGGCGGCGGTGGCGGCGATGCGGCCCTGGGAGTGGCCGATGACCGCGGCCGGCGGCTGGGCGACGATGTCCAGGCCCTGCAGGCGCAGCGCGCGCAGGGCGGCGATCTGGGTGAGGAAGACACCGGGCATGGAGACCGCGGCCGAGCGCAGCACCTGCGCTGTGGGCGCCGCCGACACCTCCCCCTGGTCCGGGTCGGCGAGCTCTTCCTCGAGCATCCAGGCAATCGGGTCGAAACCGACCGGGCGGACCACGAGCAGCTGCGCCGCAACGGGTTCGAGCGCCTGCGCCGCCTCGTTGACGAGCGCGGTCAGCTCGGGCTCGAGCGCGGAATCGCGCCCGATCTCCTCCAGTTCGGTGAGCCAGGCGGCGCCCTGGCCACCGAAGGCCAACGCGTACGGGGCGCCCGCCAGCAACCGATCGAGCAGTGACGACCTGACTCCGCTTTCCCGACTCTTCCCCGCAAGCCTGGCCTTGGATCCGGTTCCGGTGCTCTCGTTGATCGTCAAGACGTTCGACTTCCTTCTCCTGGCGGCCCGCCCCCACAGGACTGGGCCGCGCTCACGGTGCGCAGGTGTTCCTCCGGCCTACTGGCCCTGGTAGATGGCGAGGATTCCACAAAATCATGAGGATCTCCTCATGTTTGGTCGCGGGCCTCCGGCGTACTCCCGGGTATTTCGGGACGGACGTACCAGAACATTCAGAAACATGACCCTCCCTCATGTTTGAAGGCGCTGGTGAGGCCGGTTACATCGGTGAAGGAAATATGAGGGCCCCTCACATTGGCGGTTACCAAATCGTTATAAGCCCAGGTAGGGTTACCGACCAGTACGCCACGCCCGCCCGGTGCTTCTGGTTCCTCGCGAGGCCCGGTAGAGTTTGGACGGTCGTACCGTTAGCGCGAGTGGCGAAATTGGCATACGCGCCAGATTTAGGTTCTGGTGTCCACGGACGTGCGGGTTCAAGTCCCGCCTCGCGCACTTCAAGATCCCGGCAAATCGCCCACCCCGGCGACGCCGGGATTTTGCGTTTCAGAAGGTTGCCAGGCAGTTCCTCAGCGCCGCAGTAACTATCGAGCAACCCTCGCGCGTTCGGGCGGAACCGCGGCGGCCGGCTCCGGGCGGTGCGGCATCATGCCACGGCCTCGACGGGCCGCCCCGGCGTTTCCCGGCGCGAAGTCGTTGAGCGGGACGGGATCTGGCAGGCGGGGCCCGCTGTGGTCACGCTGACGGCGCACAGTCCCCTCTCCGCAAAGGCTCTCGAACGATGAAGTTCCCCCGCACCGGTACCGTTCTGCTCGCCGCCGTCTCGGGCGTCGGGCTCGCGATCGCTCCCGTCGCCGAGCCCGCGCCCGCCGCGGCCGACCTCGGCGGCCTCGGCGTGCGCTACGTCAACTCGGTGACGCTGCCCGACGATCTGAGCTTCGGCGGGTTCCCGGTGGGCGGACTGTCCGGCCTCGACTACAGCCCCGCCGCGCGAAGCTATCTGGCCGTCAGCGACAACCGCGGCGAGCAGGGGCCGGTGCGGGCCTACACCCTCGAGCTGCCGATCGGCGCGGACGGCATGCTGGGTCAGCCACGCTTCGACACCCTGATTCAGTTGCGCGACAACGATGGCCGGCCGTACGCGCCGCGCGCGGCGGACACCGAGTCGATTCGCTGGCTGCCGACGCAACAGGGCTTCTATTACACGAGCGAGGGCGAGGCCAAGACCGGCCGCCCGGGTTTCCTGCGGCAGGCGGCCATGGACGGGTCCTTCGTGCGCGACCTGCCCGTCCCGGCCGCTTTCACCCCGGAACTGGACGATGCGGGCGCGCCGGTCGCGGGTATCCGCGACAACCTCGGATTCGAGGCCATGGCACCGTCGTTCGACAACACCGCACTGGTCGCGGTCAGCGAGAACGCGCTCGTGCAGGACGGTCCGGCCGCCGGCACGGAGCTGGAGAGCCGGGCGCGGCTGGTGCAGATCCAGGTCGCCACCGGCGCCGATCTCGCCGAGTACATCTATCCCACCGACCGGGTCGCACCCGGGGCGATACCGTCCGCCGCCGGTGTCGCGGAGATCCTCCCGCTCGATGCCGGCCGATTCCTGACCCTGGAGCGCGGCTACGACCCGCGTACCGGCTTCACCGCCCGCATCTACGAAACCTCGGTCGCCGGTGCGGATCCGGTGACCGGCCTGGCGGTCGCGCCCGCCACCGCCCGCGCGATGAGCAAGAAGCTGCTGTTCGATTTCACCGCCAACGGCATAGACCCGCAGTGCGCCGAGGGCATGACCTGGGGACCCGCCCTGCGCGGCGGTGCCCGCTCCCTGATCCTGGTGTCGGACAACAACTTCGGGCTGGCGGGCAAGACCGCGTTCCACCTGCTGGCGGTCGAGAGCGGCGGTATCAGCACAGGCAGCTGAGCGTGGACGGCGACGCGGTCGCCGGAAACCGGTTGGCTCGGTCCGAAGTACACGCGGCTCGGCGGCGGGGACCGGGCAGGGCGGGTGCGGGCGGGGTAAACCGGGTGGGCGATGACCACGGTCCGGGGTGGAGCCGGGCGCCGCTGACCACACCGGCGCGCCACTCGGCCGCGCAAACATGAGCAACCGGCTCGGGGCCGCGCGTGGAGCTGTCATCGACGCAGCTCAGCGTGGCTTTCGAGCATCGGCGACCGGAACGCGGACGCGAGTTGTCACCCGACCGAATCGGCTCGACGCTGAGGGCATGGAGTATCGCGAATACCTGAAATTCGTTCCGGCGCGGTTCGTGTCGGACCCGTTCCTCGAGCCGGTGTCCACCTGGTGGGAGTGGCGGGGCCGCCGCGTCCACGTGGCGCGGACCGTCGACCCGCACGCGCCCGTGCGGGTCCTGGCGATTCACGGCGGGGGCGGGCACGCGGGCCTGCTCTGGCCGCTGGCCGCGCAGGCGGGACCGGCGGGCGCGGAGGTGCTCGCCATCGACCTGCCGCTGTACGGGGACACGGTCGAGCCGCGCCCGCGCTCGGTGCGGTACGGCGACTGGGTGGAGCTGCTGTGCGAATTCGCCAGGGAGCAGGCGGCATCGGATCCGCGGCCGCTGGTGGTGTTCGGGGCGAGCATGGGCGGCATGCTGGCCTACGAGGTGGCGGCCCGGACCGGAGTGGTGGCGCACGTCGTGGCGACCTGCCTGCTCGATCCCGCGGACCCGGCCGCCCGGCGGGCCGCCGCGCGCTGGTCGTTCACCGGCCCGTTCGCGCCCGCCCTGCTGGGCGCGGTGGAACCGGTGCTGGGCGGGGTGCGGGTCCCGATCCGGTGGCTGGTCGACATGCGCAACATGAGCCTGGACCCCGCCCTGACACGGCTGTGCGCGCACGATCCCCGCGGCGGCGGGGTCCGGGTGCCACTGGGGTTCCTGTCGAGCTTCCTCCGATACCGCCACACCGCACCGGAGCTGTTCGCGAAAACCCCTGTCACCCTGGTACATCCCGCCGAGGATCGCTGGACGCCGCCGGAACTGAGCGCTCGCTTCCTCGAAAAGCTCACCGTGCCTACCGAACTCGTACTCCTCGACGGCTGCGGCCACTTCCCCGTCGAGGAGCCCGGCATCGATCAGCTGGCCGATGCCCTGCGCGGGGTCCTCGCGGCGGTGCGCTCGCCCGCCTCGGGTTCTACACGGACCATCGACTGACCGGAACTGCCGGTCGATGACGGCTCACCCGCCTCGCCGGACCGCTCACGTCGAGCGTCGGGCACCGAGTTCTCCGGCTGCGAGCCGTCCGATCGAAATCAGTTCACCGAGCGCTCGTTTCGGCGGATCCGGGGCGCCGGGGCGGGTCACCGAGTAGCCGGTACACCAGGTCCATCAGCTGGTCGGTGTCCACGGAACGGTGGATCAGGACGCGGTGCAGGTGGGTGTCGAGGCCGTGCACCACGGTCCGGGCGGTCAGCGCCGGGTCGGGACCGCCGCGGCCGCAGCGCGTCAGGTGGTCGGCGACCTCGTCGGCGAGGTGTTCCTCGAACGCGCGCAGCTCCGCCAGTTCCAGCATGTCGCGCGGGGCGACGCGGTGCATGAGCGCGTGCAGGACCGGCCGATCACGGTGCAGTTCGACGACGGTGTCCAGGATCGTCCGCAGGGTCTGCTCGAAAGGCGGTTCCGTTCGGCGCAATTCGGCGAACACCACCTCCAGCCGGGCCGCGCCGTCGCGCAGGTGGCGTTCGGCGAGCGCGCGCAGCAGCGCGTGCTTGTCCGGAAAGTATTGGTAGAGCGTGCCGATCGAGACGCCGGCCCGTTCCGCGATCCGGTTGGTCGTCGCCGCCAGCCCCTCGCGCGAGGACATCTGCGCGGCAGCTTCCAGCACGATCTCCACCGTCTCGCGGGACCGGCGCTGCCGGGGTGCCCGGCGTCGGACTTCGGTCATCTCCCCACGGTAAACCGTTCGAACCCCGCACGGTGGGCCGTGCCGGTGCGCGTGGACACCGGGCGACGACCCGACCGATCACGCGGGATCGCGCCGGTCGTCCAGGTAGTGCCGCAGCACGGCGGCGAGCAGTTCGACCCGGGGCGCGTCCGCGTCGGACAGCGGGCGCAAGGCGGTGTGGATGGCGTCGCCGTCGAAGAACGTGCTCACCAGCGAATCCAGGGCGGACAGCTGCTCGGGGGTGAGCCCGCGCAGCGCCGGGATGGTCGCGCCGTTGGTCCGGGGTAGCGGCGAGTAGGCCGCTCGTACCGCTCGAAGTCGTTCGCGCAGTGCGGAATCCGTCCGGGCGGCGACGGTCAGTTCCAGCCAGACGGCGTTGAGCGGATCGTGTGCGACCGTGCGCCACCGCGCGAGCACCTCGCCGATGTCGCCGTAGTCGGGCAACTCCTCCATCCCGGTGGCGAGTTGCTCCATCCGCCGCCTGCCGACCTCTTCGGCCGTGGCGGCGACCAGATCCGCGAGGGTGTCGAAACGGCCGAAGAGTCCGCCGTGCGACACCCCCGCGCGCCGGCAGACTTCCTTGACGGTGACCCCCGTGTATCCGGCCTCGACGATCGTCAGAATGGTCGCGTCGATGAGCAATCGGCTCGTTTCGGCCCGCCGCTCGGCCTGCGTGCGCCGAGTCCCCGCCACGTGCTTCCCTCTCCGCCGAGCCTCACCCGCGGGGTCGAATTCCGTTCCGCGGGTCCGCTCCGGTGCGATGACCGCGGCCACCGCACCGGCTGCGCGTACATCAATGTCCCTGTCGCACAGGCTCGTTCGCACTGCGGTGCGCGCGCTGACGACGCCACTCCAGCGCGAGGACGACCCCGCCCGCCAGGAAGAGCAGGACGCTGGCCACGCCCGCGATCACGGCCCAGCCCCCGAATCCGTAACCGCCGGCGACCAGGGTGAGGCCGAGGCCGAGTATGCCCAGGCCGATCAGCACGATTCCGACGATGTTGACACCGTCCTCGATGCCCTCGCCGGCGTGTTTGCGCGGGGTCCGCGCGATGCGCTGCTGCCAACTCTGCGTCATGACACCTCCTCGCGCGCCGATTCGGCACGCTCCGATTCATCCCTGTTCCGGCACTACCCCCCGATTCGGGATCGAATCCCCCGGCCATAAACACCTGGCCGTGTAAGGTCACCCTAAGTTAGTCTTCGATCATGGGTGAACAGGTGTCGCTGGGTGCGATCCAAGAAACACTGTTGATTCCGCTGTACGGCCGCGCACAGGACGCGCGGCGGCGGCCGAGCGTCCTGAACGACCGGCGCGCGATCGAGCTCGTCGAGGCCATCGACTACGACTTCACCGGTTTCCGCGGCCCCTCGCTGTCCGGCTCGGTGTTGCGCGCCTCCATCTTCGACGAATACGTGCGCGGGTTCCTGCGCGAGCACCCCGAGGGCACCGTCGTCGACCTCGGCTGTGGTCTCTCGACCCGATTCGACCGGCTGGACAACGGCCGGTTGCGCTGGTTCGACCTCGACGTCGAGGACACGATGTCCTTGCGGCGCAGATTCTTCCAGGACGGCGACCGCTACACCATGATCGCCGGGTCGCTGTTCGACACCGACTGGTTCGAGCGGGTCACCGAGCGCGGCGGACCGCTGTTCCTGCTGAGCGAGGCCGTGCTGCTCTACTTCCCGGCCGAGCGCGTGCACGCGGTGCTACGCCAGCTCGCTACCCGATTCCCTTCCACTCCACTGGCTTTCGATACCGGCGGGCAGCTCATGATGAAGAGCCAGGACCGCAATCCGGTCTTCCAGGCGGTCACCGCGCGCATGCAGTGGGTCTGCGACGATCCGGCCACCCTGCAACAGCACGGTCTGCGCCTGCAGGATTCGCGCACTTTCGCCCAGCCGCAGCCGGCCGTGGCCCGCGACTGGCCGTTCAAATACCGTGCCGTGGCCAAGCTCTTCGGCTGGGCGCCCCCGGTCACCACCTACAAGCTCAACCTGTTCACCACCGACCCGGCCTGAGAGCCGAGACCGGCCCCGGCGGCGATACGCGCCGGGGCCGTGTCCGGCTAGACGCCGAGCCCGCGCGCGAGCACCGGCCAGGACGCGACCAGTTCGTCGTCCCAGTAACCCCAGGAATGGGTGCCGTAGGGCCGCAGCACGACGGTGGCCGCGATACCGAGTTCGTCCAGCCGCTCGCCCATGCTCCGGGTGCACTGGTCGGTGGCGGCCTCGATGATGCCGCCCACCAGCAGCTGATTCGCCAGCGCGCCGACGCCCGTGCCGACCATGCGGCGGTCGCCGACCCGGTCGTACGGCCCGGGCAGGCCGTTGCCGCTGGACAGGTAGAGCTCGATTCCGCGCAGCCCCTCCGCGTTCAGGTACGGATCATTGGCGATCCAGTGCGGATCCTCCGAACCGCCGTACATGTTCGCCGCGTCGCTGCCGCTGTAGCCGACGGTGAGCCGCACGAACGCCTGCCCGATGGGATCGGAGATCCGGGCGCAGCCGCTGTAGGCGGCCACCGCGCTGTAGAGGCCGGGCTTGGCGATCGGCAGTTGCAGCACCGAGGTGCCGGACATCGACACGCCCGCGATGGCGTTCACACCGTTCGAGCCCAGGGCCGCGTTCATGAGCGGCGGCAGTTCCTCGGTCAGGTAGGTCTTCCACTTGACCACGCCCAGGCGCGGATCGGGTGAGCGCCAGTCGGTGTAGTACGACCCGGCGCCGCCGATCGGCTGCACCACGTTGATGCTCTTGTCCGCCAGGAACTCCTCCGCGCGCGTCTGGTGATCCCAGGTGCCGATGCCGATGCCGCCGCTGCCGCCGTTGAGCAGGTACAGGATCGGGCGCGGCACGGTGGTGTCGGCCGGGCGCTGCACCTCGACGGTGAGTTCGGTGTCCATGGCGACCGAGTACACGGTGAACACCAGGTGCCGGTCCTGCTCGGTCCGCGACCGCACGACGTACGACCCGTTGGGCGCGACGACGGCGCCGGGTGGGGCGACCGCGGCGGGTGGCGCGTCCGGCTCACTCGGTTCCGGGGCGGCGGTACACAGGGCCGACGGCAGGAGAACGGTGAGAATGCCTGCGGCAATCAGCGCCGCCGCGGCGCGCATGGACGAGCGAGAAAACACCTGCTGGGCCTACTTCTTCCGCACCGCTGCCGCGTGCTCGCAGCGGCGTTCAACTTCTGATCAGCTGGAACGACGCCCGCACCCTACGACAGATTCGGCGGGTATGGGTGTGCGAAGTCTGGCACCCGTTGATAAACGGCAGGTTTCCAAATCCTGACAGTGCGGTTGGTTCTGCTCCGGCGGAGTCTTACTCCCCTGCGGCGCGCCGCTCCGGGTTACGGTGGAGGGCGTCTGCTCACCGATCGATCGTTCCGTGGAGGCGATTTGCGCGTCATCGCTCGCATACTGCTCGTGGTGCTGATGCTGGCCGGTGGCGCCGGTCTGATGGGTCCGGCGGCGGTCGCCGCGCCGGTGAATCCGGCCATCGACGAAGTCAGCGCGAGCGAGATCGACCAGCTGCTGGCCGTGCGTCGCGACGCGCCCGCCGGCATCGGCAAGGGCGAGTTGATCGAGCTGCTGTCCGCGCGCTTCCTCGGCACGCCGTACGGCGCGAACATGCTCGTCGGATCGGCGGACCGGCCCGAGGAGCTGATCGTCGACCTGCGCCGGGTGGACTGCTTCACCTTCCTCGATTACGTCGAGGCGCTCACACGGTCGACGACCCGCGCGGAGTTCGTCGCCAATCTCGTCGACACCCGGTACGCCGGCGGCGAAGTCGCGTTCGCCAAGCGCAAGCACTTCTTCACCGACTGGGCGAACACGCCCCGGATCGCGGCCACCGACATCACCGGGACCCTGTCCCCCGCCGCGGTCAGCGTGCCGAAGCGGCTGAACGTCAAGGGCGATGGCGGTTCCTATCTGCCCGGTCTGCCCGCCGTAGACCGTGCGATCACCTACATCCCGGCGGGCGCGGTGAACGACGCGGTCGTCTCGCAGCTGCGCACCGGTGATTATGTCGCTGCCTACGCTGATCTGCCGGGCCTCGATGTCACGCACGTGGGCATTTTCGTGCGGACCCCGAACGGCCCGGTCTTCCGCAACGCGAGTTCGCTGGCCGCGTACCAGGTGGTGGATACGCCGTTCGCCGAGTACGTCGGCACCACCCCGGGGCTCGTGGTCCTGCGCCCGCAGTGAGTGGGCGCCCATCCATCACGTGGCAGTGATGGGGGCGGCGGGACCGGCGGGTAGCCGCGAAGCGACATCGGTGAAAGATCGAGGGCCGCACCGGTTACCGGTGCGGCCCTGGATCGGCCTAGTGCCCGGCGATCACGCCGGGCCCGCGATTCACAGCACCAGGATCGGCTTGATGGTCGTGCCCGCGTGGGCGTCGTGCAGCGCGGTGTTGATCTCGTCGAACGCGTAGCGCCGGGAGATCTTCTCGATCGGGAACTTGCCCGCCCGATGCCATTCGATCAGCTGCGGGATGAATTCCTGCGGGTCGCAGCTGCCTTCGATGCAGCCGCGCACGGCCTTGCCGTTGCCGATGAGATGGCCGATCTCGAAGTCCATCGTGGCCTCGCCCAGTCCGACCAGCACGAGGGTGCCGCGCGGGGCCAGCGCCAGCAGCGCCTTGGCGATGACCGGATTGGCCGCGGTGGTGTCCAGGGCGAAGGTCGCGCCGCCGCCGGTAGCCGCCTGGATCTGGGCCACGACGTCCTCGGCCGCGCCGTCGATGGTCGCCGCCGCCCCGAGTTCCTTTGCCAGGGTGAGCCTTTCGGCCGACAGATCGACCGCGACCACGTTCTCGACCCCGAGCGCCCGCGCGGCCAGCAGCGCGGACATGCCGACCCCGCCGACCCCGAAGATCACGATGGACTCGTGTGCGGCCGGCCGCATGACGTTCGCGACCGCGCCCGCACCGGTCTGCACACCGCAGCCGAACGGGGAGCTGGCGACGAGATCGACGTCGCCGTCCACCACGACCACGCTGCGTCGCGAGACCAGCGCATGGGTCGCGAAGCTGGACTGCCCGAAGAACACCCCCATCACCCGCTCCCCGTCCTGGCTCAGCGGTGAGGTGAAGTCGGAGCGCCCGCCCGAGGTGTTGCGCACCACGAAGTTCTCGCAGTAGGACGGCACACCCGCGGCGCACTGCCCGCAGTCCCCGCAGCTGCTGTAGGTCAGCAGCACGTGGTCGCCGACCTTGACGTCGTCGACGCCCGACCCGACCTGTTCGACGATGCCGGCCCCCTCGTGCCCGAGCACGATCGGCAGCTCCGCCGGAAACACGCTCTTGGTCACCAGGTCCGTATGGCATACCCCGCTCGCGACGATCCGCACCAGCACCTCGTCGGCGCGCGGCTCCTCGAGGGTGACGGCTTCGAGCCCGAGCGGGGCCTGCGCCCCGCGCGCAACCGCGGCTGTGATGTCCACCGGGACACTTCCCTTCCCAAGGTCGGCGAAGCGACTCTCACGCCGATTCACCTGCACCCTAGGCGACCGGGAGCGGTATTTCTAGAACCTGTTTCAGTTGGTGGACACGTGCCTTGACAGCTGCCCGGTCAGCTCCCCGAAAGCACCAGCAACAGATCACCGCCGTCGACCTGCTGAACCCTGCCGATCGCCACGCGATCGACCACGCCCGCGTGCGGTGCGGTGATCGCGGCCTCCATCTTCATGGCCTCGATGGTGGCCACGGTGTCGCCGGCCTCGACGCGGTCGCTCTGGGACACCGCGACGGTCACCACACCGGAGAAGGGGGCGGCCAGTTGGGCGGGGTCGGCGGGGTCGGCCTTCTCGGCGAGAGGGACCTGCTGGGCGAGGGAGCGGTCGCGGACCTGGACCTGGCGGAGCTGGCCGTTGAGGAGGCAGACGACGGTGCGCAGGCCGCGGTCGTCGGGCTCGGAGACGGCTTCGAGGTTGATCAGGAGGGTGACGCCCTTGTCGAGCTGGACGCGGTGTTCCTCGTCGTGGCGCAGGCCGTAGAAGAACTGGTTGGCGGACAGGGCGGAGATGTCGCCGTACTTCTCGCGGTGCGCGAGGAACTCGGCGGTCGGCCCGGGGAAGAGCAGGCGGTTGAGGGTGGCGCGGCGTTCGGGGGATGTGCCGTTCAGGCCCGCTTCGTCCTCGGGGGTGAGCGGGGTTTCCGGCTTGGCCGCGCCGCGTCCGGCCAGGGCGCGGATCCGGAACGGCTCGGGCCAGCCACCGGCCGGGGTGCCGAGTTCCCCGCGCAGGAAACCGATCACCGAATCGGGGACGTCGAAACGCGCGGGGTCCGCGGCGAAGTCGTCGATCTCGACGTTCTTGCCGACGAGGGCGAGGGCGAGGTCGCCGACGACCTTGGAGGACGGGGTCACCTTGACCAGACGGCCCAGGAGCCGGTCCGCCGCAGCGTATTTCGCCTCCACCTCCTCGAACTGATCGCCCAAGCCCAGCGCGATGGCCTGCTGGCGCAGATTCGAGAGCTGACCACCGGGAATCTCGTGGGTGTACACGCGACCGGTCGGACCCGGAAGTCCGGACTCGAAGGGCGCGTACACCTTTCGCAGCGCCTCCCAGTACGGCTCGAGGTCGCACACGTTCTGCAGGTTCAGGCCGGTGTCGTACGGGGAGTTCGCGGTCGCGGCCACGATCGCCGACAGCGCGGGCTGGCTGGTGGTTCCGGCCATCGGCGCCGACGCACCATCGACGGCGTCCGCACCCGCCTGCCACGCCGCGAGGTAGGTCGCGAGCTGACCACCCGGGGTGTCGTGGGTGTGCACATGCACCGGCAGATCGAACTCCCGGCGCAACGCAGTCACGAGCGTCGTCGCCGCGGGCGCGCGCAGCAGGCCCGCCATGTCCTTGATGCCGATGACGTGCGCACCGGCTTCCACGATCTGCTCGGCCAGTTTCAGGTAGTAGTCGAGGGTGTACAGATCCTCGTTCGGGTTCGACAGGTCACCGGTGTACGAGAGCGCGACTTCGGCCAGCGTGGTGCCGGTTTCGCGCACCGCGTCGATCGCCGGGCGCATCTGGTCGACGTTGTTGAGGGCGTCGAAGATGCGGAAGATGTCGATACCGGTGGCCGCGGCCTCGGAAACGAATGCGCGCGTTACTTTTTCGGGGTAGGGCGTGTAGCCGACGGTGTTGCGCCCGCGCAGCAGCATCTGCAGGTTGATGTTCGGCACCGCCTCGCGCAGCGCGGCAAGACGCTCCCACGGATCCTCGTACAGGAACCGCAAAGCCACGTCATAGGTTGCGCCGCCCCAGCATTCGATGGACAGCAGCTCCGGCGTCATGCGCGCCACGTGCCCCGCGACCGCGAGCAGCCCGCTGGTCCGGACCCGCGTCGCGAGCAGCGACTGGTGCGCGTCGCGGAAGGTGGTGTCGGTGACGGCGAGGGCCTTCTGCTCGCGCAGCGCGCGGGCGAACCCCTCCGGTCCGAGCTCGAGGAGCCGATCCCGCGATCCGGCGGGCGGCGGCACCGTCATGTCGAGGGCGGGCAGCTTGTCGTGCGGGTACACCGTGGTCGGGCGCGGACCGTGCGGCTTGTTGACGGTGACGTCGGCCAGGTAGTCCAGAATCTTCGAGGCGCGATCGGCCGATGTGCGCTTGGTGCGCAGTTCGGGCCGCTCGTCGATGAACGAGGTGGTGACGCGGCCGGCCTGGAAGTCCGGGTCGTCCAGAACAGCCTGCAGGAAGCCGATATTGGTGGCGAGACCGCGAATGCGGAACTCGGTCACGGCCCGGCGGGCGCGGGCGACCGCGGTGGTGAAATCGCGTCCGCGGCAGGTGAGCTTGACCAGCATGGAGTCGAAGTACGCGCCGACCTCGGCGCCGACGTTCGCACCGCCGTCCAGGCGCACGCCCGCGCCACCCGGCGAGCGGTACCCGGTGATACGACCGGTGTCGGGCCGGAACCCGTTGGCCGGATCCTCGGTCGTGATACGGCACTGCAACGCCGCACCGCGAATGACGATCGAGTCCTGGCTCAGGCCCAGATCTTGCAGGGACTCCCCCGCCGCGATCCGCATCTGCGACTGCACCAGATCCACATCGGTGATCTCCTCGGTCACCGTGTGCTCCACCTGAATACGCGGATTCATCTCGATGAACACATGGTTCCCGCGCTCATCGAGCAGGAACTCCACGGTCCCCGCGCAGCTGTACCCGATCTGCTTCGCGAACGCGACCGCGTCCGCACAGATCTTGTCCCGCAGTTCGGGATCCAGGTTCGGGGCCGGGGCGAGCTCGATCACCTTCTGGTGGCGGCGCTGCAGCGAGCAATCGCGCTCGTAGAGGTGAATGACATTGCCGTGCGTATCGGCCAGGATCTGCACCTCGATATGGCGAGGATTGATCACCGCCTGCTCCAGGAACACGGTGGGATCACCGAACGCCGACTCCGCCTCGCGCGCGGCCGCCTCGATCGACTCACGCAGCAGCGCGGGATCATCGACCCGGCGCATACCACGCCCGCCGCCGCCGGCCACGGCCTTGACGAAGACCGGGAACTCCATCGACTCCGATGCCCGCACGAGCTCGTCGACATCGGCGGACGGCGGGCACGAGGCGAGCACCGGCAGCCCGGCGGCCTTGGCCGCGGCGATGGCCGTCGCCTTGTTACCGGTCCATTCGAGAATCTCCGCCGACGGCCCGATGAAGGTGATTCCGGCCTCCGCGCACGCGGCCGCCAGCGCGGGGTTCTCCGACAGGAAGCCGTATCCGGGATACACCGCGTCCGCGCCCGAACGCTGTGCCGCCGCGATGATCTCGTCCACCGACAGGTACGCGCGAACCGGGTGCCCGACCTCGCCGATCTCGTACGATTCGTCGGCCTTGAGCCGGTGCGGGGAATTGCGGTCCTCGTACGGGAAGACCGCGACGGTGTTCACGCCGAGTTCGTACGCGGCCCGGAACGCGCGAATGGCGATCTCGCCGCGATTGGCCACCAGCACTTTGGAGAACATACGTGGATCTACCTCATGAGTCGGAGAATCTCGAATGCGTTATGTCGCAGGGAAAAACGGTGGACGGCCCGCGCGGGTGTGCGCGGGCCGTCCCGGTTCCGGACGTCGATATCAGGCGACGACGGAACGCTGTGGCACGCCGACGTATTCACTCAGCGGACGGATCAGCGCGTTGGATTCACCCTGTTCGATGATGTGCGCGGTCCAGCCGGTGATACGACTCATCACGAAGATGGGCGTGAACACCTCGATGTCGAAGCCCAGCAGGTAATACGCCGGGCCCGTGGGGAAGTCGAGGTTCGGCTTGATGCCGGTGGCCTCGGTCATGGTCTTCTCGAGGATCTCGTACATCTCGACCCACTTCGCGCCGTCGGTGACGGCGGCGACGTCCAGGAAGGCCTGCTTCATGGTCGGAACCCGCGAATCACCGTTCTTGTAGACCCGGTGGCCGAAGCCCATGACCTTTTCCTTCTTGGCCAGCTTGTTCCGCATCCACTCCTCGGCCAGGGCCGGATCGCCGATCTCGATCATGTCGTGCATGACCGCCTCGTTGGCGCCGCCGTGCAGCGGGCCCTTGAGCGCTCCGATGGCGGCGGTGACCGCGCTGTAGATGTCCGACAGGGTGGAGGTGACCACCCGGGCGGCGAAGGTGGAGGCGTTGAAGCTGTGCTCGGCGTAGAGGATCAGCGAGACCTCGAACGCCTTGACCAGTTCGGGCGCGGGCACCTTCCCGAAGCACATGTTCAGGAAGTTCTCCGCGAAGCCCAGGTGCGAGTGCGGAGCGATGGGCTCGAGTCCGTGCCGCTTGCGATGGTCGGCGGCCACGATGGTGGGCAGCACGGCCATCATGCGAAGCGCCTTGGCGCGGTTGGCCTTCGGCGAGTTGTCCCACTCGTCGGGGTCTTCCGCACCGAGCCAGCTGATGGCGGTACGGACCACGTCCATCGGATGGCAGTTGTCGGGCATCTTGGCGACGAGCGACAGCAGCGAGCGGTCCACCCGCCGAGATGCCCGTTCCTGCTGCAGGAACTGCGACAGCTGGGTGTCATTGGGCAGTTCGCCGTACCACAGCAGGTAGGCGACCTGTTCGAAACTGCAGTTGGCCGCCAGATCCTGCACCGCGTAGCCGCGGTAGGTCAGCGAGTTGGTTTCCGGCACCACCTTGGAGACCGAGGTGGTGTCGACGACGACGCCGGCGAGACCCTTGTATATGGTCTGAATCGCGGTCTCCGGCCCACCCGCCGCCCGACCACCGCCCCCCATCGAATCGCTCCGCGATACGGCACTCATTGGTTCCTCCCCAGAGTGAAATTGAAGATATCCGTGTCGAATTCGTTGTATCGCTCGTACTGCAGGAGCTCGTAGAGACGGCTGCGATGCTGCATCTTGTCCAGGAGTCCCGCTTGTGTTCCCTGCGCATAGATTTCACGCAGTCCCGCCTCGGCCGCGAACATGGCCAGGCGAAGTGTGGTGACCGGGTAGATGACCGCGTTGTACCCGATCGACTCGAGTACCTCGGCCGCGAGCAATTCGGACTTGCCGAACTCGGTTATGTTGGCCAGCAAGGGAATCGAGACCGCGGACCGGAACTTCTCGAATTCCGCCGGGGTGTGCAGCGCCTCGGTGAAGATGAGGTCCGCGCCGGCGTCGGCGTACGCCTTGGCCCGGTCGATCGCCGCGTCGATGCCCTCGATGCCCGCGGCGTCGGTGCGCGCGCAGATCACGAAGTTCGGATCCCGGCGCGCGGCGACGGCCGCGCTCAACCGCCGGACCATGTCCGCGGTCGGGACCACGGCCTTGCCGTCGAGATGGCCACAGCGCTTGGGATTGACCTGATCCTCCAGGTGCAGTCCCGCGATCCCGGCGTCCTCCACGACGGTGACCGTGCGCGCCGCGCTCATGGGCTCACCGAAACCGGTGTCGGCGTCGATGAGCACCGGCAGATCGGTGACCCGGGCGATCTGCTGTCCGCGCCCGGCGACCTCGGTGAGGGTGGTGAGGCCGATGTCGGGCAGTCCCAGGTCGGCCGAGAGGACGGCGCCCGAGACGTAGACGCCTTCGAAGCCGATCTCTTGAATCAGCTTGGCCACCAACGGATTGAAGGCTCCGGGGAAGCGCTGGATGCGTCCCGAGGTCAGTCCGGCCTTGAAGGCCGCGCGCTTGTCGGCGGCGGAGGTGGTGGCGGCGAGGAGGCCGGTCATCAGAAGAGACCCTTCGGGGACTGGGGCGCGCGGGCGAGCACGTCTGCCGAGACGACGAAGTTCAGCTCGGAGAGCTCTGCGGCAGACAGCTCGCCCGCGCGCTGGACCACTTCGAGGAAGCGGTCCTGCTCTGCGGGGGCGATGACGCCCTCGGCGAGGGTACGGAATTTGGCGATGTACTGGTCGCGGGCGAAGGGCCGCGCGCCCAGCGGATGTGCGTCGGCGACGGCCAGCTCGTCCACGATGACCTCGCCGCTCTTCAGCGTCACCTCGGCGCGCGCGCCGAAGGCCTTCTCGTTCGGGTCGATCGAGTGGTAGCGGCGGGTCCACTCCGCGTCCTCGGCGGTAGAGATCTTGTTCCACAGTTCGACGGTGTCGGGCCGCTGCGCGCGCTCGGGGGCGTAGGAGCGCTCGTGGTGCCACTCGCCGTCCTGCAGCGCGACCGCGAAGATGTACATGATCGAGTGGTCGAGGGTCTCGCGAGAAGCCTTGGGGTCGAACTTCTGCGGGTCGTTGGAACCGGTGCCGATCACGTAGTGGGTGTGGTGGCTGGTGTGCAGCACGATCGAGGCGATCTGGCTCAGGTCGCCGATCCGCTCACGCAGGCGGAACGCCAGGTCGATCGGAGCCTGCGACTGGTACTCGGCCGAGTGCTCCTTGGTGTAGGTGTCCAGGATGCCGCGCTTGGCCTCGCCCGGGCCGGGCAGCGGCACGGTGTATTCCTTGTTCGGGCCGCCGAGCAGCCACGCGATGACGCCGTCCTCGCCCTCCCAGATGGGCGAGGGCGCGCCCTCGCCGCGCAGCGCGCGGTCCACGGCCTCGACGGCCATCTTGCCCGCGAACGCCGGGGCGTAGGCCTTCCAGCTGGAGATCTCGCCCTTACGGGACTGACGGGTGGCGGTGGTGGTGTGCAGCGCCTGGCCGACGGCCTGGTAGATGGTCTCGGTGTCCAGGCCGAGCAGGGTGCCGATGCCGGCGGCCGCCGAGGGGCCGAGGTGGGCGACATGGTCGATCTTGTGCTCGTGCAGGCAGATTCCCTTGACCAGGTCGACCTGGATCTCGTAACCCGTTGCCAGACCGCGGATCAGGTCGCGGCCGCTGCGGCCGGTGTGCTGCGCGACGGCCAGGATCGAGGGGATGTTGTCGCCCGGGTGCGAGTACTCCGCGGCCAGGAAGGTGTCGTGGAAGTCGAGTTCGCGGACCGCGACGCCGTTGGCCCAGGCGGCCCACTCCGGGGAGAAGGTGCCCTCGATGCCGAAGACGGTCGCGCCGGGGGTGTAGGCGTGGCGCTGCGCCTGGGCGCGGGCGTTGGCCACAGGGCGTCGGGTGACCGAGGCGGCGGCCACGGCGGCATTGTCGATGATCCGGTTGACGATCATCTCCTCGGTCTCCGGAGCAACCTCCACGGCATCCGCGGCGACCTCGGCGATACGCCAGGCCAGGTGCTCCGCACGCGGGAAGGCTTCCGCGGAGCGGTGGGTGCGGACGAGATGGTTCTTCACGGGCCGGGACCTCCTGGGCACGGATTCGGATCGAGTTCATCGGTACTTTTCGCACGCTACACAGCGCCGTAGAAGCCGGAAATACCCCGCAAATGCCTATTTTTGCGGAAGCGGGGCTGTGAAACTGTGAAAGTTGTAAAAGTGTGTGTTGCTAGATTGGGCGGCATGCAGAAGATGTATGCGGGCGGGCGGTTGCGCACGTTGCGAGAGCAGCGCGGCCTGTCGCAGTCCGCCATGGCCAAGACCTTGGGGCTATCGGTCAGCTACATCAATCAGCTCGAGCACGACCAGCGTCCGCTGACCGTCCCGGTGCTGCTGCGGCTCAACTCCACCTTCGATCTGGACATGGGGTTCTTCGCCGCCGACACCGACGCCCGGCTGATCGCCGCGCTGCACGATGTGTTCGCCGACGACTCCGGGATGACGCTGGGCCTCGAGGGCACCGACGGTCCGGGGATCACCACGGCGGAGATCGACGACCTGGTGGCCCGCGTTCCCGCGGCCGCGCACATGCTGGTCGGGCTGCATCGCCGGCTGCGCGGGGCGACCGAGCAGATCGAGCGCATGTCGGCCGGAATGGACGGCGGGACAACCGATCCCACGGTGTCGCGGCCCTACGAGGATGTCCGCGATTACTTCTACGACCGGCGCAATCACATACCCGACTTCGACGCCGCCGCCGAAGAGCTGTTCGCGCGCAACGGTTTGACGATCGGCGGGCTGGATCTGCAGCTGACGCGGATACTGCGGGAACAGCACGGGGTCGCGGTCATGATCCGCACGGACGATCCGGACGCGCCCGGCCCCAAGCGCAGTTACGACCCGAACGATCGCCTGCTGGTACTGGCCCGCCGACTCTCCCCCGGCCAGCGCGCCTTCCAATTGGCAACGCAGCTGGCGTTTCTCACCCAATCCGCGACGATGTCCGCACTCATAGACGCGGCGGAGTCGGTCCCCGAACGCTCACAGGGCGTCCTGCGGATCGGTTTGGCGAACTACTTCGCCGGTGCCTTGATCCTGCCGTACCGGCAATTCCGCGATGCGGCGGAATCCCTGCGCTACGACATCGAGTTGCTGTCCTCGAAGTTCGAGGTCGGCTTCGAGACCGTCTGCCACCGCCTCTCAACCCTGCAGCGCCCGGGCGAACGCGGCGTGCCGTTCTTCTTCGTCCGCACCGACAGGGCGGGCAATATCTCGAAACGCCAGTCCGCCACCGCTTTCCACTTCTCCCGGGTAGGCGGCAGCTGCCCCCTGTGGGTGGTACACGAGGCGTTCTCGACCCCCGGCCGGATCCGCACCCAGATCGCCCAGATGCCCGACGGCCGCAATTACCTGTGGCTGGCCCGCACGACCGACGAGAACACCCCCGGATACCTCTCCCCCAAAAGGGAGTTCGCGATCGGCCTGGGCTGCGACCTGGCCTACGCCCACAAACTGGTCTACTCCCACAGCCTGCCGATCGACGATCCCCACTCGGCCGTGCCCATCGGCGCAGGCTGCAAGGTCTGCGAACGCGCCGACTGCGGCCAGCGCGCCTTCCCCCAACTGGGCAGGCCCGTACAGGTAGACGACAACCACGCCTTCCCCACCCCGTACGCGCCGATGCCTCTGTCCGAGGCCTAACTCGTTGCGGCGGTGCCGGATCGACTTCTCCGCACTAGACGAGCGGGAGAGCCGAACCGTGCCGCCCCGACACCAGCGCTAACCCGCCTGACACGTCAGGTCGTTCTCCGGCATCGCACCCTCCACCAGGTACCCGGTGACAACCTCGGTCGCACAGCGGTTCTCGCCGAGAACGTACGCCCCGTGGCCGCTTCCGTCGACGGTCACCAAACGTGAACGCTCACCGAACTTTTCGTCGAGCAGCTCGCCGCCGCGGCGCGGGGTGACCGGGTCGTGCCGGTTCTGCACGATCAGTACGTCGGCCGGACCGGTGTTGTCGATCCGCACCGGTGGCTCGGACGGGCCGAGCTTCCAGTAGGCGCAGGGCATCACGTTCGCGGCGGCGGCGCCGTAGAGCGGGTAGCGTTCCCGGTCCTCGGCGACGGCACGGTGGTAGGTCCGGACATCCTCGCGCCACTCGACATCGTTGCAGGTGACGGCGAGAAAGACCGTCCAGGCGTTATCGGTCGGCGCGGGTGCTCCGGTACCGGGTGGGCGGCCGCCCTCGGGTCCCGGACGTCCGGTTTCCAGCAGTGTTTTCCAGCTCTCGGCCGTCGGCGCGTACAGCGTCGAGCGATAGAGCGTGAAGAAGGCGCCGAACCGAAAGAGGCTGCCGTCCAACCCATCCACCGGATTCGCGTCGAGCCGCTCGGCGAGGGTGAGGTACGTCCCCCGCACTTCCTCGGGGGTGCGGCCCAGGCCGTAGGTGTCGTGGCGCGCGGCGGCCCACACGGCGAAGTCGGGGAACGTCTCCTCCATGCCGAGGCCGTACAGGCGCATCCCGTCGTGGTCGAGATAGGTGTTGCCGATGTTGCTGTCGAGAACTATGCGGTCGGCCCGCTCCGGGAACATCGAGGCGTAGGCGGCGCCGAGCGCGGTCCCGTAGGAATAGCCGAGGAAGCTGGCCTTCTCCTCACCCAGCGCCGCCCTGATCCGGTCCAGATCGCGGGCCATGTTCGCCGTCGATATGTACCGCAACCGGCCCTCGCGGTCATTGGCCGCACACTGCTCGGCGACGCCCTGCGCGACCGCGGCCCGCTCGGTGACCGCCGCGTCGTTCGCCGCGTACGGCGGGATGTTGCCGAAATACGTTTGGTCGTCGGTGAATCCGCAGCTCACCGCCGCCGAATGCCCGACGCCGCGGGTATCCATGCCGATCACGTCGTAGCTGTCCAGCACGTCGGCGGGCAGTCCCTGCGCGGCCAGGAACGCGGGCTGATCCAGTCCCGAGCCGCCCGGACCACCGGGGTTGAGCAGCAACACCCCGCGCCGCTTGCCGGGATTCCCGCTCGCCAGCCGGGAGATCATGATCTCGATCCGCTCGCCGTCGGGTTCGCTGTAGTTCAGGGGCACCGGCACGGTGGCGCACTGCAGTCGAGCGGGTCCCGACGCGGGATCCTCGACGCCCTCCGGACACGCGCCCCAACGCACCTGCGCCGCCGGGTCTTCGGTCGGCCGGGCGGTCACGACGAGGGTCCCCACCAGCGCCGCGGCGAGCGCGAGTACGGCCAGCAGGCTCAGATTTCGAAACTGTTGTCGACTCATACGGCAAGTCTTTCGCGCAGGCTCGGCCCGCACATCGCTCCGGCGAGGGGCCCGGTGTTCGACGAAAGTCGAGGTGGCTGTCCGACCCGAGTCGCATGGCGTATCGGCCGCTGGGCTGCTGCTTCCGGCAGGTGGGTGTCGCGATAATGGCCCGATGGACACCGTCGGCGCGCCTCGGCTCGGGGCATGGCAGCAGACCTGGCGGCTGGCGGCGGCCGCGATAATCGGCACGGTCTTCTGGTTCTCGGTCGCCACGGCGCTGCCGGTGGGTTGTGCGGCCGATACCTGCTCCTGGTTCATCACCGGTGATCCGCTGATCGCCCTCGGCTGCCTGACGCTGCTGCTATGGCGGCGGCGCTTTCCGTTCACCGTCGCACTGGTGGTCGCGATCGCCTCGGCCGCATCGGCATTGGCCACCGGTGCGGCGCTGCTGGCCCTGTGCTCGCTCGCCACTCGCCGCCGCCCGGCCGAGCTAGGAGTGGTCGTGCTTGCGTATGTGGCCGCGGCGCAGTTCAGCGAACACCTCTACCCCCTCGACACGCCACCGGTCCCGATCTGGCTCTCACTCGCGCTGCCGGCGGCGAGCGCGGGGATCGCGGTGGCGACCGGTGTGGCCATCGACGCCCGGCGCTCGGAACTGCGGTCGCTGCGAGACCGTGCCCACAGCGCGGAGCGCGAACAGGTCGCCCGTACGGCCCAGGCACAGGCCACCGAACGCAACCGCATCGCCCGGGAAATGCACGATGTGCTCGCGCACCGAATCTCGCTGATAGCCATGCAGGCCGGGGTCCTGGAACACCGCGACGACCTCGCGGACACGGACAAGCGCACGCTGGTCCGCGGGATCGCCGACGGCTCTCGCCAAGCGCTGGAGGAACTTCGGGACGTCCTCGGCGTTCTTCGCGCCGACACCGACCGCCCCGAACCACCGCAACCCACACTGGATCGGATCCCGGATCTGGTGGCCGATGCTCGCTCGTCGGGTTTGGATGTCACGCTCGACAGCACGGTGACGGCTGCTGCGCCCGAAACCCTTGGGCGGACCGGGTATCGGGTGGTTCAGGAAGGGCTGACCAACGCCGCGAAACACGCCCCGGCCGCAGCGGTACACATCACTGTCGCAGGCACCCCCGGCAGGGAATTGCACGTCAGCGTCCGAAACTTGGCGGCCGCCGCGCCTGTCTCCCGGCCACCGGCGTCGGGTTTCGGTCTACTGGGCCTAGCCGAACGGATCTCCCTAGCCGGTGGAAGACTCGACCACCACCGCACTTCCGACGACGGGTACGTTCTCACCGCGCACCTTCCCTGGCCGGAGCACGACCGCGAGAAAAGAGCATGAGTGCACAGTGAACAGGCCCCGGTGCGCGTGGTCATCGTCGACGACGACCAGTTGGTCCGGATGGCGCTGCGCCTGGTGATCGACGGCGAACCGGATCTGACCGTTGTCGCCGAGGCCGCCGACGGCGACGCCGCGATCGAGGCGGTCAACGAACACCGTCCCGACGTAGTGCTGATGGATGTTCGGATGCCAGGCCGCGACGGCGTCGACACCACCCGGCACCTGCGCACGATCCCGGCCGCACCGGCGATCCTGATGCTGACCACCTTCGACTCCGACGAGCTGGTACTCGGCGCCCTGCGCGCCGGCGCCCTCGGCTTCGTCCTCAAGGACACCCCACCCGCTCGAATCGCCGACGCGGTACGCAGCGTCGCGGCCGGCGACCCGGTGCTGTCCCCCACGGTCACCGCACGGGTGATCGCCGCGGCCACCGGCCCGGGTTCCGCCGAGGCCCGCGCCGGCTCCCGCGCCGCCGCACGAAAACGCCTGTCCGCCCTGTCCGAACGCGAGCTGGAGACCGCACGAGCCATCGCGGACGGGCTGGGCAACCCGGAGGTCGCGGCCCGGATGCAGGTCACCGTCGCCACGGTGAAGGCGCACACCGGCAACCTGTTCACCAAGCTGGGGGTGACCAATCGGGTGCAGATCGCGCTGTTGGTCCGCGACGCGGAGCAGTGAAACGTGCCTACATGGCCTGTCGGGCAGCCTCTTCCTCCCCGAAGGTGGTTATGCACTGACCGATCCGGTCAGCACGGGAGGCGAAAGATCAACCGGCAGAGCCATGGTGCAGGTCCGCGCCCGGCAGATCCTGACCCAGGAATTCCGCACCGCCACGCAGATCAGGATGTTCTCCAGCTCGCTGATGACCCTCATCGAGCAGCCCGACCGAAGGTGGCTACTCAGCTATCTGGAAGACCAATCAGATTGTTGGACAACGATCTGCCGACACGAATGCCGTTACGAGGTAGTCCTTGAAACGCACCCGAAGGCGGCCTCATTCCCCAAGCCGAACCCTGGGCGTCAACTCAACCAGGTCCAGATGTCATTGGGGCTGAATAGAATTCGAGCGTGTCACATATCTTGCACGTGTATCTGGTCGATCTCGCGGAGATCGAGGCCGTTATCGGGTCCAAGGACGAGGAGTTTCTCGAGCGGCTGCTGGCCGAACTGCCGAACCATGATCCCAGCGAAGGCTGTTGCGAGCCGTGCGATGCCGCCGACTGCGAAGGCGCCGAGTGCGAGGAGTGCTACCGCTGCGAGGACGCGCAGCATCCGCAGGCACTCCAGGCGATCTTCGCCGGCGGGCCGTTCGAAGAGAACCACGCCGATGACTACGTCTCCGCGCTGGAACTGGTCTGCGAGGATCTCGGCCCCTACATCGGTGACGTCAATTTCTGGTTCGGCTACAAGCGACTTCCCGAGGAGATCCTCAGCCTGGCCAGCGACATGGATGGCGACCTGTTTCCCTTCACCGACTCGTGCGGCTGGGGCTCTATCGGCAAGGAAAGCTGCGCCGAACTGCTACCCGAATGGGAAGCCAACGCTGCGGGCCCCGACGACCACGGCGGCTATGCGGACCCCCTCGCCACGTGGTTCCGCCGATCCGTCACCGAGAAAAAGGATCTCATCGGGTTCTGGGCCGGTTAGCGACACCGCCGATGATGTTTCTTCGTCGGCGATCTCGTGGTCGGCGGAATGCTCCGAGGCTGCCCGGCGTCAGATTCTCCATCGAGTATCAATCACCTCGAATCCCGTTGGACTGAAAGGCCGCTGGTGGGAGTACCTATCGACACATTCATCCGAGTGATCAGCGGTGTCGCACTCCTCGCGGGTGCGGTGGCGGTCATTCTCGGCGAAAGCAACCTCGTAGCCGGTGGATGCGCGGTGGCGGCCGCCATCGTCGTCGGCGGCATCTGGCTCCTGATTCGTCGCCCCGAGCACCTCGACGGCCGGGAGATCCGCGGATTCGACATCCTTCCCGTCCACGACTCTCAGTTCGCGCGTTTCCCGGTATCGAAACCACCGGCTCGGGTGTTCTCTGCCGCGATGCGTGCATTGGAAGAAATCCCGCCCCGCACGGTCGAGATCGATTGGGAGAACAGGCGATGCACGGCACTGACCGGATACGGTCTGAGCGGCTACGGTGAAGCCATCCACATCTCGGTCGAGGACGACGGCAACGGTGGATCCGTCATCGACATCCAAAGCGGCCCACCTGGTCCTGCCCGTCCCTCCTCCGCCGGCAGAGACCGCGCCAACGTCTACCGCATCGGTGTTGCTGTGCGCGACATCGGGACTCGGGCCCCGAATGATGAACCAGAGTGACCGACAGCAGCATTGAACCGGACCGGCCGTTTGGGGATGGGACGTCTCGAGTTCTGTTCGCCGGATCACTCAGGTGTGGTTCAGCGGAGTTGAGTTCGGATCCCGGGTCGGAGAAGATCGGTATGACGGCCAGCCGTGGGTCGGTGATGTGACGGGTCGAGTTCGGAGCAATCCCGTGTCGTAGTCGTGCTGAGACCACGCCTGGCCCGGCGGGCATGGGTGGAGATCTGGGTGTTTGAGGAATCGATGAGCGAACAAACGATCTATCCGGGTTCGCGCGCTGTGCAGATCATGTTCGCTGTGCTGTCCCCCATGTGGGCTGCGGCTGCCGTTCTCTTCATCCTGGTTGAGGAGATGGGCCTGCTGCAGCGAATCGTGTACGGCGGAGGCGTTCTCATGATTTCGCTGGGCGCGACTGCGGTTTCGTGGGCAGCGTTGATTCGAAACAAGCCCGAACTCGTCCTCGACCGAGAAGGCCTCCTGATTCCGGAGATGGACAAGATTCTCTGGCACCAGGTAGCCGCGGTCCGGTTACGCAGGATCGGACCTTCGTACACGGTCGAGATCATCCTCAACGAGTGGGCGCCGTGGGAGCCGACAATGCCGTTGGACGGACCTGTGCTCCATGCGACGGCGTCGAATGCTCGGGGCCATAGGGCAATACTCCTATCCCCGGAAAGACTTCACCCCTACTCGGTCGAGGCCATCCTCATCGAGATGCAGCATTACCATCCGAGTCTGATTGTGGCACCGACTGAATCCCGATAGCGCGCAGGCGACACCGTCTCCGGAAAGCCGGAGCTTGTCGCGGTCGAACGAATCGCTGGGCGCGGCTCCCGAACGCCGCACCGTCTGTCGGAGTCGCATTGTAGTGTTGTGTATTGACACGAAATAGGCGTGCTCCGTTCGACTCGGGTTTACTCGACCGGGCCGGGAACGCCGTGCTGGGCCGAGTCCAGCACCGCCACAGAGGATTCGACATGGGCTACCCGGGATACCCACAGCCGCAACCGACCTGGTCTCGGCCTCCGCAACCCACGCCGTCGCTGTGGTGGATCGTCCCGGGTATCGCCGCGATCGTTGCAGGGATCATCTGTGCCTCGATCTTCGGAATCAATGCTCTGGTCCAACTTCCCGACAAGATCGGACAGTTCCAGCGCGTCGAGACACCCGGCTCCGGTCAAATCATGCTGGCCGCGGATCGCGACTACACCATTCATTTCGAATACGCGGGCGCAGGGGAACGACCGCCGGCCGAGGACGTCGCCGTAACCCTGACCGACCCCAACGGCGAACTCGTCCGATTACAGAGCGTCACCTCGACGATGTCCTACGGCATCAACGATGTCGAAGGCCGCGCGGGATATACGTTCCACGCCGATCAAGGCGGAATCTACAGGCTGACAGCCGATTACACGACCGGCGTAACCGTCGCGGTCGGCGAGGGAACCCCCTCGGACGCCTGGCAAGGCATGGGAATCGCAGCGGGCATCGCGGGGACCGGGTTCGTTCTGGGAATGGCCGTCATCGCCACGGTCCTTGTTCGCCGCGCACGCAACCAGACCCAGATCTCGAGTCAGCCGGAACAGTGGGGCTTGGGTCGCTCGCAGACCGCGACCCGAACTCGAGACAGCAATTTCGCGGCAGCAAGCGTGAACTCGTTCCTCACAATCGTGTCCGGCGCTGCGATATCGGCGTGGCTGATTGTGTCGATTCTCGGTGCGAGTGGCTCGGTCGCGGTCGGCTTCGGGGTGCTGGCAGCAGTGGTGGCCGGAACAACCTGGGTACTTGCACGCCGGCTGAAGTCTTCGAATAACGGCACGGTCCACGAGTTCGACATCTTCCCGGTCCGGGGCGCGCAAGTCGCGCGATTCCCAGTGGATTCGGCGCCACATCGAGTGTTCTCGGCGGCCCTGCGCGCGGTGGAGCACCTTCCCACTCGCACGCCCGACATCGATTGGAAGAACCTCCGATGCACCGCCCTCACCGGAACCAGCCTCACCAGTCACGGCTCAACCATCGTCGTCTCGGTCGACAATGACCGAAACGGCCGATCGATCATCAACATCCAGAGCGGACCCGCGTCCGAACAGGAAAGCACGCCGATCGACCAGGACCGCGCCAACGTTCACCACATCGGAATCGCGGTGAACGCCATCATCGGGCAGCGTCCCTAGAGATCGCTGTCCCAGGCCAGGACATGTCCGCTACTGCGAGGCCGAACCGACCGGCGCGGACCGGCGGAAGATCTACCGACAGAGGCGATCAGGGCTGCGGAGCGAAGGACTCGGCCACCTGCATACGGTCGGGATCGAAGGTGGTGGTCAGGGGCGGCCGGCCGTCACGTTGATCGATGCTGATCGTGGTGTTGTCGAGGAACTGGACGTTGGGGCAGCCGGACCTGGTCCGGTTCAAGAGCAGGACCCGGCGTGCGAACAGCCCGTCGGGTTCACGCAGCCAAACCTGGCAGAAGTTGTTCATCATGTAGTCGCCGTACAGGGTGACGGCCTCGACACGGCCGTCGGGGGTGAGTTGGACCTGCACAGTTCGAATGTGGTCCTCGGGGGGCGGCGAGGTGACAAAAAACAGAGTCAGCAACCAAAAAGGGAGCATTACGATGCCGATGAGGGTGGCACAGCCGATCCACAGCTTGATGTGGTTGCGGGCCAGCCGGTGCCCGAAAGCGACATAGACGAGAAACGCGGCTGTCCAACATGCAAGTGTGAACCATAGGCGCAGGGAGTCGAGCCGGTAATAGCGCTGCGGGTCCACTTCCAGGATTGCTGCTCCGGCCCCCAGTAGTGCGAGAACAGCGACAACCCAGATGATTCGCCAGCAACGAAGCGACCGAGATGTCAGACCACGTTCATGCTGGACCGACGAAACAGGTTCTCTGGCTGCCTCTTTCGTCAATGATTGCCCCCTCGCATGGATCGAGCCCGGCTCTCCCTGCCCGGCACACGGCCAGACTATCCGGTTCCAGACTGGACCACTTCGACACCGTTATCGGACAGCGGATACGAAAGGGCGATTCGGCGGGGCTTGTATGTCGACGTGTTCGATCGCGGGACTATTCGGAGGGGGCGAACCCGCTGTTGCCGAGGGCCGTGGTGAATGCCGCCCACTGCGTGGAGCTGAAGATGAGCACGCCGGCCGACGGGTTCTTCGAGTCGCGGACACCTACCGCCTCGGCGGCGAGGAAGGCTACTTCCACGCATTGGCCACCCGACTCGCTGTAGGTGCTCTTGAACCAGTGCGCCTCGGATAGATCAGTGTTCACGCTCGTGCTCCTTCGCTGCGTGCCGCAGCAGATCTCGTGACTCGTTCTCGCCCAGCGCGGTACGCCGAATATCTGACGCCAGGCCATCGTAACGCCGAACCTCATCCACCTTCTCGAGGTAAACATCGCTGCTCGGTCCGCCTTCGAGGTAGACAATCGACGGCTCGATCGAGCGACCGTGCGGATCGGTGCCGAACTCGAGAATGACGAACTGGCCGTGCAGAATCCCCCAGGTCATCCCTGCCGCGAAAGGATGGACTCGGACCGAGACATTCGGACGTTTGCCGAACTCGGCCAAGTGACGGAGCTGGGTAGCCATGACGGCGCGGTTGCCAACTACTCGATGCAACGCCGATTCATGAAGCAGCACTTCGAGTTCGAGAGGCTCGGACTTGCGGGTCACGATGTTCTGGCGCTTCATTCGGAGCTCTACGCGGCGATCTACCTCCTCGGGCAACCCATCTCGATAGAAGGTGCCGATCAGGGCACGCGCATAGTCCTTGGTCTGCAACAGACCGGGGATCTGCTCGTGGTAGATGACCGCTCGGCGCGCCGAGGCTTCCAGCCCGATGTACATGTTGAACTCGTCGCTGAACAATCCCCCGAAGGCGTGAAACCAACTCTTGGCACGGGCCTGTTCGACCAGCTCGACCGCCTGCTTCGCGTCCGCGTCATCGACGCCGTAGACCTCGCACAGGGCGCGGACGTCCTGCTTCTGAATGCGTTGATTCCGTCCGGATTCCAGTCTTTGTAGTGCCGATTTGGAGAGGTCGGCAAGCTTGCCCGCGCCCTCGATCGTCAGCCCATTCCGCTCTCGGTGCTCGCGAAGGAATCGGCCCAGTTGACGCCGGGGCAGCGTGGACGCTGAGTCGCCATGATCATCTGTGGTGGCCATCGGTGAATCCTCGGTTCGGAAACTCGAATCAAGCCGGTTCAGTAGATGGGTCAGTTGTACAGCGAACTCGGGTCGTGTCGTGGGGAAATGGGCCAGTCTAAATCGGTATCCCATTTTGTCCGACCCGCAGCGACGGCACCTGCTGTGCTTGTCCCCACCCACCCATCCACCCCCGCACCACCCGAAACACGGGAGGTCCCACCATGTTCGATCTTTCCGACTCCACCCCCATCTGGGACTTCGGCGCACTGCGCGACGTCGAGATCCGCGCACTCACAGAGGTCATCGAGTGCACCGAGAAACTGCTGCGGCGGATCGAGAGCGACGGCAGCGTCATCGCCGCCTCGCGAGCGGGCATGTACGCCTTGGTAATTCAGGCCGTGCTGGCCAGCGCGCGAGCGGCGGGGTATCACGGGCAGGGCAACCTGGCGTACGCGCCGCTGCTGGACGCGATCCTCGACGGAGCCGATGCCGATCCCTGGGACACCGCCATTTTCGCCGTGCTCGTGCACGATGTCGTCGTCGAATTCGAGCGGTGAGACTGTGCTCGCGCTTTGGATGCTCAGCCTTGTCACCGTGGGTGTGGCCGGATGTCGAGCCGGGATGTGGTGGACCACCGCCACCACTTACGGACGACACTCCGGACACACACCCGCACGAACATCGGCGGTAGCGCAGCACGTACCGCCGGAAGATCAGCCGCGGGCGCGGACCTCGAGAATCTGCAGCACCCGGCCGATCGGTCCGCGCTCGTCGTACAGCTCGGTAGCACACATGCCGACGCCATCCGGGCCGATCGAGGTCTCGACCGCCAGGCCGATCCACTCGCCGACGGGCAGCCGGTAGAGATCGACGGTCAGATCGGTGTTGAGAAACGTGTACTGCGCCGGATCCAGCCGGGCCCCAACGCCATTGGCGACGTCGGCGACCGAGAACACGCGCACGAGGGGGCTGATCTCCTCGCCCTCCACGACGACGCCGCGCGGGCGCACCCACACCCGGCGCGCGCCGCCGGCATCCGGGACCGGGCGCATGTCCACGGTCTTGACGTAGCCGACATCCCAGCCCGGGGGGAACTCCCAGTCGATGGCGTCCAGCTCCGGTACGGGCGGCAGGGCGCGGTCGCCGGACCAGGCGACCGCTTCGGTGTCGCTCGTGCCGATCCGCCAGGCCCGTGCGGTGGCGACCACACGGCGCGAACCGTCGGGCTGGATCGACGCGAGTTCGGCGGCGACCAGTTCCACGCGACGGCCCGGTCGCTCGATCCAGGCCCGGACGTCGATCTCCGCCACCGGGATCGGACCCAGGATCTCCATGGTCAGGCGCGCGATACGGGCGTCCGGCCGGGGCTCGCACTGCTCCACCGCCCGGGCGAGCAGCGCCGAGGGCGGCGCGCCGTGCTGCATGGTCGAGGCCCACACGCTGGTGGTCGACTCGGTCGCGAGCAGGCGGTCGTAACCGTCCGAGACCGCGCCGAGCGGCAGGAAGTACGCCCGCACGGCGTCGTCCGCCGGGGCTTCGGTCTGGGTCGCGTCAGTGGCTCGGGTCACCGCGTCACGGTAGCAACCCCTTCGCCAAGCTAAACGTCCGGCTCGCATTGTGTCGCGGCGTGGATGTCACCGATCCCCCTGGTCGCCGCCTCGGTGGCACCGAACAAGTGAACGCGGCGACCCGCGCGGACGGTGCCTGACGCTCAGGTCTGTTGCCGCTTCTCCGCCCCGCGCTGTTCGGCGGCCGTCTCCAGATACGAGCCGAGTTCCTTCTGCAGGACGCGATCCAGCGCCTGCGCGAGGGTGTTCTGGACCGCGGTCACGCCGAGTTCGCGCAGATGGTTGAGCATCTTCGTGAGCGCCGCGGTTTCGGCGTCGGTGTCCGGGAGCCAGCCCGGGCCGTGGTCGGCGACTATCTGATCCTTCGCGGCGGTCACCATGAGCCGGGCAATGTCGTCGACCCGCTGCCCGACCTCGGCGTACACGTCGATGAGGCCGTCGAGTCCATAGCCGTACCCGTGCAACGCCGCGAAGGTCGCGAGCAGCTCGGGCTGGGTGAACTCGACGATGTCCGCGTGTGAGCGGATCAACCCCAGGTTCTCGAGCCGCTCGAGCTCGGCCCCGGTCACCGGGGCCGACTCCGCGTCACCCAGGAACGTATCCACCAGCTCGCGCGGAACCTCCAGCGGCGCTTCGGATTTCCCCCAGGTAGCCGTAACCGCCTGTTGCAGCCCGAGCACCTCGGTGAGATCCTTGCCGGTCTCCCAGCTGGTGATGAAGTCCGCGATGTGCGCGGAGGTGAAGCCGCGTTGCAGCAGCGCGTCGATGATGCGCAACCGCCCCAGGTGCGACTCGTCGTAGATGAGGGCGCGCCCGCTGCGCCGGGTGGGCGTGGGCAGCAGGCCGCGTTCCTGGTACGCGCGCACGTTGCGGGTGGTCATGCCCGCGGCCTGGGCGAGATCGTCGATGCGGTACTCCGCCATCCTGTGCTCGCCCTCCCTGTCGCGCGGTTGCCGATCGACCGGGCGCGGCGTCCGCTCCGCGGTGCGCGGAAGCATCGCGGAGACGGACGGCACGCCTGGTGACGACATTAGCCGAGCGGCACCGAGATTCCGTGCCCGGCACTCGGCGCCCGGGCGGCGTCGCGCGGAGTCAGGACGAAATCGTCCGGCTCCACCCGGGACAGCTGGCGCACGAACTGGGTGCCGAAGCCGGGGAACATGGTCGAGTTGAACCCGTCCTCGGTGAGATACCAGCTGCGGCAGCCCGAGTTCCAGGTGGTGGCGCCCAGGCGCCGCTGGATGCGGGTGTTGTAGCGGTCCTGCCGATCGCGCCGGACCTCGAGCATGCGCAGATCCCGCTTCAGCAGCAGCGCGATCGCGTCGGTCAGGTACTCGATCTGGGCTTCCATGTAGACCAGCGCAGAGTTGTGCCCCGGCCCCGAGTTCGGCCCGAAGGTCAGGAACAGGTTCGGGTAGCCGGCGACGGTGACGCTCTTGTACGCGTACGCGCCCCGGCTCCACTCCTCGCCCAGCACCCGCCCTTCGCGCCCCGTAATAGGAATGGGCGCACCGGCTTTGGATACATCGAAACCGGTGGCGAACACGATGCAGTCGGCCTGATGCTCGATGCCCTCGGCGGTGCGGATGCCGTTGGGCGAGAGCTGCGCGATGGGCCAGGTGATGAGCTTGCAGTTCTCACGCTGCAGCGCCGGGTAGTAGTCGTTGCTGATCAGCAGCCGCTTGCACCCGGCCCGGAAGTCCGGGGTGAGCTGCCGCCGCAGCCACGGATCCCGCACCTGGGATCGCAAGTGCGCCAGTGCGACCGACTCCACCACGCGCGTCAGCGGCGAGGTCCACACCACGCCGAGCGCCACCGATTCGTGGCCCCAGAACCACGCGTCGCGCGCCAGCTTCTGGGTCAGCGGCGCCTGCCGGTACAGCTGTTTGGTCACCGCGTTGGTGCGCAGGTTCACCCGGGGCAGCACCCACCCCGGGGTGCGCTGGAACACCTTGACCGAGGCGGCCGACTTCACCAGCTCCGGAATGATCTGCACCGCACTCGCGCCGGTGCCGATGACCGCCACCTTCTTGCCGGCGAAGTCGTAGTCGTGATCCCAGCGGGCACTGTGGATCTTGTGCCCCTCGTAACCGTCGATGCCCGGCATCTTCGGGAAGCTGGCGTTCGACAGCGGTCCCGACGCCACGATGACCGTGCGCGCCTTGACCTTTCGCCGACCGGCGCCGAAGGAGATGTCCCACAGACCGCTGGTCTCGTCGAACACCATCCCGGTCACGGTGTGCCCGAAGCGAATGTAGGGGCGGATCCCGAACTTCTCGACCATGGACTCGATGTAGCCCAGGATCTCACCGCTGCCGGAGTAGGTGTGGGACCAGTCGGGGTTCGGGGCGAACCCGAACGAGTACAGCCGCGACGGGATGTCGCAGGCCGCTCCCGGATAGGTGTTGTCCCGCCAGGTCCCGCCGACCCGAGCATCGCGCTCGAAGATCGCGAAGTCGGTGATGCCCTTCTGCCGCAGGCGGATCGCCGCACCGATACCGGCGAAGCCCGCGCCGATGACGGCCACGTCCAGCGGCTTGGTCACGGTCGCCATCACGCGACCGGCTCGTAGGTGAGTTCCTTGGACCAGGTGGGCGCGGCGCCCAGGAAGCGCTCCGGAATCCGCGCGGTCACCTTGACCATGGCATCGGCGAACAGGTGGTAGGGATGATCGCGGTTGATCACCCAGCCGCTGTGCATCTTGACGATGCGGTACATGGGCACCCGGTTCGCGATCGGGGTGCGCTCGCCCACCGCCTTGAACTTGCGCATGGCCGCGTAGAGCTTCTCCTCGTCCACGCCCATCTCGACGATGTTGTCGCGCATCTTGTTCAGCAGCGGCACGTAGCTGAGCACACCGATCAGGAACGACGGCTTGACCCAGCCGCCGACCAGTTCCGCGGCGAGCTTGCGCGCGGTGGCGTGCCCGAGCAGCTCCATGACCGCGTAATCGGTGGCCAGGTGCCGGGATTCGTCGTTGTTGATCCGCTTGAACACCTCCTGCGCGACCGGATCCTCGATCTCGTCGGTGATGAACTTGATCAGCGCGCCGTCCAGCGCCACCTCGAGCATGGGAATCACGGTGCCCAGGAACGAGAGCGACATGTCGTCGGCGTGCTTGTCCAGGAAGTCGATCACCAGCTTCACGTTGATGTTCGGCTCCGGGATCTCGTCCCCGTCGAGCATGCCCCAGCGCCGCATGAGCGCCAGTTCGGCGTTGGCGTGCCGCTGTTCCTCGGCGTGGAAGTACCGGTAGATCTGCTTGAGGGTCTCGGTGGGGGCCTTCTGCGCCATGGCCGCGAATCCGCGCGCGCCCACGTTCTCGATCCACATCAGATCGGCCATGAAGGGCTTGAGCTTGGCGTGCAGGTCCGGGGCGATGAGCTCGGCGCCCGGTGCGTCCCAGTCGATGTCGGCCAGCGCCCACTGCTTGGCCTCGATCATGCTCAGCATCTTGTCGAAGTCGAAGGACATGTCAGACTCCCGTCTTTTCCGTGCCAATCCCGCCGGTGGCCGGGGCGGGCGAATTTTCTTGGGGCAGTACTCGATTGAGTACGCCGAGACCGTGCGCGTAGAGCGCCGGGAAGTGCCGTTTGAGCAGCCACACCGCGTGCGCGTCGAGCTGGGGCAGCACGTAGAGCCGGCCGTGATCGTGCGAGTCGAGGGTGGTGCGGGCGACGCGCTCGGGCGAGAACCCGGTCCAGCGCATGAGTTCGGCGGCCAGACGCGAGGCGCCCGAGCCGATGCGCCCGTCCCGCACCACATTGGTCCGCACGAAGGTCGGGCACAGCACGGTCACCGCGACCCCGCTGCCGGACAGCTCCGCGGCCAGGGTCTCCGACAGTGACATCACCCCGGCCTTGGACACGTTGTAGACCGCCATGCCCGGGGCCGCGGCGAAGCCCGCCGCCGAGGCGACATTGATGATCCCGCCGCGCCCGGCGGCGCGCAGCTGCGGGGCGAAGATCTCGCAGCCGTGCACCACGCCCCACAGGTTGATGCCCATCGCCCACTGCCAGTCGTCGAATCCGATCTCGCCCACCGGCTTTCCGCCGATGCCGACGCCGGCGTTGTTGACGACCAGGGTCGGCGGTCCGCCGAAGATGAGTTCGGCGTGCAGGGCCAGGCTCTCCACGTCCGCCCGGCGCGATACGTCGCAGAACACCGCGTGCGCGGGACGACCGTAGGTGCGCTCGATCAGGCGGGCGGTCTCGTCGGCCCGATCCTTGTCGATGTCGGCGCACACCACTTCCCCACCGCGCGCGGCGATTTCGAGGGCGAAGGCGCGTCCGATACCGCTGCCCGCGCCGGTGACGACGGCCTTGGCCGCGTGCGAGCGCCGGTCGCCGAACACCGGCAGCAGCCCGTCCAGAATTCCCATGGTCAGCTCACTTTCGCGGGAGCGGCGTCCGCGAGCGCGGACGCGATGAAGTCGCGGGTACGCCGCAGTGCCGGAACGGCTTCGGGTACCAGCAGCGGCAGCGCCTGGAAGACGTGGATACGCCCCGGCCACAGTTCGAGGTCGCAGCGCACCCCGGCGGCGACCGCCATGTCGCGCAGCAGCCTGGCGTCGTCGGCGAGCATCTCGCCCGCACTGGCCTGCACCAGCAGCGGCGGGAGCGCCGAGCCGGGTGCGATGTCCAGGCGCAGGCGCGGTGAATCCGCCCGCTGCCCTTGCGTGTACAGCTCGATCAGGCGGCGACCGGTCCGCGCGGGCGCCATCGGATCGGGCAGTGCGCGATCGCGGCTCTCGGCCAGGGTGAGGGTGAGATCCATGAGCGGGGAGAACATGAACACGCCCGCGGGCTGCGCGATGCCCGCGCGCTGGTTCTGCAGTAGCAGGTCCAGTGCCAGGTGCCCGCCCGCGGAGTCACCGCCGATCACCAGATTCTCTGGCCGGAAGCCGCTGTCCAGGAGCCAGCGGTAGCCGGCGTCGATGTCGTCGGCCGCGGCCGGGAAGCGATGTTCGGGGGCCAGCCGGTAGTCGACGAGGAAGACCGGCAGCCCGGTCAGCTTCGACAGCCGCGACGCCAGGCCGCGATGGGTGCGCGCCGAGCACACCACGTATCCGCTGCCGTGGATGTAGTAGATGGCCCGCTCGCCCCGGGCGACGCCGGCGGCCCGCACCCACTCCCCGCGCACCCCGCCGACGCGCACCGCGTCCACCCGGGTGCCCGGCAGCGGTGGCCCGAAAGCCGCCATGACGCCGGCGATGAGCCCGCGTCCAGCCTGGATGCCGACCCGATTGCGCGGCAGCAAACCGTTGATCCGTCGCAGGCCGGCCACCGACGCGTGTGCCGCGAGTCGTGCCTGCCGCGAGGCCGTCTCGGGTACCACCGCCGATACAAAGGTCGCCTTTGACCCTGTTCTCGTCATACTTCAGACAATCATTGATCAATGCGCCATTTGTCAATGGCACATTGATTACGGATTGTCGTGCCCGGTCACGACCGGGCCGCTGTCCGCGGCCGGACAGCGGCCGATCCGGGCGCTAGATCGCGCGGCGGCGCACCCGGATGACGTTCGCGAAATAGAGCAGGAAGCCGCCGGTCAGCGCGAGCAACACCGCGATGAGGACGTCGCCGTGCGCGGCCAGCACTCCGGCCGCGCCCAGGCTCAGCGTGCCGAGCAGCGCGAGCAGCACCTCACCCCCGGGTGCGCCGTCATCGGGCCGCGGACCGCGCCGCCGCTCGACCGGATTCGAGACCGGCTGTGCGACAAGGGCTCCCGGCGGCGGGACCAGCCATTGCGGCATCATCGGCACGGGATCGCTCGGCCCGTGGTGGGTGACACCGGATCCGGCGCCGAGCTTGTGAACCCTTCGAGCCATCGAACTTACCTCGCAGCACAAGAACACGTTCCCAACAGCAAGTCCCCAGTAAATCACCCAGCTCCGGCTCTGTCGGGCGTCGCACGAAAGATCACTTTTGCGAAAAAGCCGAAGATCTCCCGCGTACGAGCCCGGCAACCGTCCGGCGACTCCCCGATGCGAGCCGGACCCGCCCGGACGGTAGTTTGTCGGGAAAGCAACGGTATGGGGGGTAGTGAGTTCTCGGAGGTAGTGCGAATGGTCGAGCCCCATATGACCATTGCCGGTTACCTGCGCGAACGCCGCGAGGCCTCCCGGTTGACCCGCACCGAGCTGGCGCGCATCGCCGGCGTCTCCGAGGGCCTGATCCAGAAGCTCGAGCAGGGCACCCGCCCGCCGACCCACACCACCCTGAGCGCGCTCTTCGACGCGCTGAGCGTTCCGCAAATGTATCGGGACTACGCGAACACCGTCCTGCAGCCGGAGCTGACAGCCATCGCCAACGAACACTCCGCACCCGATGCCGCCGAGCTGCGATTCCTGAACGGCCTCCCCGCCCCGGCCTGCTATCTGACCGCGCTGGCGCTGGACCTGCTGGCCGTCAACGAACCCTTCAGGCGGACATTCCCGGGGCTCGAACCCGGCATGAACATCATCGCGTACACGCTGCTGGATCCGCGCGCCCGCCGGGTGCTGCAGGACTGGGAGCGCGAGGCGCACATCCTGGTGCAGTCCTTCCGGCACATGGCGCCCGGCGTCGCCGATCCGAGGCGGATCGAGGAGATCAAACGCGAGTGCGCCCGCTCACCGGACTTCGAACGGCTGTGGAGCACCGACATCCCGCCGACGGCCTTCGAATGGCGGCCCATGACCATTCGCCCGCTCGCGGGCGGGGACTGGCGCCAGGTGCACGTGCGCATCTTCGTCGGCGAACAACCGCACCGGGGGCGCTGGATGTACACCCTGCTGCCGGACCCCGGCGAGGGTAGTCCGCAGCCGTAATCCGTAGCGGTACAAAAGATTTGGACGGGTACGGTGTTCGATGAAGGGGATACCGAACACCGCCCCCGCATCGGAAAGGATAGCCCCAACTCGCGCATTCGTCAGGTCGGGGTACCGAGAACTTTTCGCAACGTCCCGTAATACGGTCCTGTGCAGGACTTTTCACGATGGCGGCGGAACGGATTCACTGGTTTCGAGCAGCACCGCCGGGACGACCGGGGAGCTGCGGTACGCGGTGGAAACCGCTACCAGCCAACCGAGTTCACCCAGAAATGTGGGCCGGTCCGGTCGGCGGAAGCTCTCCCCGCCGTCCACCGCCACCGCACCCGCCTCGTACGCGCGCAGGGCGACGGCGATGCGCGCCGCCTCCACCGCGGCGGCGCGGTCCCGCTCCCGGACACCCAGCCGGTCCGCGACCCGCTCCGCCAGCGCCGTGTCCCGCGCCGTCAGGTGGGGTTGCAGCAGGAGCAGGGCGTCGCGGATCTCGATGACCCTGCGGTACACCAGGTCCCGCGGCGCGCGGCGCGTCTCCGGCGCGGCCCGGGCGACCTCGGGGGCCGCGGTCCGCAACGCCGTCCACAGCGGCCGCAGCCTCGGGAGCGCCCGGATCCGCTGGACCGCGGCCGTCGCCCGCGGCAGCAGCGACGGGCACAGGTACCCCACGAGCATGACGGTCGCGCCCGCACTGGCGAACGCCGGCGCGACATCGCTGTTGAGCGTGCGCGCGTCGATCCCGGCCCAGGCCGCCGCCACCGCGACGACCTTGCCCACGCTGTAGCCGACCGCGATGATCGAGCCCACGGTCAGCAGCCGCAATCCCCGGCGCAGCCAGGGCTGTTCGCGCACGTGCGGCAGCCAGGCCCGGCACAGCACCACGATGCGCAGCAGCGCCAGGGTGTAGGCGGTGAGATAGATGGCGAGGAATGCGTCGACCACGGGTTCGGTCGCGTAGTGGTGATCGAAGTCGGTCGCGTGCGGTGCGTCGTGCACCGGCGCGACGGCGAACAGCCCGATCATGATCGCGACCACCACCGCGTTGGCGACGACCACGTTGCGAGCGTTGACATTCCGGATCGGCGACGTGTTCCCGTCCGGGACCACCAGGTAGGTGGTCCAGACGATCTGCGCCATCACCGCCGTGGTGATGGCGGAGTAGACGATGAGCGTGGCCAGGTTGGGAACGCCGCTCACCCGCGCGACCCATTCGTAGGCGGCGGGCATGGCGGTGACGAAACCGACCGCGGTGCAGGCGATGGCGATGGCGACAGCCCAGCGCGCGCTGCCGCGGGGTCCGCGCACGGCCAGGACGAGGCGCCAGGTGAACACCACCGCGGCGAGCGTGCCGACGCTGCCGTAGACGAGAGCGAATTCCACCGGGTATCAGTCGATTCCGGGACCGAGCGTGTCGAGCAGATTCCGGATGTCGGCGGGAGTGGTGTCCGGCAGCACCCATTCCGCGCGTGGCGTCCAGCGCGTGATGTGATGCGCCATCAGCAGATCCGCGATGTGCTCGGCCTCGCGCTCCTCGGCCTCGGAAGAGCACGAGCGGCCGAGCATGCGCCGCACGACCGCGGGATCGATGTTCGGCGCGAGCAGGCGCAGGGCGTCCTGGCCGGTGACGGTGACCGGTTCGTGGCCGGCGAGCAGATGCCCGAACTCGTGGCACACGATGTGGTCCTGGTGCAGTTCACTGGTATTGCTCTGGTAGGCCAGGAAATCGATGTCCCTGGTCACCAGCAGGCCACCGGACAGGCCGGCCACCGGAAACGGTTCCGGGCGCAGGCGCAGGGGGCGGCCGCGACGGCGGGCCAGGGCCTCGGCCAGTTCGGCGACGGTGAACCGGCCGGGCAACCCGAGGTCCCGCAACCCGCGCCGCAATCGGCGATGATCCATCATGGATTGCTCATCCCCCGAGCTCTCCCAGACCGCGATCCGCATGTCTCACAAGTCTTCCCCATAGGTTTCGGCCTCGATCCGCCGGAGCACATCGAGCATGGCCACGATGGTCTCGGCCCGCACGGTACCGTGCGCCAGGCCATCGCGCAGCACCAGTTCCAGCGCCGCCGAGTCGGCTTTTCCCTTGAGCGCGTTGATCAGAGCCAATTCCCGGCCGCGCGCGACGGCGAGCTCGGGATTGGTCAGCGGATCGAGGCTGTCGAGCCCGAAGTAGACGCGCAGCGCCTCGAGGGTCTCGAAGGAGGGATTGACCGTTTGCCCGGTACGCAACTTCCACAGATAGTTCGCCGACAGGCCCACACCGGTGGTGCGCGCGATATCCTCGGCCAGCGCCCGGTGGGTGATCTCCACTTCCCGGCTGTCCCTGGTCACGGGCGGATGCATGCCGCCGATCAGGCTGTTCAGCGCGCTGGTGAACGGATGCTGTTGTGCGGCAACCATTCTAATCCTGTCTCCTGCAGTTGACAGCGGTGGTGATGCCGATCATATACTCGTCCCTACTTCGTTCCGCTCACCGATGTCGCTGTCCCCGAAGGGGAGGACAGCGGAATCGATGAGGTTCGTACGCGGAGTCGGAATGGGGCGACCAGAGTCGCTCGCCCCGTTCACGAAGTCCTTCCCGGGTGCACCGGCAGGCGCAGCGGCCCTCGATGCCGGAATCCCGAGCGCCACCGCACCTCTCGCTCCGGCACCGTGGCGCACAGGCCCGGCCACCGGGCGTACAGCTCGCCGAACACCGCACCGAGCACCGGTCGCAACAGCCCCGCCCCGACGCAGGCGTGCGCGCCGTGCCCCAGTGCCACATGCGGATTGGGCGAGCGCGACAGATCGAGAACGCCCGGATCGGTGAATCGTTCGGGATCGTGATTGGCCGCGGCCAGGCACAGCAGCACCGTTTCCCCGGCCGCGACGGTCTTGCCCCCGATCACCAGATCGGTGACGGCGAACCGGGGTCCGGCCAGCACCTGCGGCGACAGGAAGCGCAGCAGTTCGTCCACGGCGGCGTCCGGCGCCGTGCGCACCGTGCCGAGCTGTTCCGGACGGCCGGACAGGGTGAGCACCGCGCCGGCCAGCACATCCATCAGCACCTCGTACCAGACGAACAGCAGATAGAACAGCACCCCGGGCAGTTCACCGGAATCCGCTGCCGGACCGCGACTTTCGTCGCGCGCCAGCCGTCCGAGCACGGTGTCCGCGGATCCGGCCCGGCCGTGCGCGATGACGGCTTCGACGATCTCCGCCATCCGGGCCAGGGTGTCGCGGGCCCGCGGTGCGGCATCGGGCCGCAGGGTGGCCGCCGCCCAGCTCGCCAGCGCGTCCCGTTCGACGTCGGGCAGCCCGAGCAGCTCCCCGAGGACGAGCGCGGGCAGCGGCAGCGCCACCCGCTCGACGAAGTCGAAATCGCCCGCGCCGTCCAGCTCGGCGAGCAGGTCGGCCACCAGCTTGCCCGCCCGCTCACCCCAGTCCCCGGACCGGCGCAGTTGCCCGGTCACCCGGCCGCGCAGCCGAGCCAGTTCGTCGAGTTCGCTGCGCTGGAACACATCCAGCGGCTCGGGCACCGCGAAGCCGCGGTAGTCCGCCCCCGCACTGTGGCGCAGATTCGTCGACAGGCGCGAGTCGAGCAGACCCTCGCGCACGTCGGCGTACCTGGTGACGAGCCAGGCCGGGGGCCCGTCCGGCGTGGCCACCCGATGCGCTCCCCCGCCGTCCCGCAGCGACCGCAGCACCGGCCACGGATCGCGGGCGAACTCCTCGTCGAAAATGCTCAGCACCGCCCCATCATCTCCCAAGCGCCGCAATGGGACTCATTCGGACGAGTCCCGCACCACGGCGGCGCCGACGGCGAGGGCTGCGCACCGGCGGAGCGATGCCGGTCGCGCGCGGCCCCGGACACCCCGGCTTCCCGCACTTCCCTCGGGCCACACCGAACTCGCCGCACCCGTTGACCGGCAAGCCCCGGTGCCGCAACACCACCTCACACCGCCGCGGGAGTCTCCGTTGCCGGGGGAACCACCGCGGGGCGATCGAGCGTGGCCCGGAGGCGGGCGCGGATATCGGCGAATCCCGTGCGGCGCAGGAAGGTCCCGTCGCGCCATACCTCCAGCAGTTCGCTCGCGGCTTCCTGTTCCGGGGTGGCCTGCTGCTGGACGTAGAGTTCCCCTTCCCCGTCCCGCAGCACCGCGAGCCGTCCGCGCGCGGAGCGTTTGGTGCCGTTGTCGGTGACCGGATCCTTGAAGATGTCCCGGCCGACGCCGTCCACCTCGACGTAGGTGGCCTTCATGGCGGAGGCGAAGGTGTCTCGGGTGACGTACTGGTAGGTGTACGAGCCGACGCCGAAAACGACGGTGGTGGAAGCGAATCCGAGCGCGGTCAGGCGGGCGGTGATGGCGTCGGCGCGATCGTAGGTGATCGAATCGCCGTAGATGACGCCGACGTGCGGGTCGAGCACCCTGTAGCCCGCGTCGTTCACCGTGCCGCCGAACGCCTTCCAGAGCAGGCGGACCACGCCCAGGCCCGCCGGGCTGTCATCGGCGCCGGTGCCGCACAGGATGGTCTCCGGATCACCGGAGTCGGGCCGCACCACCAGGGTGCCGTCCCGGCTCAGGATCCGTTCGCGCAGCGCGGGCAGGGTGTGGGTGAGCACCCGCCACAGGTCGAAGGTGTCGCTCACTACCGAGACGATGCCGCTGGGATACAGCTCGAGCAGCCGGCGGTAGGTCTCGTCCTCCGATTCCCGCGTGCCCGCGCACATGACCGAATGTTCGGTCGCGGCAACCGAGGCCAGCAGCGGCTCGCCGGTGTCGCCGGGGTAGAAGTAGCGGATCCAGTCCTCCGAGACCAGCGAATCCGACCCGGTGAACGAGAGCAGGTGTCCCGCACCCGACGCCGCGGCCGCCTCGATGCCCGCCATGCCGCGGAAGGAGAAGTCGTGGCCCTGGAAGTCCACGGCCGCGGCGGGTGCGCCGGTGGCGCGGGCCCGCTCGTCCAGCAGGCGGCGCAGCCGCCAGGCGGTGGTGGCCGAGGTGGACGGCTGCCAGATCGCCGCCGAGAGCGCGGTTTCGATGTAGTTGGTCAGCCAGAAGAAGTCCGGGTGCGTGTTCTCCACGGTCAGCACCGGCACCTTCACCGGCACGAGGGTGCCCTCGGGCAGCGACCGGATCGACAGCGGCAGGTAGCCCAGGGCGTGCAGATCGCGAATGTGCTGGCTGCCGATGGCGTTCGGGCCCAGGATCGCGGTCACCCGGCGTTCGTAGTCGGCGCACACCCGATCGACATCGGCGGCGAAGAAGCGGCCGAAGGCGTCCTCGAGCACATCGGTCACGAACGCCTGCAGCCCGAAGTGCACGACGTGCTCGACGCCCGGGACGCGCGAACCGCGGTGGGTGAGATTGGAATACACGCGCGTGGTGCCCGCCGGGTACTGCCGCCGGTGATCCAGCTTGTAGGCGTCGGTCAGGAACAGCGGATCGATGGCGTTGCGGAACATCACAGGATTCCTTGCGTGAGAGCGTGTTCGACGATGGGGACGATGCGCAGCCGGTCGCCGAGGTCGGCGGCGTGGGCTCCGGGGTGGGAGTCGGTGGTGTGGACGGCGGCGTAGGGCGCGAGATGGCCGCGCAGGCGCGGACCGCCGGAGAAGACGCCGTGGGTGACCCACAGATCCACCCGTTCGGCCGCGCCGAACGCGCCGGCCGCCGCCAGTCCGGCGAAGGTGCCGCCGCCGTCGCAGACGTCGTCGACGACCAGGGCCCGGCGCCCGGCGACGGCATCGGGATCGAGTTCGAAGCCGCCGAGCCGCCCGCTCGCGGGGTCGCGCCGCTTGCGGCCGTAGCGCACCTCGAGCCCGCCCAGCGCGGCGGCGACCTCGTCGGCCCGGGCGCGGGCGCCGGCGTCGGGTGCGATGACCACCTGGTAGTCGCGCGGTAGCGCGGCGGCGGCCAAGGGCCCCAGCGGAATCGGGACCAGCGTGCTCGCGGTCAGCTTCGATTCCGCCAGCGGCGAGTGGATGTCGGCGTAGATCAGCTCGTCGGCGAAAGCCGTGATGACCGCGGCGTACACCGCGGCACCGCAGGGGATATCGCGATCGGTGCGCGCGGCGGGGATGTACGGCATGAGCACGCGGGCCGGCTGCCCGTGCCGCCGCACCAGATCCGACCACATGCCCAGGGCCAGCAGATCATCCGGGAAGCCGCCGCGCACCACCGCGAATCGCGGTGCGGCCGGGTCGAATCCGGGTCCGGTCTTGAGGAACCACTCCCCGCCCGGAAACCGCAGGAACTCGACGTCGTCGGGCCGGGCCCCGGTGTCGGTTCGCACCATCGCTTCGATCATGCGGCAACCATAGCATCGTTTTAGTCGAGTTGACTAGAACAATCTCGCCGATGCCGTAGCCCCAGGTGAAAGGCATGGTTCTCGCGCACGGCGCACGAAAACGGCGATGCCCGGACCATCCGGTCCGGGCATCGCCGCGGTGTTCACCTGCCGACCGGCGTCACCAGCCGGGATCGCCGATCACCGGGATGTTCACCCAGCTCGGCCGATCCGGATCCAACTCGATGTGCTGCGGCCGCAGTTCGCTCTCGTTCAGCAGCGGGCGCAACAGGATGCTGCTGGGGAAGTTGCCGGCGAAGACGTCGATGCGCAGGCGATGGCCCGGCTGCAGGACGCCGTCCGTGGCGAACAGACCCAGATCGATGGCCGTGGCCTCGCCCGGCACCAGCGGTTGCCGCGTGTCCAGGGTCAGGTACGGGTACGGCGAGGTGTAGTCGCCGTTGGCCGAGCGGGTGGACTTCCCCTCGTCCAGCGCGCGCAGCGACGCGGTGAGCTGCCCGGTGGTCCACACCTGCGAGCGGCCGTCGGGCGCGACGTCGTTCAGCGTCACGGTCCAGTAGCCGTCGGTGGCGTCGAGCACCGTATTCAGGTGCACCGCAATCGGTCCCGAGATCTGCGTCGGCTGCGTCACCGGGGCGGTGGTGAAGGTCAGCGCGTTCGTCTCGCTGATCCGCGCGTCCTCGGCGCAGATGTCGAAGGCCGCCACGATGCCGGCGGTGCCGTGCGCGGTGTCGCGCGAGCACACGGTGGTGAGACCGGGCGCGACCGTCAGCCGGTCGGCCGCACCGGGCGCGGTCGTCAGGCTCGCGTCACGCAGACTGCCCGGCGCCGAACCCGACGGCGCGCCGTTCAGATACATCCGGCGGTAGTCGGCGTCCGGGCGCGGGAACGCCGAACTCGTGGTCCAGCCGCCGCCCTGCTGCCAGCTGGTGACCTGGTCGTAGCCGTCGATGCCGTTGTCGATCCCCTTGAGCCACTTGTCGAACCACGCGCGCTGCAGGACATCGAGCGCGGGCGGCGCACCCGGCCGGCCGAGGCCCGCGCCGGTGGTGACGTGGTAGGTATTGCCCATCACCAGCTTCTTCTGGCTGTCGGGCACGTTGATCTCGTTGAACGCCCGCGCCGAGGAGTAGGTGAAGATGTCGTGCCAGCCGCCGTAGATGAAGGTCGGGACCTCGATCTGCGACGGATCGCCGACCCAGGCCCGGCGCAGCGCGCTCTCGTCGTCGAGGATGTCGTTCAGATAGTCCGGGATCTGATCGATGCTCGGGGTAGTCAGCGCGGCGATGACGACGTTGAAGAAGGTGAACGGATCCTTGATCCGGTCCGCGAGCCAGACCCCGTCGAACTTGCCGGACAGCACCGCGACCAGATCGGGCATCAGCTTGGTGACATTCACCGCCGCCAGCCATTCCGGAATGAAGCCGATGCCCAGCGCGCCGCCGGGCGCGGCCACGTCACGAATGAGATCGCTGCCGGGCACGATCGGGAAGATCGCCTTCAGCGCGGCGGGTTTGCGCTCGGCGGTGTGCATCTGGTTGATCGCCGAGTAGGAGATGCCGCTCATGCCGACCTTGCCGTTGGACCACGGCTGAGCCGCGGCCCAGTCCACGACCTCGGCGCCGTCCTGCTGCTCCCGGTCGCCGAAGACCTGCCAGACACCCTGCGAGAAGCCGGTTCCGCGCACATCCACCACGACCTGGGTGTAGCCGCTTTGGATGAGCTGGCGGTCCACGGCGAACGTGCGGCCCGCGCCGCCTGAGACAGCGTTGCCGAGGTCGCTCAGCCCGCCCAGGCCGAAGGCCGAGAAGTCGAGATTCGCCAGCACCGGCATGAGCAGATCGGACAGTCCGGGGACGGCCAGTGCCGAGTCGGCGATATTGCCGAGCAGTTTGGTGTAGGGGGTCAGATTCAGAATCGTCGGCGTCGGCTCGGCGATCGGCTGCCCGTTCGCGTCCGCCGGGTGGTAGACGTTCGCCTTGAGCACCGTGCCGTCGCTCATGGTGATCGGGACGTCCCACTCGATGAAGACCCGCGGATACTGTTGCGGGCCGGTATGAGTGGCGGTGAGCTGGGCATTGAGGCTGTCGGTGTCCGGCGTGCTCTGCCCGGGCCCGGCGGCGAGCACCGCGCCCGCGATCACCGTGAGCACGGCGGTCGTCGCGGCCGCCACCTTGGCCGCCAATCGATTTCTGATCATGCGATCGTGCATCCTCCCCGCGGTGAGGAACGACGCAGTTCCTACCGACGAGTCGCTACAGTAACGCCCGTCACGAACGATGCACAACCGTGACCTGTCACACCTGTCGGATTGGCGGTTGCGGTCGAGGACAAGACATGCGGGACCCAGGGACCGGGCGTGGCTGGGACACCGAGATCGCGAGGCCGGGCCGCTACCGCCCAGTCATCGGACGGGAAGTGCCCGGGACGCACAGGATTTGTCTGGGGCAGTGTGCGATTCATGTCCCGGCCCGGATCGGGGACGCCGGCGCGCGGTGTGCAGACAACCGGCCGTCGCCCGGCGCCCGGGCGAATTCGACGCTCAGTACGCCGTGGCGCGGTCGGTCCAGCGGGCGGTCAGTTCGGCGGCGAGGGCGCGGGGGAACGAGATTCGAGCCGGATCGCCGTCCGCGGTGTAGCGCTGGGCCGGGTTCTCGGCGAGCCGATCCAGCCAGTGCGTGGAATCGAAGGGCACCGGCGATCGGCCGGAGCGGATGCGCGGAATCGCGGTGGGATCGATCGCGCCGAAGGGTGACGGGGCGGGTTCGGCGCCCACGAGCATGACCGCGCCGAAGGCGTACGCCTGGCCGTCCCAGGATCCCGCGGCGGCCAGGGCGCGGTCGGCGGGGGAAATGCCCAGCGGCAGGGCCAGACTGCGCACCTGGGCGCCGGGTACCGCGGCGGTGACGGCGCGAACGTTCTCCACCATCTCGCGCTGCACGCCCGCGCTGTCCAGCCGGGCCAGGTTGGCGTGCGTCGCGGTGTGCGCGCCGATCTCGTAGCCGTGCGCGGCCAGCCACGGCAGGGCGCGCGTCTCCCCGGAGAACGCCTCGTTGTTCACGAAAAACGTTGCCGTGGGCGCGAACTCCGGATGCTCGGCGCGGAACCGCTCCAGGATTCCGACGGCCGTGTCCGGCGCCGGGACACCGTCGGCGGTGAAGGAGATCTGACCGGCGGTGGAATCGTCGAAGGTCAGCACCACCGGGTGCGTGCCGGCGGGCAGGTCGATCGCCCCGGAGACGTACTGGGACACCGTGATCGGGCGGTAGTTCTCGCGCAGCAGCCGATCCAGTTCGGCCCGGAACTTCTCGGGCGTCTGGTCGTACTCCCCGGCCGGCGTGGGAGTGATCTGGTGGTACATGAGGATCGGCACCAGGCCCAGCTCGTTCGCGCCCACGGCCGCGGGATCGGGCGGGGGCGGCGGCGCGAGGACCGAGGTCTCCGCCTCGGGCGCCACGGCGGCCCGATCGGCGGTTCCGCAGCCGGTGATGATGATCATGAGCGCCACGACGGCGGCACCGGCCGCGCCGAACCCGAATCTGGCCATCCACCGAACTCTAATGTCCGCCAATCCGTTACGGGCCAGAGTCGGAATTCCCGCGCGCGAGCCCGCGCGGCAGCGGATAGTTTGGGGAACTTCGGGCAGATTCGAGTGAGAGTTGGTGTGCGCGTTGCTGAAGCGGGTCCCGGCCACCGGGCGTCGCCGCCTGGCGGTAGTCGTTGCGATGGTTGTCGTGGCGGTCGTTGTCGCCGGAGTGCTGTGGGCCAGATCGGGCGCCACTCGCACCGAGGCCGCGGCCCTGCCGCTCGCCCTCGAGGTGAGCCAGCCCGAGACGGTGTCGTCCTATCGCGCGCCGATCACCCTGCGCGGCAAGGCGGTCGGCGCCGAGAGTCTCACGGCGGCGGGACAACCGGTTGCGCTGGCCGAGGACGGCGCGTTCGAGATCACGCTCGCGGGACTGCCGGTCGGCGGCGCGCTGGTCGCCACCGACTCCGACGGCAAGACCGTGACCCAGCCCATCACCACCCGGGCCGTGGTGCCGCGGATCCGGGCGGTGCACGTCACCGCGCACGCCTGGTCGTACGAACCACTGCGTGAGGACGTGCTGAACATGGTGCGCGAGCGGCGCATCGACACCGTCCAGCTCGACATCAAGGACGAGGACGGCGTCATCGGCTACGACTCCCAGGTGCCCCTGGCCCGCGAGTCCGGGGCCGCGAGCACCATCTACAACGCCCCCGACGCGCTGAAACTGCTGCACGACATGGGCGTGCGGGTGGTGGGCCGGATCGTCGCCTTCCGTGATCCGACCATGGCCGAATGGGCGTGGAACTCCGGTCGGCGCGACTGGGTGGTGCAGAGCCCGTCCGGGCAGCCGTACTCCAGTCACTACGGCGCGATCGCCTTCACCAATTTCGCCAGCGCCGAGATGCGGCGCTACAACATCGATCTCGCGGTGGAAGCGGCGAAACTCGGCTTCGACGAGGTGATGTACGACTACATCCGCCGGCCCGACGGGTCGCTGTCGAGCATGGTCTTCCCCGGGCTGGTCGACCCGCCGACGGTGTCCATAGCCGAGTTCCTGCGCGAGAGCCGTGACCCGGTGCGCGCGGCGGGGGCGTTCCAGAGCGCGGCCGTGTTCGGCATCGCCGCCACCCGGCCGGACGCGGTCGCGCAGGACATCCCGATGATGGGTAAGCACGTGGACTACGTCGCGCCCATGCTGTACCCCTCGCACTGGAATCCCGGCGAATACGATGTCGCCAATCCCAACGCCCAGCCGTACGACATCATCTTCCGCTCGCTGGAGGATTTCCATCGCCTGCTGGACGGCACCGGGACGCAGATCGTGCCCTGGCTCCAGGACTTCAGCCTCGGCTTCACCTACAACGATGCCCAGGTCCGCGCCCAGGTCGATGCCACCGCGGCCCAGCGCATCCCCAGTTTCTTCCTCTGGAACGCGGCGACGCGCTACCACGCCGGGGCCCTGGATCCCAGCTGAACACCCCGAACTCACCTGCCCGGGTTGTCCGATTTCCTCGCGGCGTGCGGAATAGTAGCGAATAATCAGCTACCCATCCGGAATCGTCCGCGAGGAGTTCGCATGACCACCCCGGCAAAGCCCTCCCTGATCTCCCGCATCTCCCCCACCCAGTGGCTGGCCCTGGTCCTGACCGTGCTCGCGGTGATCTTCATAGCCGCGAACCGGACCCGGGTCTCGATCGAGTTCCTCCTGATGACCATCACCTCCCCCATGTGGCTGGTTCTGCTGGTCATGTTCGCCGTGGGCTGGCTGACCGGCATCCTCACCGCCCGCCGCCGTCGCAACGGCTAGCGAAACGGGGTGGCCGGGAGGCAGCACCGCCGCGGCGGGATCGGCGGCCGGTAGCCGAAGCCGCACCGGGCGCACGGTTGCCGCACGTCGTCGGCGACCGCCGCCGGTCGTCGCGGACGATGCGGTCCGCCTACTCCGGCGCGGTGAAGACGGCGTGGGCCGCCCGCCGGACGTCGGGGTCGGCGTGGGCGCGCAGGGTGGCCAGCAGGCCGGTCCAGGGTGGGGACCAGCCGAAGTGCCTGCCGCACCGGGTGATCAGGGCGACCGCGGTCAGGGCGACGGCGGGGTCCGGATCTGCGGCCAGCGCGCTCACGACGGATTCCGGTGCGGCGGGCGGTAGTTCGGTGACCGGGCACGTCGCGTAGGCCGCGGGGCAGCCGACCAGGGCGCCGGTGGCCACGGGCGCGAGCGCCCGAACGGCTGCGACGGTGGCCTCGACCTCGGTCCAGCGCAGACCGGCGAAGGTGAGTTCGATGACCTGCTCGTGCCACAGTGGATCCGGGGTGAGCAGCGCGATGACGCGGGGGCCGATCGGGCGGGCGTGCTCGTGCCGTTGCAGGATCTGCGTCAGCCGGTCCAGGACGAAGGCTATCCGCTGGCGCGCGGGCAGATCCCGGTCCGGGAGTACGGCGTTCGACTGTGCCTGCAACCGCCGCAGGGCGTCCACCAGCGCGGCGGGGTCGCCGGTTCCGGACGCGGCGGTGAGCAGGGCGCGGGCGGCGGTGGGCCAGAGGCCGACCTCGGTGAGATCGGCGAGGCGGTCCACCCGGACATCGGTGGCCCGCGGGGACAGCCAGCGGTACCACGTTCCCAGCGCGTTCAGGGCCGGTTCGGCCACCCGGTGATCGGGGGCCGCGGCCAGCTCCCGGATGAAGTCCGCGAATCGGCCACGCGAGGGAACCGGCAAGTGCGCCGGGGAGATCTCGAGAATCGCGCCCGCGACCTCCGGATCCGCCGCCAGTTCCGCGAGCAGCCGCCAGGTTTCGTCGTCGTCGAACAGGAATCGGGTGGCGAACACCGCGGCGCGGCGCACGTCGCGGTGTGTGCCGGGGCGCGTCGCGCGCTCGCGAATGATCGACGTGGCGCCGGGTGCGCGCAGGGCCGCGAGCAACCGCATGCCCTCCTTGCTCGCTGTGATCTTGGGTGAGTCCAGCAGCGGCGCCAGCATCGCCGGCAGCCGGGGCGGCGCGACGAACCGGGCCCGCGAGGCGATCCCGCTGACACCGACCCGGGCGCGGTCGCCGTCCACGTAATCGCCGAGCAGCGCGATCGCCCGCTCGGGTTCGTCGCTGCGTCCCACCGCGGTGAGCGCGGCCTCGGCCACCCGCAGGTCGGCGGCCGCGAGGAAGGGCCGCACGCGGTCCAGACTGCCGGGCAGCCTGCCCAATCGCGCGACGGCGGTGGCGTGTTCGCCGACCGACGCCTTGGGTTCGGTGGCGTAGTCCTCGAGCAGGCTCGCGTACAGCTCGACCTGGGTGGGCGTCCAGCGCTCGAAACCGTGCCAGAACATCGGGACAACGCGAACGCCGGGCGGCGCGAAGCGACCCGTGATCGGGGCGGTGAGGAGCGAGTCCAGCAGATCGGTGCGCCGCCGCGCCAGCAGATCCTGCACCGGGTACAGCGTGACGAGAGAGCGATCGCGGCGCAGCAGCTCGGCCACGAGCGTGTCGCGGGTCGCCGGATCGTCCAGTGCCAGCCGCACCGCGCGGCGCACGACCGAGTCGTCACGGGCCGTGCAGGCCCGCGTGACCAGGGTCCGCAAACCCGGGATCGTGTACCCGCGGGTGTCGAGTCCGTCCGCCAGATCCAGGGTGAGCGCGAAGTTTCCGCGGTCGGCGTCGGCCTCCAGCCGGGGGCGCAGGGCCTCGAACACGCGATGTTCGGCGCCGCGCGGCAGATTGCGATGCAGGCCGCGGACGTTGAAGGTGATCAGCAGTTCGGCGAGCCGCGCCAGCAGGCGCAGGGCGACCGCGGTGAACTCGGTCTCTCCGGTCCGCGCCCCACGGATCAGTAGCGTGCGCGCCAGATCGTGGACGGCAGAAGAGGTTTCGTACGAGCGGTCGCGCGCGTCGAGCGCGTCCATGGTCAGCCGCTCCAGTGCGGGCAGCCCCCGTACGACCAGCAGCGACGGGGGAATCGCCGCGACGGCGCGCACGGCGGCGCGGCGCACCGGATCCTGTTCGCTGCGCAGGCGGCGCAGCATCTCGAGCAGTTCGCAGACCGCGTCCGGATCCCGGCTACCCGCGGCCGCGATCACCAGGAGCGGGTAGGCGGCGGCGCGCTCGTCGGCGGTCGGCCGTCGAGTCGATTCGAGCAGTACGGGCTTGGCTTCCGGCCAGGGCAGCCGGGCGGTCAGCCGATCGGCCACGGCCGGCACCTCGGCGCCGCCGGGCCGCGCCAGCAGTTCACGGGCTAGCGCGGCGCGGTCGACGCGCGGCAGCAGGTCGAGTTCGGCCGTGTCGACCGCGCCCGGTGCGATGCCGGGCCGTATGAGCTGCGCACCGGCGACGGCGGTCCGGCGCGCGGGCGGCACGGTGCGCAGGAATCGGGCGCGCTCGTGCGGTGCGGCCGCGAGGTACAGCTCGCGCAGTCGCTCGTCCGGCAGGGCGAGCAGGGCCCGCCACAGCCCCGGTCCCGCCAGGCCCCGGCCGTGCCGGCCGGGGTCGCGCAGCAGCGCGAACACGGCCGCGGGATCGCGCCGGGCAAGCAGCCCCGCCACCGAACTCAGTTGTGCGATGGGAACATAGGCGACGGCGCGGGCCGCCAGCGCGAGCAGTTCCGCCGCATCGTGCTCGACGGCCACCCGCGGATGTGCGCTCACCCGCGGCCACAGTTCCCGCCAGTCGTCGGGCCCGGCGTTCTCGGCACGCGCTCGGACGTGGTCGAAGACGACGCCGATATGCCTGGCGGACAGCACTTTCCAGCTCGGCACCGCGTACGCCAGCTCGTCCAGCGCCCCCGCGACGACCTCCGGCGAGCAGTAGACGAGCACCCGCGCGGCCTCGGCGTCCCCGTACAGCTCGCGCACCGGCCCCAGTAGCGCGTCCGCCACGTCGGTCCGATCACCCCGCCGCAGTGCGCGATACACCCCCGTCCGAGCCCAACGCGACAGCCCGGGCAGCCGGCGCACCACCACCTCCGGCGCCACCCCCACCCGGATCGAGGCGATGAGAGCCCGCGCCGCGAACTCCGGTTCCGGATCATCCACCCGATCCAGCAGGAAGCTCCCGGCCCCGCCGCACAGCGCCATCTGTATAGCGATACGCCGCTCGTATCGCTGTCCCGCCCACAGCGATTCGAGCAACGGGTCCAGCTCCCCCACCCCGACCAGCCGCCGGGCCTCGCCCGCGACCGCCGCCATCCGCGCGGGCGCCGACAACCCGGCCACCGCCGCCAACAGCTCACTCCCCGAAGAACTCACCCCGCCACGCTACCGACCTGCCGACCGTCGCACCCGGCATTAAATTGCTCGCCGTGCCGGTCATCCACCCACCGGCGGCAACTACACCGGGCAAAGGTATCCCGCACAGCACCGCGAGATACCAACAGCGGTTTGAACCGACAAAGTAACTGCCACAAGATAATTCGTGCGCGGGGACCCGTCGACGCCACACTCCCGACACCACGTGGCACCGACGCAGGCAACCCGGCCCAACCCGGCCTCGAGCCACTCCGCGGCCCGGCACACCATCCGCTCGGACTCGCGCGAGACAAGGCTTGGATTCGGCTCGAGACAGGCGAGCCCGCCCGGCCTGGCAGGCAGCCGGTCAGTCGCGCTGGAAGAACTCCCGCACGCGGGTCAGCGGATTCTCGCGGTGGTGGGGGCGGGGGCGGGTCGCCCAGCGGGGATTGTCCTCGTTGCGGCGGTAGGCGGTCACCTGGCCGGCCATCGAGAAGCGGACGGTCGCGGCCTCGCCGATCACCTCGCCGTCGGCGGCCACGGCCTCGGGGGCATCGAGGTGGATCGTCAGCTCGGGGACCTGGCGTTCGCCGTAGACCTTGCTGCGGCCGATCGCGGCCAGGGACAGGGCGATCACGGCGCGGGTGCGGGAGAAGCGGACGTCGGCGCGGAGCCAGCGCACATCCAGGAGGTTGGCGTCCAGGCGGGCGCGGAAGGCCGGGACCGCGCCGTGCGGGTGGTACGGGCCGTTGCCGACGAAGACGAACCAGACCTCGTGCCAGCGATCCTCGAAGCGGATGCGAATCGGCTTGGCGCGGCGCAGGATCACCACCAGGGCGAGAGCGAACGCGGGCCACTTGCCCCAGCGGCCCTGCCACTTCTCGCGCAGGCGCACCAGGTCGGGGTAGGCGCCCAGGCTCGCGGTGTTGATGAGGTGGTGGGTGCGCGTCCCGGATTCCGATTCCAGTTCGACCGAGGCGATGTCGACCGCGACGGCCTCGCCCGCGCCGGTGGCGTCGCTGACCTCGAGCAGGTCGTAGACCCCGAGGTCACGCGCGAAGTGGTTGAGGGTGCCGGTCGGGATGACGACCAGCGCCAGCCCGTGCCGCAGCGCCACCGTGGCCGCCGCGGCGATGGTGCCGTCGCCGCCGGCCGCGCCGACCGCCAGGATCTTCTCCGGCCCCGAAAGCGCCTGCTCCAGCGCCTCTTCGAGCTGATGGACGCAGTCCAGTCCGGGTTCGGTGCGCAGCACGGTCGCCGCGGGCAGCGCCGCGGCGACATCGGCGGTCGGGTCGTATCCGGGATCACCGGACACCGGGTTGACCACCACGATCAGACCGGCGCCGTCCGGCAGCCGGGGCGCCTCGCGCACCAGATGCGCTGCGGCCTCGTCGGATTCGCGCACCGGCCACCACAGCCGGGTCGCCAGCGCGATGCCGGAACCGACCGCCGCGCCGACGAACACGTCCGAGGCCCAGTGCACGCCGGTGTGCACCCGCGAATAGGCCACGGCCGCCGCGATGGGCGCGATCACCATGCCGGTGCGCGGGCTCTCCAGCGCGACGGCGGTCGCGAACGCCGCGGCCGAGGCGCTGTGCCCGGACGGGAACGACGACGAGGTCGGCTGATCTATCAGCCGCCGGCCGATCGGCAACTCCTCGGCCGCGGGCCGCCGCCGCGCGAACATGTTCTTCAGCACCAGATTCACGGTGAAACTGGCCCCGGCCACCGAGATCACCCCGCGCAGCGCGGCACGGCGCGTGGAGCCCTGCTTGGATGCCAGCGCCGCCGCGACGGCCATCCACAGCACGCCCTTGTCGGCCGTGCGGGTCAGGTGCAGCATGCCGCTGTCGGCCCCGGACAGCGGAATTCGCGCCACCGCCCCGCTGACCGACCTGTCGAAACGCCCGACCCGATGAAACTTGCGACCCAACCACGCACTCACGGTTTCGAAACTACAGGGCCGAAGCCGGATCGGAGCGGCCGGCCGCGAGCCCTCGCCCCGGCCGCTCACCGGCCGGCGGGATAACGCGTAATGAAGCGCCGCAGGATCTCCGCGGGCACCGGAACCGATTCCCGATGCCCGAGCGCGATCAGATAATCGGCCTCGGCCGGATCGAAATATCCCGCGTGCCGGTAGGTTTCGATACGCACCGCGAGCCCGTCGCCGTCGAGTTCGGGATGGAATTGGGTGGCGTACACATTCTCGCCGTACCGGATCATCTGAACCGGGCAGTCACCGGATCCGGCGAGCAACACCGCGCCAGGCGGCACCGCCTGACAGGCTTCCTTGTGCCCGACGAAGGCCCGGAATCGCTCGGGCAGATCGTGCAGCAGCGGATCTTTCCGCGCCGCCGCGGTCAATTCGATGGTCTGCGCGCCCGCCTGTTCACCGAATCGCGCGGTGCTGACCTCCCCGCCCAGCACCACGGCCAGAATGCCGAGTCCGTAGCACGCGCCCAGATAGGGAAAATCCCGCGCCACGATCTCGGCGAGCAGTTCCCGCAGCGGGGGTTCGAATCGCCGCTGGTAATCGTATTTCTCGGGTTCGGGATTACTCAGGTTGCTCGGCCCGCCGCCGACGATGACCGAGGAGTAATCGTCCAGGGTCAGCGCCGGGAAATCGCGGTCCATCTGCACCCGCACCACCGCGTCCGGGTCCATCCGGGCACTGCGCAGCACCGCGAAGTATTCGTCGTCCGCGGCCGCTGTCTCGGGCCGCAACTGCAGGAGTAGACACGGCTTCGGCATGCCTCAGATTATGTGCGGCGATCTCCCGGTTCGGGCGCAACCGGCCGCAATCTCGCACCCGCGATCCGCCGCACGCGCACATCCGAATTCGCCGTACCGGACAGACTGTCCGATTTGTCGGGTTATCGTAGGGCGTGAATACAGACGCGAAATCGCAGCCGAGTATCGGTGTGCGCAAAGGCTTTTCATCCATCACTCCGCGCTACGCCGATCGGGTCCCCGACCTCCCGCGCGGCGCGCACACCTGCCCACCCACCGCGCTGATTCGAACAGACGGGTAAGCGGCGATGGTGGCACACGACACCGCCCTCGGATTGATTCAACTGGGCGCGGTACTTTTCGGACTCGGATTACTCGGGCGCGTGGCCGCCCGCATCGGACTCTCCCCCATTCCGCTGTATCTCATCGGCGGATTGATGTTCGGCACCGGCGGATTCGTCGAACTGCCGCAGGCGGACGAGTTCATCCACATGGCCAGCGAGATCGGCGTGATCCTGCTGCTGCTCCTGCTCGGATTGGAGTACACCGCCGGCGAACTGGTCACCGGCCTGCGCCAATCCTGGGCCGCTGGCGTCCTGGACCTGGCACTGAACGCGACACCCGGGGTGTTGGTCGCGCTCGTGCTGGGCTGGGGCCTGACCGGCGCGGTCGCCATGGCCGGGGTCACCTACATCTCCTCCTCCGGCATCGTCGCCAAGGTGCTGGACGATCTGGGCCGACTGGGCAATCGGGAGACCCCGACCATCCTGTCGATCCTGGTCTTCGAGGACCTGGTGATGGCCGCGTACCTGCCGGTGCTGACCGCAGTCCTGGCCGGAGCCGGTTTCGCGGCCGGGCTGAAAACCCTCGGCATCGCCCTGACGGCGGTCACCGTCGTGCTGGTGGTGGCGCTGCGCTACGGCCGCTACGTCTCGATGATCGTGGACAGCGACGACCGCGAGATCTTCCTGCTGAAGATCCTCGGTTCGGCCCTGCTGGTCGCCGGAGTGGCCTCCGCACTGCAGGTCTCGGCCGCGGTCGGGGCGTTCCTGCTGGGCATCGCGGTCTCCGACTCCACCGCGCACAACGCCACCAAGATCCTGGAGCCGCTGCGGGATCTGTTCGCGGCCCTGTTCTTCGTGCTGTTCGGCCTGAGCACCGATCCGGCCAGCATTCCGCCGGTGCTGGGCTGGGCGGTGGCGCTCGCGGTGCTGACCGCCGCGACGAAGATCGCGACGGGGTGGTGGGCGGCCGCGCGCGTAGGGACCTCCCGGTATGGACGCGCCCGGGCGGGATCGGCTTTGGTGGCCCGCGGCGAATTCTCCATCGTCATCGCGGGACTGGCCGTCGCGGCCGGTGCCGCGCCGGGCGAATTCGCCGCTCTGGCCACCACTTACGTACTGTTGATGGCCTCCTTCGGCCCGATCGCGGCGCGCGGGCTCGAACCGGCGCTCCGCCGGTGGGACGAACGCCGGGTCCAGCCCGCGCAATAGTCACGATGGGGCCCGCGCACTGGCTATCGTGACTGCATGTCCGAATCCGGTTACACCGCCAGCTCGTCCGAGCCCCCGGCCATCGCGGGGGTGCGCCGCAGTTTCGTCGAGGCGCGCGGCGTGCGGTTCCATGTGACCGAGGCGGGGCCGGCCGACGGCCGGCCGGTGGTGCTGCTGCACGGGTGGCCGCAGCACCATTACGCCTATCGGGACCTACTCGCGGATCCACCCGCCGGTCTGCGAATCATCGTCCCCGACCTGCCCGGATACGGCTGGTCGGGGCCGCCCCCGCACCGCTGGGCCAAGGAGGAGGTCGCCTCGGACCTGCTCGCCCTGCTCGATGCCATGGGGCTGCGCGATGTGCTGCTGGCCGGGCACGATTGGGGCGGCTTCATCGGCTACCGCATGGTGCTGCGCGCACCGGAGCGGTTCGGCGGCTTCCTGGTACTCAACATGGCGCATCCGTGGGTGCCGTCGCAGGTGGTGCTGCGCCACGTGTGGCGGTTCCTGGCGTACCAGCCGCTCATCGCGACCGTCGGGGTGCCGTTGCAGCAGCGCACGCGCTTCCTCGAGCGCCTGATCGCGGGCGCGATGACCGATCGCGACGCGGTCAGTCCCGATGTGGTGCGCAGTTATTCGGACCGTTTCCGCGATCCGGTGTGCGCCCGCGCGGCCACCGACACCTATCGCACCTTCTGGCTGCACGAGATCCCGAACTCCACCAAGACCCCCGAGCGCCGCCGCATCGGCATTCCGGTGCGGGCGCTGTTCGGGGTCGACGATGTGGCGGTACATCATTCGATGGCCGCCTCGGACACCGCACAGGCCGACGACTACGTCTTCGAACCGGTCTCGGGCTGTGGGCATTTCATCGTCGACGAACGACCGGATCTGGTGCGCGCCCGGCTGATCGAGCTGGCGAATTCCACGAGATAGGCGCTCACACACCGAATATGGCGAGGTGGATGAATCCGCCCACCACGCCGAGAACCGCGCCGTGCACGAACAGCAGCCACTCGTCCTGGCGGGTGGCCGAGCGCAGCAGTTCCACGAAGTCCTTGCGGTCCAGCTCCCGCATCTGCACCGCGACGTAGTCGCGCACGCGCGCGCTCTGGGCCGAGAGGAAGTCGGGATCGGCGAAGGCTGTCTCGGTCAGCTGCAGCAGTTCCGGGGTCACGTCGGATTTGATGCGCTCGTACCCCGCGCGGCCCAGGGAGAAGCGCACCGCGTGCAGCGCCTGCCCCGCGGCCTCGTCGACCGAGGCGCCCATCACCGATTCCAGCAGCGAGAGCGTCCGATCGGCGCGCGGGCCCGCCAGCAGTTCGTGCGCGATGCGCTGGGGCGTCATGACCTCGCCGGCGATGATCTCGGCGTAGCCGTCGGCGATCTCGTTGCGCCGCCGCAGCATCAGGCCCTGACGCCACGGCACCCACCAGCGCGGGGTCAGCGGCTCGTAGATCATGGTGATGCCGACCCAGTTCACGACGTAGCCGATGACGACCCCGCCGAGCGGCAGCACCCACCAGTACGGCCAGAAGTGCAGGATCCCCACCAGCAGGAAACCCATCGGGAAGCCGAAGTAGAAACCGAAGTTCTGCATGAAGCGCAGCTCGCGGGCCGCGATCTCGCGGAACATGCGGTTGATCAGCCTGGGGTGCGCGGTGAGGTGGCGGATGGTCATCCATTTGGGATCGATGAGCTCCTCGATGTGCTCACCGATGCCGGTGGTGATGTCGCGCGCGCTGACCGGCAGCTGTTCGGCGACCCGGCGATAGATGAGCTCGCGCGCCGAGGCGGGCAGGTTGTACCAGAGCTGCGGATTGCGCCGCACCATGATGCGGTGCACGATGCCGGGGATCTGCGGCCGGATGAGGTCGACCAGCTGTTCGGCGATGCTGTCCGGGTCGAGCTCCCGATAGAAGTCCGCCATGCTGCCGAGTTTGGACAGGCCCTTGTCGACCGCGATGCTGGCCATCTTCTCCGCGCGCGAGGGCACGATGCCCTGCCAGCCGAAGCGGCCGTCGTGCGACAGCAGCGGCAGCACCTGGATGCGCCGCGGCAGATACGGGTAGACCCAGCGCAGACCCGGCACCCGGACACCGTGGAAGCGAATGGGCTCGAAGAGCATGAGTATGCCGGTCCAGTTGGTGATGTACCCGATGACGCCGGTGAACAGCGGAATGGTGATCAACTCGAGCAATAGATGACGCGGCATGGACAAGTGTGACATCACCGGCATCGAATGCGGGCGACAACCCCCGAAGGCCGATGCGATCGTCCGCGTGCGGTCGCCCGGCAGCCATCGGGGGTTCACCCGGGGCGGTGTCCCGGAGTGTCGGATCGCGCACGCTTTCGCGTTCGCGCAAATTCGGACAAATACCCCAATGGTTGACTCGGCAACCCGGCGGACACCTCGGCATTCCCACTGTCTGAGCCAACAACATTGCACCGCAATGCTTTTCGATCGCGCGACTCTAGGCCATGTCCAACCGATGAGCAATAGCGTCGTGAATTGTTTTATGCCACAACAACTACCACTGCCGCTGTGATCGAGCGCGTGTAACCTACTGACCAGTACTACCGATCAGTAGCATCTCGAGGCGGGTCGGTCCGTAGCGCGCGTGGCAGCCCCGGCGCGCTATCGGGCAGTGGGCGGCACAGGGTAGAGGGACGGCTTTGAATCAGTTGGGCGCACCGGTTTTTCGCCGTGCCACCGAGCACGACATCGACGACATGGCGCGCATCATCTCGCGGGCATTCGCCACCGACGACCCGATCGAGGAGTACGTCTTTCCGGACCCGGCCGACCGGCACCGCAGGTCACCCCGCATGTTGCGCATCATGATCCGGCATCGCTTCCTGCCCGCGGGCGGAGCGGCGGTGGCCACCATCGATGGCGAGATCGTCGGGGCGATGCTCTGGTACCCGGCCGGATACGCCAAATCCCTGTGGCGGGAAGCGATTTCCGGGCCACAACTGTTGTGGGCCATGGCCGGGGCGACCGGGCGCGGAATGGATGTGGACGCGGCCATCGCCGAGACCACACCGGCCACGGCCCACAACTATCTCGTCTATCTGGGCTGCGAGCCACGGGTACAGCGTTCCGGGGTGGGCCGGGCGCTGGTGCACTGGCTCGCCGCCGAATCCGACCGCGAACAGGCGGCGGTGTGCGGCATTTGCAAGGACGCGAATGTCGACTACTACCGGGCTTTCGGATTCGAGTTCGTCCGCAGGGCCAGGATCGGGCGCGGGGGCCCGGAGATGAATTTCGTATTGCGGCCGCCGGTTCCGGTCGGCATCGGCTGACCGCGCCGTTCGGCGGAAAGACACACCGTGGGGTCGGGCCCACGTCTCGGGGGGAATGCCAGTTTCGATCTGATTTGCCGAGGAGTCGTCGTGTCTGATATTGCCATCGTCGGAATCGGGTGCCGATACGCGGGCGGTATCGATTCCCCAGAAGCGTTCTGGGACTTCATTATCGATAAGCGCGACGGTGTCACCGAGATCCCGGCCGAACGCTGGGACTACCGGCGCTACTACGACCCGGACAAGCGCACCCCGGGCCGCATGTACACCCGGCGCGCGGCCTTCATGACCGGCGATCCCTGGGCCTTCGATCCGGATTTCTTCGGCATCTCGCCGCGCGAGGCCGCCGCCATGGATCCGCAGCAGCGCCTGATCCTGGAGGTCGCCTGGGAGGCGCTGGACGACGCCGGCATCGCGGGTCGCATCGCGGGTGCGCCCATCGGCGTCTACGTGGGCGCGTTCACCCTCGATCAGCTCGCGGTCTCCAACACCACCGCCGCGCTGCCGTACGTGGACATGCACACCGCCGCGGGCGCGTCCTACACCATGCTGTCGAACCGAATCGCCTTCGCGCTCAACATGGTCGGCCCCGCGCTGACCGTGGACACCGCGTGCTCCTCTTCGCTGGTCGCCCTGCACCTGGCGAGCCAGGCGCTGCTCAACGGCGACTGCACCGTCGCCCTGGCGGGCGGCGTCACCATGCTCATGCAGCCCGAACCCTTCGTCTCCATGTGCAAGGGCGGCTTCCTGGCCGCCGACGGCCGCAGCAAGCCCTTCGACGCCGCCGCCGACGGGTACGGGCGCGGCGAGGGCTCGGGCATGGTCGTGCTGAAGAAGCTCGCGGACGCCGAACGCGACGGGGACCGGGTCTACGCCGTCATCAAGGCCACCGGCTCCAACCAGGACGGGCGCACCACCGCCATCACCGTGCCCAACGCCGACCTGCAGGAGGCGCTGGCCAAGACCGTGTCGGCGCGCGCCGGGATCGCCCCGCACGAGGTCACCTACGTGGAGGCGCACGGCACCGGCACCCCGGTCGGCGATCCGCTGGAGCTGCGCGCCATCGGCAACGCCTACGGCCGGGTACCCGGGCGCACCACCCCGGTCGGCGTGGGATCGGTCAAGGCCCAGCTCGGGCACACCGAGGCCGCTTCGGGCATCGCCAGCGTCATCAAGTCCGCGCTGGCCATCTCCAAGCGCACCATCGCCCCGCAGGGCTGGCTCGACACCCCCAACCCCGACATCCCGTTCGATGAACTCGGCATCCGGCTCCAGCTCGAGGCCGAGCCGGTGGGCCCCGAGGTCGAGCGCATGACGGTGGCCGTCAACGGTTTCGGCTACGGCGGCACCAACGCGCACGCCATCCTGCAGGAATACGTCCCGGCCGCGGACGCCGGGCGGGCGCCCCGGCACTTCGGCGTGCTGCCGCTCTCGGCGCGCACCGACAAGGCCACCCGCGATCTGGCCCGCGGCTTCGCCGAACTCATCGCCGACGGCGCGGATCCCGCGCTGCTGGCCGAGGCGGCCTGGACCCGCCGCCAGCACCACCAGTTCCGCACCGGGCTGCCCTTCGGCGACGACACCGAATTGGTCACCGCCCTGGTCGAATTCGCCAACGGCGGCGGCAAGTCCGCCACCAAGGTGATCGCGTCCAAGGTCGCCGAGCCGGTCTTCGTGTTCACCGGCATGGGCCCGCAGTGGTGGGGCATGGGACGCGAATTGCTGGCGGCCGGAGGCACTTTCGCCGCCGAGGCCGAACGGATCGACGCGGTGTTCACCGAGATCGCCGGCTGGTCCATCCTCGCGGAGCTGCGCCGGCCGGAGCAGGAGTCCCGGGTCACCGAGACCGCCATCGCCCAGCCCGCCAACTTCCTGATCCAGGTCGCGCTGTTCGCGCTGCTGGCCGAGCACGGCATTCACCCCGCCGCGGTGGTGGGGCACAGCGTGGGCGAGGTGTCCGCGGCCTACGTGAGCGGCATGCTCTCCCTGCGCGACGCCCTGCTGGTGAGCTGTCATCGCGCCCGCCTGCAGGCCACCACCGCCGGCTCCGGCGGCATGCTCGCCATCGGCCTGCCGCAGGCCGCCGCGCTGGAGTTGATCGCCGGGGACGACCTGGTGGACATCGCGGCCGTCAACAGCCCCAGCGCCGTCACCCTCGCGGGTGCGCGCGAACGCCTCGACGAGATCGCCGAGAACCTCACCGCGCAGGGCGTTTTCGCCAAGGCGCTGCACGTCGAGGTGCCGTACCACAGCTACCTCATGGATCCGATCCTCGACGAACTGCGTTCGGTGCTCGCCGATCTCACGGTGTCCGAGCCGACGCTGCCGCTGCTGTCCACGGTCACCGGGCGACAGGTCACCGGGGCCGACTGGGACGCCGAGTACTGGTGCGCCAACGTGCGCCAGCCCGTGCGCTTCGCCGACGCCGTCACCGAACTCATCGGCGCGGGCAACCGGGTCTTCGTCGAGGTGGGCCCGCATCCGGTGCTGGGCGCGAACATTCGCGAAATCCTGATCGGCGCGGGCGAGACCGGCACCACCGTGGCCACGCTCAATCGCAAGCAGGACGACGCCACCAGCGTGCGCCAGACCCTGGCCGGGCTGTACGCGGCGGGCGTGCTGCCCATCGACGCGCTGTTCGCCGACCTGGTGACCCCGCACATCGACCTGCCGCGCTACCCGTGGCAGCGCACCCACCTGCGCACCGAACTGCCGTTCTTCCGGCAGCAGCAGTACGGCACCCCCGGCGGATACCCCATGCTCGGCGACGCGAACCGCGACGATCCGACCACGTCCTGGCGGGTCCAGCTCGGCATCGGCGGGATGGAGTGGCTGGCCGATCACGTGGTCGGCGGCGCGCGCATCCTGCCCGGCGCGGCCTACCTGGACGCGGCCCTGAGCGCGGCCGCGGTGCGCACCGAATCCACCCGCGTCGCCCTGGAACAGGTGCGCTTCGTCGCACCGCTGATCATCGACGACGGCACGGTACCCACCATGGAGCTGAAGGTCGAGGAGGCCACCCGCCGCTTCGTCATCCGCTCGCGCACCACCCCCGACGCGCTGTGGACCGTGCACGCCACCGGCCGGCTCGTGGAGGGCGCGTTCGAGTCAACCAAGGTGGACCTGCCCGACGTCGACGAACTGCACGGCATCGATCCGGCCGCCTTCTACGCCGGATTGGCCGCGCGCGGACTGCAGTACGGCCCGGCGTTCCAGCGCGCCACCTCGGTCCGGGTCTCGGGCGCGACGGTGCTCGCGACCCTGGACGCCACCATCGCCCAGGATTCGGGCCATCTCGCGCACCCGTGCGTGGTCGACGCCGCGCTGCAGAGCGTGGCCGCGCTGCTGGCGGGCGCCGGCGGCAAGGACGACGGCGCCATGGTGCCGGTCGGCGTGGACGAGGTGCGCGTCTTCGGCGCCCTGCCCGCGGAGGTGACCGTGGTGGCCCGGCTCGACACCGCCGACGGGCCCGTCGCCGACATCGATCTGCTCGATCCCGAACAGCAGGTGATCATGCGGATCATCGGTATGCGGTTCGGATCCATAGCGCCGGGACGCGGTGCGCTGCAGCGCATGACGGACTTCTTCTTCGAGGACCGCTGGGAGATGCGGGAACCGGTGGAACTCGCCGGCCTGCCGAGCGCGGACACGGTGCACACGCTGGTGGTCGAACTCGGCCCCGAACCCGGCGAGCGGGCGGCCCGCATCGCGGCGGGCGCCCGGCACGCGGAACTGCTCGCCATCGGTGACCCGGGGCGCGACGACCTGGAAACCGCTCTGCTGGAACGCCTGTGGGCGGCCCTGGACGACGCGGAGATCGAACGCCTGCACGTGGTGCTGGTGGCGGGGCACGCCTTCGCGGATCTGGACAACCTGTGGACGCTGCGGCGGCTCGCGGTCGCGCTGGAGGGCTTCCTCGAAGCCTGGCTGGAACGGCGCGGCACCGAGATCACCATGACCGGTGACGGCTCGCTGCACCTGACCCTGGTCACCGAGCGCGCCTTCGCGCACCCCGACGAGGACACCGCGCCCGATCCGGCGCACGCCGCGCTCGCCGGCGCCCGCCGCGTGCTGCTGAACGAGCAGCCGCGCCTGCGCTGGCGACTGGTCGACATCGAATCCGACACCGGCGACGCCGAATTGGCGGCCGAGCTCGCCATTCCCGGCGCCTTCGGTTACGACGACACCGACGAGGTCTTCCTGCGCACCGGACTGCGCTGGGTCCCGGTCGTGGACGCCTCGCTGCCGGGCCGGATCGAGGCGCTGGATCAGGCTGTGCCGCTGCACGATCCGGAGGCCAACTTCACCCTGGAACTGCCCAAGTCGCGCGTGCTGTCCCGGCTGGGCTGGCGCGGGTGCGACCGGCGCGCGCCGGAGGCGAACGAGGTCGAGGTCCGCATGCTGGCGGTCGGCCTGAACTACAAGGACCCGCTCAAGGTGCTCGGCGTACTCGGCGCGGAGGAGCTCGCGGGCACCTACTTCGGCATTACGCCCGGCATGGAGGGCGACGCGGTCGTGGTCCGGCTCGGCGCGGACGTCACCGATCTGGCCATCGGCGACCGGGTCATGCTGTCCTCCAAGGGCATGATCAGCCGATTCCACACCGCGCCCCGCGATCTCATGTCCGCGGTCCCGGACGAATCGCAGCCCGGCTTCAGCACCAACCTGGTCTCCTTCGCCACCGCCGAGCACGCCCTGCTGGAACTGGCCCGCGTGCGCGCCGGTGACGTGGTGCTGGTGCACGGCGCGGCGGGCGGCGTCGGCTCGGCCGCGGTCCAGATCGCCGCGCTGCACGGCGCGGTGGTCATCGGCACCGCGAGCACCGACGAGCGCCGCGCCTACGTGCTGGAGCAGGGCGCCGATCACGTCCTGGACTCACGCTCGCTGAACTTCGCCGACGACGTGCTCGGGCTCACCGGCGGGCGCGGAGCCGACGTCGTCATCAGCACCGCGCCGGGCGAGATCCTGCGCCGGAACTTCAAGGCGGTGGCCGAGTTCGGGCGCATCGTGGAGATCGGCAAGGCCGACATCTACACCGGCGGCGTGCTCGATCTGCGGCTGTTCGACAAGAACATCTCGTACCACTCCTTCGACCTGGACCGCATGCTCGGCATGCGCCGGGCCGAGAGCGTGGCGCTGATGAACCGGGTCGAGCACCACCTGGTGGACGGGACCTACCGGCGACTGCCGTTCGAGGTCTACGACACCGACGACGTGGCCAAGGCGTTCGAGGACGTGGCCCGCTCCACCAAGATCGGCCGCATCGCGGTCAGCCTGGAGCACGCCGCGCCGCTCGTGCGGCCGCAGGTGCCGGCGGTGCGGGTGGATCCCGACGCGGAGTACCTGGTGACCGGCGGCTTCGGCGCCTTCGGTCTGGCGATCGGGCGCTGGCTGGTCGGGCGCGGCGCGCAGCGGCTGACGCTGCTCGGGCGCGGCGGCGCGACCAGCGCGGCGAGCCGGGATCAGCTGGCGGCGTGGGAGCACGCCGGCGTGCGGGTCACGGTGGAGAAGGTCGACGTCACCGACGTCGAGGCCATGACCGCGGTCGTGGCCCGGGCCCACTCCCCCGAGCACCCGCTGCGCGGCGTCTTCCACACCGCGGGCATCGTCGACGACAAACGTCTCTCGATCATGGATCGCGCCAGCCTGGAGTCGGTGTTCCGGCCCAAGATCGAGGGTGCGCAGGCGCTGCGGTCCGCCCTCGCCGCGACCGGCGCCGAACTCGACATGTTCGTGCTGTTCTCCTCCGGCAGTGCCATTTTCGCCGGTGTCGGGCAGTACGCCTACACCGCCGCCAATATCGCGCTGCAGTCGATCGCGGACGTGGTGGTGCGCGACGGCGGCACCGCGCTGGCGGTGGGCTGGGGTCACATGTCCGGCGGCGGCATGGCCGAGGCCGACGAGACCGTGACGCGGTATCTGATCGCCACCGGCTTCGACCCCATCACCATGGACGAGGGCACCGAATTCCTGGAAAAGGCACTGGAACTCGGCCTCCACCACCAGGTCGCCATCATCCCGACCGACTGGGGCAAGGTCGCCTCGACCGCACCGCACTTCAGCATGCTCGCCCGGGTCGCGGCGCAGATCGCGGCGGCCGCCGAGGACGATTCGGCGAACTCGCAGCTGATCGCCGCGCTGCGGGCACTGGACGAGCAGAAGCGCGGGGATGTGGTGGCGCACATGCTCGCCGAGCAACTCGCGACGGTCATGGGCGTGGACGCCGACTCGATCGATCTCACCGTCCCGGTGCCCGAACTCGGCCTGGACTCGCTCATGGCCGTCGAGTTCGGCGCCCTGGTGAGCAAGACGCTGGGCATCGACCTGACCTCGCTCAAGATGGGCCGCACCTTCACCCTGGAGCAGGCCGGCGCGCGAGCGGCCGAATTCCTGGTCGGGGAAACGGGTTCGGACGCCGGCGCGGTGAGCACGACCGTCCCGGCTGCTCCCGCCCTCGACGGACCCGCCGCGAGTCCGATCGCGACGGGAACACAGGCCGTGGAACCGGTCGGCTCCGCGGTCGAAGCCGCCGTCCCAACCGCCGACGGATCGGCCCCGGCCGCAGCGCCGAGCACAACCGAAATCAACGGCGGCACGGTCGAATCCGGCGCCGAAGGCAGTGATCACGAGACGAACGGCCGCCCCGCGGCCGCCGCCACCACGACGACCACGGAGGTGCAGGCATGACCGCATCGGCTCGCGATCTGGCCCGGCAACTACTGGCGGGCAACGGAACTCCGCCGGTCGGGGGTGGTCTGCGCCCGGGACCGAGCGCCCGGCCCGCGAGCGGCCCCGCCGTGCGCACCGGGGCGGCGGCGCGGCCCGCCGCGTCCGGCACCCCCGCGCGGGCTCCGCGCGGCCCCGGGCGGCAGTTCGCCGACCATCCCGAGGTCGCCGCGGCGGTCGCCAAGCGGGCGATCATCGCGTCCATGACCGAGCAGTCCGGCATGACGAGCCCGGTCTTCCTGCCGCGAACCAGCCCGAACGACACCGTCATCCGGGCCGAGGGGGCGCCGGGCGAGCTGATCAACTTCAGCGCCTACAACTACCTGGGCCTGTCCAGTCACCCGCGAGTGGTGCAGGCCGCCAAGGCCGCGCTGGACCGGTACGGCGCCTCGGCCTCGGCCAGCCGCATCGTCTCCGGCGAGATCCCGCTCTACGGCGAGCTGGAGCGCCGGCTCGCCGACACCTACGACGTCGGCGACGCCATGGTGACCACCAGCGGCTACCTCACCAACGCCGGCGTGATCGGGTTCCTGCTCGGCGAGGGCGATGTCGCCATCTGCGACACGCTCATTCACGGCAGCGTGGTCTCGGGCACCCAGTGGGCGGGCTGCCGCCGGATCAACTTCCGGCACAACGACCCCGAGTCGCTGCGGGCGGTGCTGCGCATGTCGCGCTCGGGCTTCGATCGCGCGCTGGTGGTGCTCGAGGGTCACTACAGCATGGACGGCACGGTGGGCCGGGTGGCCGAACTCGCCGCCATCGCACGGGAATTCGACTGCGCGGTCATGGTCGACGAGGCGCATTCGTTCGGTGTCTTCGGTGCGCGCGGCCACGGTATTCGCGAGCACTACGGCATGCTCGGCTCCGAGGTCGACATCTGGATGGGCACCCTGTCCAAGGCGCTGGGCAGCTGCGGCGGATTCATCGCCGGGGACGCGGACCTCATCGCCGCGATGAAGGCCAGCGCGCCCGGCGTCGCCATGCTCACCGGCGGCCCCGCGCCCTCCACCATCGCCGCCGCCCTGGCCGGGCTCGAGGTCCTGGACTCCGAGCCCAAGCGGGTCAGCCGGCTGTGGCGCAACGCCGAGCTGTTCCATGCGGCCCTGCGCGAACGCGGCCTGAATCTCGGTGACTCCCAGGGCACTCCGATCATCCCGGTCATCATCCCCGGGGAGATGCGCGCCGGTTTCGTCTCGGCCATGCTGCTCCAGCGCGGGGTCTACGCCGGGGCGATCTCGGCCCCTGCGGTTCCCCTCGGCAAGGAACGGCTCCGCTTCTTCATCACCTCCGAGCACACCGAACAGCAACTGCTCACCACCGCCGACCTGCTGGCCGAGATCGTCGCACTGGCCGACCAGGTACCCGAGGGCGCGGCCGTCTGATCTCGGCCGGGGGCGCGGTCGCGGTCGCGCACGTGACCACGCCCCGTCGGCCGTCGGCCCGAAATGAGAGGATCGACCGCGGTTCTGTCAGGTCGAGCATTCGGTGGGTGAAGGCGATGAAGTCGAGCGCAACCAGGTCGCGCGCACGGACCGGGGAGCTGATTCCGGTCCTCGGCCACGAGGTGCACGTGCGCGTGGAGGGTCCCGAGGACGGCAAGCCGGTGCTGCTGCTGCACGGCTTCGAGGGGTCGCTGCACTGGTGGGACGCGCTCACCCCGCTGCTCACCGACACCTACCGCGTCGTCCGGCCCGACCTGCTCGGATTCGGTTGCACCGGAGGCAGTTCCGGCTTCGATCAGGACGGCCAGGGCGATATGCTCGCGGGCCTGCTCATCGCCCTGGACCTCGAGGACGTCGCCGTGGTCGGGCATTCCTGGGGCGCGGACGCCGCCCTCGCGGTGGCCGCCCGGACCGAGCGGGTGAGCGAGGTCGTGATCCTGGACCAGGCCCCGGACCTGAGCTACCTCACCGTCACGCCCGGTGCGCCGGTGCTCGCATTCCCGCCGATCGCCATGCTCGTGCAACATCTCGCGCCCGCGCCGGCCCTGCGGCGCGCGCTGTCCGAGGGCTTCGCCCGGGGTTTCGACCTCGATGCCGCGATACCCGGCCTCGACCAGATGATCCGGGACCATCGCGCCATGTCGTGGCGGGCCTACCACCAGGTCAGCGCGGTGCGCCGCAGGGCACTGGCCGCCAATCCCCTGGACCGGCAACTGGAGATGACCGAACTGCCCGCGCTCGTGGTCCACGGCCGCCACGACCGCCTGTACGACTGGGAGCGCACCCGCGATCGCTACGCCGCGGTGGGCGCGCGCTTCGAACTCATCGACGAGGCCGGGCACAGCCCGAACGTGGAAACCCCCGACCGGCTCGCGGCAATTCTCCGCGACTTCTTGGCTACTTCACAGAAGGTCGCCGATACACCCGGCTGATCAGGGTTTTCATTGAGGAACAAGGTCATCTCAATCCGGTCGACCCCTGCCCCGGGACAGGTCTGGCCATTACCCTGGCTAACGCCTGGGACGACCGGCGACCTCAACCTAAGGACGGCAGATGTTCACACAGTCCGACCTTTCCACCCTGATCAAAGCCGCGCCCGGGCGCGGTGTATCGCTCTTCATGCCCACCCACGTCAGCGGGCCGCAGACCCGGCAGGATCCGATCCGCTTCCGGAATCTGCTCACCGAAGCCCATACCGCGCTGCTGGCCGCGGGCGCGAGCAAGACCGAGGCCCGCGAGCTGCTCGCACCGGCCGAGGCGCTCATCGAGGACGTGCCCTTCTGGCGGCATCAGGATCAGGGCCTGGCCCTGTTCCTGGGCGCGGACGGCACCCAGTACCGCCACCAGGTCCCCCTGGTGCTGACCGAACAGGTGATCGTCGGCGCCGACTTCTACGTGAAGCCGCTGCTGCCGCTGCTCGCCGCCGACGGTGAATTCGCCGTACTCACCATGACCGCCGAAGGCGCACACCTGTATTCGGCCTCGAAGTTCGCCATGACCGAGGACTACGACGGCGGGCTACCCGGCAGTCCGACCGAGAACCTCGACGACGACCGCCAGCACCGGGTGCAGGCCACACCCGCCGCCCGCCCGCACACCGGCGGCCGCACCAGCGCCAGCACCCAGGCCTACGGCGTCACCCCCGCCGACTGGCGCAAGACCACGCTCGAGGAATGGGCGGGCAAGGTCACCTCGGCCGTCGATCGCCATCTGGCCGACGCGGCGATACCGCTGGTGCTGGTGGCCGACGCGGAACTGGCCGGCCAGTTCAAGAAGCGCACCACCCTGGGCCCGCTCTTCACCGGCACGGTGGACACCAACCCGGCCGCGCTGACCGGCGCCGCACTGCACGCCGCGGCCTACGAGGTGGTGCGCCCGCGCTTCGAGGCGGCCCAGCGCGCCGCCGTCGAGCACGCCGCGCAACTGCTGGCCGACGGGCCGACCCGGGTGGCCGTCACCATCGGTGAAGTGGTGCGCGCGGCCTTCCAGGGCCGGGTGGAATCGCTGCTCGTCACCCACGGCGTGGCCGAGTGGGGTCGCTTCGACGAGATGACCGACGCCGTCGAAACCCATTCCGAGCCGGGCACTTCGGTGATCGATCTGGCCGAGTACGCGACCGTGCGCACACTCGAGCACAAGGGCGCGGTCTACATGCTCGAACCCGAGCAGATCGAGAGCCTGTTCCCCGCGAGCACCGCCGCGCGCGCGGCCATCGCGGTACTGCGCTTCTGACCCGGCGCGGGTTGCGAACTCGTTAGCCAGGCGTACGCTCTCTGATGAGTCCACTCATTACGGGTTAGGGAAGCGGAGGTGCCGGATGGCCGGAAACACTCCGTCGGCACCGGTCAACCGGCGTACGCGCGGCATGCTCGACAAGCAGGACCGCATCTTCGAGGCCGCCGCCGCGCTGTTTGCCGAGAAGGGGTTCGCGAGTGTCACCACCCAGCAGATCTCCGATCGCGCCGATATCGCGGCGGGCACGCTGTTCCGGTACGCCGCCACCAAGGGCGAGCTGTTCCTGATGGTGTTCAACCGGGATTTCCGCACCGCGCTCGACAGCGGCGAGCGGGCCGCGCGGGCCGAGACCGATCCCGTGCGTGCCCTGCTGGCCATGGTCCGCCCGATCACCGAGGCCGCCCGGCGCGGCGCCGAGAACACCGTGATCTACCAGCGTGAGCTGCTGTTCGGGTCGCCCGCCGAGAAGTATCGGCAGCAGGGCCTGGAACTGGTGGCCCGCGCGGAGACCCTGTTCGCGCAGCGGCTCACCGCCGACGCGCGGGCCCGCGGCCTGGACGGCCCGCGAGTGGACGAACAGGCCCGGCTCACCGGGCGCGGCATCTTCGCGGTGCTGCACCTGGCACTGGCCCGGCCGGCCACCGGCGTCCATCCGGATCACGACCCCCTACGGGACCTGCGTGCGCAGATCGCACTGCTGGTCACCGGATTCTTCGCCGCACTCACCACCGAACAGGAGAGAGCATGAGCATCGATATTCGCAAGGTCACCGTGCTGGGAACCGGCGTCCTGGGTTCGCAGATCGCCTTCCAGACCGCGTTCAGCGGTTTCGAGGTCACCGCGTACGACATCAGCGATGACGCGCTGAAGGCCGCACAGGAGCGTTTCGACAAGCTCGCCGCGACCTACACGACCGACGTCGCCGGGGCCGGCGACGGCAAGGCCGAGCGCACAGCCGCCGGAATCACGCTGAGTTCGGATCTGGCACAGGCGGTCCGGGACGCGGACCTGGTGATCGAGGCGGTGCCCGAGGTGCTGTCCATCAAGCAGGACACGTATCGCAAACTCGCCGAATCCGCGCCGGAGAAAACGATTTTCGCGACCAACTCCTCCACGCTGCTGCCCAGCGACATGGTCGAGTTCACCGGCCGCCCGGATCGATTCCTGGCCCTGCACTTCGCCAATCAGGTGTGGAAGTTCAACACCGCCGAGGTCATGGGTACCCCCGCCACCGATCCGAAGGTGTACCAGGCGGTCGTCGACTTCGCGTCCGCGATCGGCATGGTGCCCATCGAAATACACAAGGAGAAGGCGGGTTACGTCCTCAACTCGCTGCTGGTGCCGCTGCTCAACTCGGCCATGGCGCTGAGCGCTGGCGGTTACGCCGATCCCGAGGCGGTGGACAAGACGTGGACGATCGCGACCGGCGCGCCCATGGGCCCGTTCCGGATTCTCGACGTCATCGGTCTCACCACCCCCTACAACATCCTGGTCAACAGCGACGACCCGAACGGCAAGCAGCTCGCCGCGTGGTTGAAGAGCAACTACATCGACAAGGGCAAGCTCGGCATCGCCAGCGGGGAGGGCTTCTACAAGTATCCCGCCTAGCACGCCGGGGTCGCGTGAATCTCTTCCCGCACACCATGTTCGAACCGATTCGAGAAGGAGCCGGATGTATTACAGCAATGGCAACTACGAAGCGTTCGCACGGCCCCGCAAACCCGCGGGGGTCGAGGACAAGTCGGCATGGTTCGTGGGTTCCGGGCTGGCCTCGCTCTCGGGCGCGGCCTTCCTGATTCGCGACGGGCGGTTGCCCGGGGACAGGATCACGATCCTCGAGGAGCTGAAGCTCCCCGGCGGTGCGCTCGACGGCATCAAGGAACCGAAGAAGGGCTTCGTGATTCGCGGCGGGCGCGAGATGGAGAACCACTTCGAGTGTCTGTGGGATCTGTTCCGCTCGATCCCGTCCCTGGAGGTCGACGACGCCAGCGTGCTGGACGAATTCTATTGGCTCAACAAGGACGACCCGAACTTCTCGCTGCAGCGCGCCACCCTGAACCGCGGGCAGGACGCGCACACCGACGGCCTGTTCACCCTGAACGAGAAGGCGCAGAAGGACATCATCAAGGTCTTCCTGGCCACCCGCGAGGAGATGGAGAACAAGCGGATCGACGAGGTGTTCTCGAAGGACTTCTTCGAGAGCAACTTCTGGATGTACTGGCGCACGATGTTCGCCTTCGAAGAGTGGCACAGCGCGCTGGAGATGAAGCTGTACCTGCACCGCTTCATCCACCACATCGGCGGGCTGCCGGACTTCTCCGCGCTCAAGTTCACCAAGTACAACCAGTACGAATCGCTGGTGCTGCCGCTGTACCGCTGGCTGCTCGATCAGGGCGTGACGTTCCGGTTCGACACCACGGTGACCGACGTGGACTTCGAGATCACGGCAACGCGCAAGCAGGCCAAGCGGATTCACTGGGAGTCCGAGGGCGTGCCGGGCGGGGTGGACCTGGGCGCGGACGACCTGCTGTTCATGACGATCGGCTCGCTCACCGAGAACTCCGACGAGGGCGATCAGCACACCCCGGCGAAGCTGAACGAAGGCCCGGCCCCGGCCTGGGATCTGTGGCGCACCATCGCCGCCAAGGATCCGGCGTTCGGGCGGCCCGAGGTCTTCGCCGGTGACATCGCCAAGACCAAGTGGGAATCGGCGACGGTGACAACGCTGGATCAGCGTATCCCCGAATACATTCAGAAGATCTGCAAGCGAGATCCCTTCAGCGGCAAGGTCGTCACCGGCGGCATCGTGACGGTGAAGGATTCGAGCTGGTTGATGAGCTGGACGGTGAACCGCCAGCCGCACTTCAAGCAGCAGCCCGCCGATCAGATCGTGGTGTGGGTGTACGCGCTGTTCGTGGACACCCCGGGCGACTACGTGAAGAAGTCGATGCAGGAGTGCACGGGCGAGGAGATCACCCGGGAATGGCTGTACCACCTGGGTGTTCCGGTCGAGGACATTCCCGAACTCGCCGCGAACGCCGCCAAGTGCGTGCCGGTCATGATGCCGTACGTGACGGCGTTCTTCATGCCGCGCACCGCTGGCGACCGGCCGCAGGTGGTGCCCGAGGGCGCGGTGAACTTCGCCTTCATCGGCCAGTTCGCCGAGACCACCCGCGACTGCATCTTCACCACCGAGTACTCGGTGCGCACCGGGATGGAGGCCGCGTATCAGCTGCTCGACATCGAACGCGGCGTACCGGAGGTCTTCGGCTCCACCTACGACATCCGTTCGCTGCTGGCGGCCACCAGCCGGTTGCGCGACGGCGAGGCCATCGATCTGCCGGGCCCGCAGATTCTGCGCAAGCGGCTGCTGAAACGGCTGGACGGCACCGAGATCGGGGAACTGCTCACCGAATTCGGGCTGATCGGCAAGTAGCGGCTACTCCACGAACCAGCGCAGGCCGTCCGGTGCGGTGTCGCACATCAGGCCGGAGCCGTCCGCGCCGGTCGACCGCTGCCCGTACTGGCTGCACCGCTGGCCCGCCACCGCGGAGCCGGGACGCTGACCGGGACGGGTGGTGGTCGGCTGCGGGGTGGTGGATTTGGTCGCGCTGGTGGTCGTGGGCAGCGGCGCCTCGCAGGAGTACCAGAGGCCGTACTCCTTCGAGGTGTACTCGGACAGGCAGCCGTAGCCGACCGGGCCCGACGAGCTCAATCGCACGGCTGTCTCGGCCGTTTCGTTGACGCAGAACAGGCCCGCCTCGTCCATGCGGCAGTCGTACCCGTCGAAGGTGATGCGGCTGCCATAGGCCAGGGTGGGTCCGTCACCGAGCAGGAACTGGCCCGGATCACCCTGCATGCGCCCGACCCCGAGGGTCGCGCCCGGATAGTCGATCCAGTTCCCCACCCAGTTGCCCTGGGCCTTGGCCGGGCGCTCGGGCGGGTTGTCGAGATCGGCGAGGCAGGTCAGCCCCTGCTGATTGGGGTTGGCCCGCTTCGGGGTCATGCAGCGGAGTTTGCCGCTGGGGCTGGCGAACGCGATGGCCGAACCGAGGTCGCTGGTGACACCCTCGGTGGTGGTCGCGGTGTGGAAGTCCGCGGCGTCGACGGCGGTGCCCGCCTTCACCCAGGTGATCACGGTCGACAGCGCGGCGCCGGCGGCCGGCGGGTTGGACTTGCTCGTGGTGGTGACCGGCGGAGCGGTGGTGGCCGCGGTCTCGGTCGGGGCCGCCGTGGGCGCGGCGTCGTCCGAACCCATGAAATGCCGTGTGGTCAGGAAGGTTCCGACGGCCAGCAGCACCAGGACGACGACCCCCAGCGCGCCCAGCCCGGCGAGCTCGGCGGTGGAACGCTTGCGGGGCGGCTGCCGTCGTCCGCGCGGCGACCCGGGGGCCGCGTCGCCGCGGTCCACGCCGTAATCGCCGGGATCGCGGTCGTAGCCGTCACCGGGCGCGCCGTAGCCGTAGCCCTCGGAATCCGCGCCGTATGCGTCGCGGTCCGCGCCATAGCCATCGCGCATCGGCCGCTGGGCGTCGCGGACCGGCTCGAACACGTCGGTGTCCTGCGTCCACCGGTCGGTGTCCGGCGACCACTGGTCCGCGTCGGGCCGATGGTATCCCGATGACATCGCTGTTCCTCTAATCTCCGAGCCGCACAGGCGGAGCCGAATCTTCCGCCTAGCCGGTCAGCATAAATGCAATGCCGGGCTACCAGTTGGTAGGAATGTCCGAATTCGGCGGGCTCGGTTCCCGGTCAGTCCACGCAGGCCCGCCACACCCCCGCCGCCTCCAGCAATCGGGCGCCGATCCGCTCGACGTGCGGGCGCACCGGTCCCCCGGCGCGGCGGGCCAGATAGACGGTGTTGATCGGGGAATCCGCGGGGTCCAGCAGCAGCGTCACGGTCCCCGCGGCGAGCTCGCGCGAGCACAGGTAGCGCGGCAGCACCGAGATCCCGGCGCCGGCCACAACCGCCGACAGCACCGCGCGCAGATCCGGAATGACAAGGGCCGCTTCGGCTTCCAGCCGCGTACCGAACACGTGCCGCCAGTATCGGCGCAGGATCGGCAGATCCGCGGCGTAGCTGATCAGCGGGACACCGGTGAAGTCGTTGGCGCGCAACCGCTCCGGGTCGATGCCCGCCGCCACCGCCGGGGCGGCGACCAGAACGAATTCCTCGTCCGCGAGCGGTTCGGCGAGCAGGGTGCGCCCGCGCGGGCGAATCGTGGACAGCACCAGATCGAGGGTGCCCACCCGCAGATCGGCCAGCAGGTCGTCGGCCAGACCCGTGACGACGGTGAGGCGCACACCCGCGGCGACCTGCGGGGCGAGCGCGGGCAGCACCAGCGCGGCGAGCAGTTCGGCCGGACCGCCCAGCAGCACGGGCGGTTCGGCCGCGCTCTCGGCGGGCGCGTCCCCCACCACGACCTCGAGCGCGTCGAGCGGATCGGCGACCCGCACGGCGAGATCGTGCGCGGCCGCGGTCGGGGTGACCCCGCGCGGCAGGCGTTCGAACAGCGGCCGGCCGATGCCGCGTTCCAGGGCCTGCAGCTGGGTGGTCACCGTCGGCTGGGACAGCCCGACCTGCGCGGCCCCGGCGGTGATGGATCCCGCCCGGTAGACCGCCAGGAAGGTCCGCAGCTGCGCGAGATCCACCGAGCCATCGGTCTGCCTATGTCTCATATAGGCGAGTCTATTGGTCAGTCGATGCGTGAATGCCTAGCGTGGGTGCCACGACGACCTGACACATCACGTACGAAACGTCAGGTCATCCATCCGCCAGACCGTTCCCATCCGAGGAGAATTCATGGCCAGGGTCCTTTTCGTCATGACCGGCGTCGATCATTGGACGCTCAACGACGGCACGAAACACCCGACCGGCTACTGGGCCGAGGAGTTCGCCGCGCCCTACGAGGCGCTGCGCGCGGCCGGGCACGAGATCGTGGTCGCCACCCCCGGCGCGGTTGTGCCGACCGTGGATCGCGGCAGTCTCGCCCCCGACGCAAACGGCGGCCCGGCCGGGGCCGAGAAGATCGCCGAGACGCTGCGCGCGGCCGTGGAGCTGACCCGGCCCATCGACCTGGCCGGCGTCCGGCTCGAGGACTACGACGCGGTCTACTACCCGGGCGGGCACGGACCGATGGAAGACCTCGCGGTGAACGCCGACTCCGGTCGGCTGCTCACCGCCGCACTCGCCTCGGGCAAACCGCTCGGGGTGGTGTGCCACGCGCCCGCCGCGCTGCTGGCCACCGCCGGCGCCGACGGCAACTCACCGTTCGCCGGATACCGCGTCGCCGCCTTCTCCAATGCCGAGGAGACCCAGGCCGGACTGGCCGACAAGGCCCCGTGGCTGCTGCAGGACCGGCTGATCGCCCTCGGCGTCGACTATCGCGAGGGCGAGCCGTGGGCCCCGCACATCGAGGTGGACCGAAACCTGTACACCGGGCAGAACCCGGCGTCCTCCGCCCCGCTGGCGGCGGAGTTGCTGAAGGTCCTCTGAGTTCGATGGCCGACCGGACCGCGGACGTACTCGACGCCACCCAGCGCTGCCTCCTGCGCTACGGGGTGCGCCGGACCACCATGGACGACATCGCCGCCGAGACGGGCGTGTCCAGGTCCGCGGTCTACCAATACGTTCGCGGCAAGGACGACGCCGTGCGGCGGCTCACCGAGCGGCTGCACGGCACCGCGCTCGAGCACGCCCACACGGCCGCGAACGCGAACGCCCCACTGGCGGAACGGGTGTGCGGGATCCTGGCCGCCAAGGTGGAACTGACCTCCGGCCCGTTCGCCGAATCACCGCACGCCGCCGAACTTCTCGACGAACAGGCGCGCCTCAACGGCGACATCTGCCGCCGTTTCACCGAAGACCTGCACGGGATCCTCACCGCCGTGCTCACGGCGGAGCGGGTACCCGATCCCGCCGACACCGCACACATACTGCTGGCCACCACCATCGGCCTGCTCACCGCGCGCCGCACCGACCTGGTGCCCCGCGCCGCCTCCGCCGTCCTGCACGGCGCGTTCACGGAACACCCAGAAGGAGAACACTCATGACCGTCGCCGGCCGCGAATGGCGTTTGATCGCCCGCCCGTTCGGTGAGCCGAAGCCCTCGGACTTCGAACTCGCCACCGTCGACCTGCCGGATCCCGCGCCCGGGCAGGTGCTGGTGCGCAACGACTGGCTGTCGGTGGACCCGTACATGCGCGGCCGGATGAACGACGTCGAATCCTATATTCCGCCTTTCGTTCTCGACGAGGCCATGACCGGCGGCGCGGTGGGTACGGTGGTGGCCTCGGCCGCCGACGGCATCGAGATCGGCGCCACGGTCTCGCATTTCGCGGGCTGGCGGGACTACGCGCTGCTCGATGCGGGCGCCGTCCAGGTCGTCTCCACCGAAGTCGCGCCGGCACAGGCGTATCTGGGCCTGCTCGGCACCACCGGTCTGACCGCCTACGCGGGGCTGACCGAGGTCGCGCCCGTCCGTGCGGGCGACGTGGTGTTCATCTCCGGGGCCGCGGGCGCGGTCGGATCCGTGGCCGGGCAGGTCGCCAGACAGCTCGGCGCGGCCAAGGTCATCGGCTCCGCGGGCGGACCGGACAAGGCCGCACGCCTGGTGCGCGACTTCGGCTTCGACGCCGCCATCGACTATCGCGCGGGCGATCTGCCGGGGCAGCTGGCCGCGGCCGCGCCCGGCGGGATCGACGTGTACTTCGACAACGTCGGCGGGGATCACCTGGACGCGGCGCTGGTGGCCATGAACCGGTACGGCCGGATCGCGCTGTGCGGGGCCATCTCGGTCTACAACGACACCGAACTCGCGCCCGGGCCCAGCCACCTGCCGCTGGCCATCGGCAAGCGGATCACCCTGCGCGGCATGAATGTCAGTGATCACATGCACCAGGTTCCGGAGTGGTTCGCCAAGGCCGGGGGCTGGCTCGCCGACGGGTCGCTGCGCACCGAGGAGACCGTGTTCGAGGGCATCGAGCAGGCCCTGGACGCGTTCACCGCCATGATGAACGGCGCGAACACCGGCAAGATGCTGGTTCGCCTCCCGCACAACTGATTTCGCCCGCCGCTCACCGGCAGTTCACCTTCCCCACGTCTGGCCGTGTTTAGGCTCTCGGCACAGAGGGGAAGGTGGCACGGGTGGCCGCACGGCGCACGAAACTACTCGTCACAGCACTGATCGCGCTCTGCGTCCTGGCGGCGGGATGCACGGGCTCGGAACCGGGGAAGGACCCGGCGGCCGGATACGACGACTCAGCCGATGTACTGAACATCGTCGCGGGCTCCGAGCACGACGCGGTGTTCGCCTCCATCGTGCAGCCGTGGTGCCGGGATCAGGGTCTGACCTGCACCATGACCGCGATGGGCTCGGTCGATCAGGCCCGGCTGCTGCAGACCGGGGACGCGCCCTACGACGGATTCTGGTTCGCCAGCAGCGTTTTCCAGCAGCTCGGCGACACCGCGCACCGGCTGCAGCGGGTCCAGCCGATGTTCAGCACGCCGCTGGTGTTCGCGGGGCGCAAGAGCGAACTGGAGCGGCTCGGCTTCCTGGGCCGCGATGTCGGCATCGAGGAGATCCTCGCGGCGGTGGAGGCCAAGCGCACCACGGCGTGGATGACCAATCCGACCCAGTCCAATTCCGGCGCGACGGTCCTGCTGGGGTTCCTGAATCACTTCGCGGGCAACGGGCCCGGGGTCGCGCTCACCACCGATCAGCTGAACTCAGAACCCGTGCGTACCGGAATCACCCGGTTCGCACGGGCTTTCGCGCGCACGCCGCCGTCCACGGGGTTGCTCATGGACGAATGCCTGGCCTCGCCGCAGTGCAAGACGCTGTTCACCTACGAAGACCTGGTGATCGAGCGCAACAGAGCACTGGTCGCCGCGGGACAGGAGCCGCTGCACGTGGTGTACCCGCGCGGGGTGCTGGCCATCTCGGACGCGCCGCTGGGCTTCCTGCCGCACGGGGACAATCCCGCGAAGCTCGCCAACTTCCAGAAGCTGCAGGACTTCCTGCTCACCGCCGATACGCAGCGGCGTCTGACCGAGCTGGGGCGGCGGCCCATCACCAGCATCGGGCTCTCGCTGCCGGACGCGCCGCGCACGGTGTTCAACCCGGACCAGGGCATCCGCGCCACGCTGACCGATCAGCCCATCACCTATCCGGCCGCGCCGGTCATCGAAGCGGCGCTGGACAACTACCAGACCTCCTATCGCGCGCCGACCGATCTGGTCTACTGCATCGACGCCTCCGGGAGCATGAGCTCCAACGGCGGCTGGGACGGGGTGCAGCAGGCCGCGGACCTGCTGTTCGATCCGGTGGAATCCAAGAAGTACCTGGTGCAGACCGGTCCGCAGGACCGCACCGCGGTGCTGGTCTTCGACAGCGTCCCCGCCTCCGCGCCGTGGACCGCCGGCAACTCCGCGTCCGCGCTGCAGACCCTGCGCGGCGTGGTGCGCGATCGAAAGCCCAACGGCGGCACCGGGATCTACCGCTGTCTGGCGGCCGCGGCCACCGAGTTCGAGGGCCCGCCCGATCCCGCGCGCAAACGCCTGGTCATCCTCATGACCGACGGCACCGACACCGAGGGCGGCGGGCTCGAGGCCATCACCCGCAGCGGGGTGCCTGTGGTGACCATCGGGTTCGGGAGCGCCGTGAACACCAAGGCGCTCAACGAGATCGCGGCGCGCACGGGCGGCTCCTATTTCAGTTCCGACAATATGGTCGCGGCCCTGCGCCAGGCCGTGGGTTACCGGTAGGAGCGCGGTTGCCGAGCAATTCCGTCCTGATCACCACCCTGGCCGTCCTGGTCCTGTCCTTTCTCGGGCTGTACGCGGTACTGGGCTCCGCGGTGGGCGCGGCCTGCGTCGCGGCGGGGGCGGCGGTCCTCACCGCGCTCGCCGGGCAGGCGCTGTCCGAACGCGCCCGGCAGGGCGCGCTGACCCGCGCGGTACGCGAGGGCGCCCGGCGGGTCGCGGCACGGGCCGGCCGGGTCGCCGATCCGGAGACCCGGGCCGCGTTGCTGCGGGCCTGCGAGATCATTCCCGCGCTCGTCGAGCGCACCGAAAGTGTTGATCCATCGCGTCTTCCGGCGCTCCGCGAGGCCCTGCGCACCGGGTTGACGACCGTCGAATCGGTGCTCGACCGGTATCTCGAGGTGCAGGAGCATCCGGCGCGTTTCCGCGACGCCGACCGGTTGCTCGCGCGCAGTCGCGAGGTGCTGCGCGGGTTCGAACACTTCGCCGCCCATACCGCCGAACAGATCGGGGATCCGGATCTGGAGTCCTTCTTCACCGATCTGGCCCGACTGGAATTGAGTTATCCCCCAGTGCTTCCCCCGAGCGAGGACCGATGAACAAGTCCCGGCTACCCGTCCTGCTGGCCGCCGTGTTCGCCGTCGTGGTGATCGTCGTCGGCGTCGTGGTCATCCGCGGCTCGCAGGCGACCCCCGCCGCGGTCACCACCCTCACCTGCCTGGGCGGTTCGGAGAAGTCCGCGCTCATGGCCGATGCCGACGTGCGGGCGATCCTGCGCGACGACTACCGGCTGGAGGTGAAGTTCGATCAGCGCGGGTCGTACGATCTGGTCCAGTTGCCCACCGCGCAGTTGACGAGTCAGGGCGTGGGGTGTCTGTGGCCGTCCTCGGCCAGCGCGCGCAGCGTGTTCGAGGCGACGCACGACACCGACGATTTTCCCGGGTATCGGGCCGAATCGGTGCTGGAGACGCCCGAGGTCATCTACGCCGGACCGGCAGCCACCGACGCGCTGATGCAGGCCGGCATCGTCGCCCAGCGCGAGAACACCTACCACATAGTCGATCTCAAGCGGCTGCTGCTGGAATACGTGCTTCCCAAGCGGAAATGGGAGGCACTGGCCGCGCAGAACCTTGCCGGGCCGATCCGGATCACCAGCACCGATCCCGCGACCTCCAACTCCGGATTCAGTCTCCTGCAGCTGGAATTGACGGTCATCGCCTCGGGGGACGTGTTCCAGCCGCCCACGGTCGCGGAGGCCAAGGCCGGACTGCCCACGGTGCGCGGCCTCTACGACGCGCAGGGTCTGCAATCGGACACCTCGACCGGCGGCTTCCGGGAGTGGCTGATCCAGGGCGCGGCCATGCTGTACGCCGGGTACGAGAGCCAGGTGCTGCAGCAGCTGGCCGCCTACCGCGACAATCCCGCCGCCACCGACGCGCTGCTGGCGGGCACGCGCATGCTGTATCCGGATCCGACGCTGTTCAACAGCAATCCGGTGCTGGCGCTCACGCCCGAGGCGCAGCAGTTGAT
>NZ_JBSFNO010000020.1:0-143814 GCF_053981095.1 Nocardia sp. NPDC003693
GCCCGCCCGGTTCTGGACTGAGTGGAGCGGGGGAGCGAAGCGGAGGAGCGGAGGGAGGGAAGAACCGGGCCAAAGGGGCCGCGAACCCGCCGTAGCGGAGCGGAGGCAGAGAACTCAGTGGCCGAGGCGGCCTCGGCCGAGGCGGAGCAGGAGCATCGCCAGCGTGTGGCCTTCCTGGCCGAGCTCGCTGAAGCGCTCGAGCACCTTCATCTCGCGCGAGTGCACGAGCTTGGGCCCGCCGTTGGCCATGCGGGTGCGGCCGATGATCCGCGACACTTCGGTGCGGCGTTTGATGGCGGCCAGGATCTCGGCGTCGAGTCTGTCGATTTCCTTGCGCAGCTTGTCGATCTCCGCCTCGGAGGGCAGGGTCCCGGTCGCCTCGAGGTCCTCGGGCAACGCCTCAGCGGGCAGGGCGGCCTCCGCCCCGGTAGCAGGCTCGGATTGTCCCGTCGTCGAGATGCTCATACTTCACTCCTCGTGGTCCAGAACGTCGATCGGTGGGCGGCCCCGACCCGTTACCGATCGGTCCTACAACCAAAAAATCAGACTTATGGGCCTCTATTGTCCCCCCGGCGGCGGGCTCAGTCGCGGGCTGTCACCTGGGCGCCGGTCATGGGTCAGTCTGCCATGTGCCAGGTACAAACCAAAACAGGTTCATTTGTGAATCTCCTGAGTGTTTGTGGGGTTTGTGGGACCGCCCACCGCACCGTGCGAAGACTGCGGACCGGCACTTATCGGACACCTCGGACGCCGGACTGTTCACCTGTCGGTGCCCGCCGGTAGCGTGGATGGGCGATGAAGACGACGGTGGCACAGGACGAGCAGAAGACCGAGCAGTTGCTCGAAGGGCTGAACCCACAACAGCGCGCCGCGGTGACCCACACCGGCTCCCCGTTGCTGATCGTGGCGGGCGCCGGATCCGGAAAAACGGCCGTTCTGACCCGCCGCATCGCCTATCTTCTCGCCGACGGCGCGCGACCCGGCGAAATCCTGGCGATCACCTTCACCAACAAGGCCGCCGCCGAGATGCGCGAACGCGTCACCGGGCTCGTCGGCCCGCGCGCGGCCGGGATGTGGGTGTCCACCTTCCACTCCAGCTGCGTCCGCATCCTGCGCACCCAGGCCGGGCTGGTCGGCGGGCTCAACTCCAACTTCTCGATCTACGACGCCGACGACTCGCGGCGGCTGCTCGCGATGGTCAGCCGGGACTTCGAGATCGACGCCAAGAAGTACACCCCGCGCCTGCTCGCCACCGCGATCTCCAACCTCAAGAACGAGCTCATCGACCCGGACAAGGCCGAGGCCGACGCCGCGGCCGACGACACCGAGCTGCCCAAGCTCGTCGCCCGCGTCTACGGCGAGTACCAGCGCCGGCTGCGCGCGGCCAACGCCCTGGACTTCGACGACCTCATCGGCGAAACGGTCTCGCTGCTGCAGCGGCACCCGCAGGTGGCCGAGTACTACCGGCGGCGCTTCCGGCACATCATGGTCGACGAGTACCAGGACACGAACCACGCGCAGTACGTGCTGGTGCGCGAACTGGTCGGGTACCACCTGCCGAAGGACTCCGAGGACCGCGTGCCGCCCAGCGAGCTGGTCGTGGTCGGCGACGCGGATCAGTCCATCTACGCCTTCCGCGGCGCGACCATCCGCAACATCGAGGAGTTCGAGCGCGATTTCCCCGATGCGGAAACCATTCTGCTGGAACAGAACTACCGCTCCACCCAGCACATCCTGACCGCGGCCAACGCCGTCATCGCGCGCAACGAGAACCGCCGCGAGAAGAAGCTGTGGACCGATCAGGGCGACGGCGATCTGATCGTCGGATACGTCGCGGACAACGAACACGACGAGGCCTCGTTCGTGGCGCGCGAGATCGACCGGCTGGTCGACTCGGGTGACGCCAACTACAACGACGTCGCGGTCTTCTACCGCACCAACAACAACTCCCGCGCGCTGGAAGAGATCTTCATCCGCATGGGACTGCCCTACAAGGTGGTCGGCGGCGTGCGGTTCTACGAGCGCAAGGAGGTCCGCGACATCGTGGCCTACCTGCGCGTGCTGGAGAACCCGGACGACGCGGTGAGCCTGCGCCGGGTGCTCAACACGCCCCGCCGCGGCATCGGCGATCGCGCCGAAGCCTGCGTGGCCGTGCACGCCGAGCAGCGCAACATCGGTTTCGCCCAGGCCCTGCGCGACGCCGCCGACAACAAGGTGGCCCTGCTCAACACCCGCGCCCAGCGCGCCATCGCGGGCTTCCTGGACCTGCTGGACGAGATCCGCGCCGCGGGCGTGCAGGAGAACCTCGACTTCCCCGATGTCGGCAACGTGGTGCAGGCCGTGCTCGACCGCACGGGGTACCGCGCCGAACTCGAGGCGTCCGACGACCCGCAGGACGGCGCGCGACTGGACAACCTGAACGAGTTGGTCAGCGTCGCGCGCGAATTCAGCTCCGAGGCGCGCAACAACGTCGAGGCGTCCATCGCCGAGGGCATCATTCTCGAACCCGCCGAGGGCGAGCCGGAACCGGGTTCACTGGCCGCGTTCCTGGAACGGGTCTCGCTGGTCGCCGACAGCGATCAGATCCCGGACGAGGGCACCGGCGTGGTCACGATGATGACCCTGCACACCGCCAAGGGGCTCGAGTTCCCGGTCGTCTTCGTCACCGGCTGGGAGGACGGCCAGTTCCCGCACATGCGCGCGCTGGGCGATCCGACCGAACTCGCCGAGGAGCGGCGACTGGCGTACGTCGGCATCACCCGCGCCCGCCAGCGGCTGTACCTGTCCCGCGCGGTCATCCGCTCGGGTTGGGGCCAGCCCGTCTCGAACCCGCAATCCCGCTTCCTGGACGAGATTCCGCAGCATCTGCTGGACTGGCAGCGCCTCGAACCCACCCCCTCCCAGTCCCAGCGCGGCCTGCGCCGCCGCGAGGAGAGCTCGGGTTTCGACCGCGACTGGACCAGCCGCGAGAGCTGGAACGAGCCCCGCCCCGGCATCCGCGGCGACCGCCGCCCCGCGCCGTCGAGCACCCCCGCGGGCAAGCGCAACAACACCGGCCTGGTCCTGGCCGTCGGCGACCGCGTCAGCGACGACAAGTACGGCATGGGCAAGGTCGTCGCCGCCGAGGGCTTCGGCTCCCTGGCGACCGTGACGATCGACTTCGGCACCTCCGGCAAGGTCCGCCTGATCCCCCAGTACAGCCGCACCCTCACCAAGCTCTGAAAACGCGAATCGCCCACCCGATCGGATCGGGTGGGCGATTCGGTTGTTTCTGTCCCTCAGTCTCTTTGGACACCCAGGGAGATGCCGCGGGACGCGAGCCACGGCAGGGGGTCGATCTTGTCGGAGCCGTTGAGCCAGACCTCGAAGTGGCAGTGCGGGCCGGTGGAGAAGCCGCGGTTGCCGATCGTGGCGATCTGATCGCCCGCCATGACGCGCTGGCCCTGGGAGACGGTGGCGGTATCGATGTGGCCGTAGATGGTCACGGTGCCGTCGTCGTGCAGCAGGCGAACCCACATGCCGAAACCCGACGCGGGACCGGCCTCGATGACCGTGCCGTCCGCCACCGCGTAGAGCGGCGTGCCGATCGGCGCGGCGATATCGACGCCGGTGTGCTGCACACCCCAGCGCTGACCGAAACCGGAGGTGTAGTTACCCGCGGCGAAGAACTTCGCGAAGATCGGGCGCAGTTTCGCGGCCTCGGCCTCGGCCAGATCCGCGGCGTACTGCGCGCCCTTGGCGAGGATGTCGTTGAACTGATCGAGTCCGGCCGGGGCGCCCGAGGCGAGCACCTGCGGGGAACCGCTGGCCGCCTCGACCAGACCGCCGTCCAGGGTCTCGTTCGAGGAGATCTCCCGAACCTGCGCGGCCGCTTGGTAATCCACGGTTTCCACGGCGGGGGAGGACACCGAGTCCATCCCGGCCTGACCGGCCGCCACGACCGCGCCGGCGGCCACGGCCACCACGGCGGCGCGGCCCTTGAGCGCGGCGGGCGGTGCGGGCAGTCGATGCGCGCCGGCTGCGCGGCGGCGGCCGCCGGAGCGGGTGGGCCGGGCGGCGGCGGAATCGTCTTCGGGCTTTTGCTGATCGACGCGCGCGCCGTCGCCGGAGAATTCGAGCCGGGCGCCGGAGGCGGTGCGGAAGCTGTAGACCGGGCGGTGTTCACCGGAGGGGGCCGGGTCGGCGTCGTCCCAGGCGGACTGCCGCTGCGGGACCCATTCGCCCGCGTCGGGCGCGTTCCAGGTGTCGGCGGGCGCCCCCTGCCAGTCGGAATGCGGTTCGTCCCAGGCGGATTGGTCGGCGGCGCCGGAGTTCCAGGCGGACTGTTCGTCCCAGGCGGCGGCGTTCTCCCAGCGGGGCTGGGCGTTCCACTCCGATTGGGCGGCCTGCCAGGTGGGCTGCGGCTGCCGATCGGCGGGCTCGCCCCAACTCTCGGCGGCGTTCCAGGAGTCGGCGCCGGAGTTCCAGGCGTTCGCACCGGAATTCCAGTCTCCGGCGGGGGCGGCCCAGGACTCCCGGGACCCCCAATCGCCGTGCGAGACCTGCGTGGGGGTGGGCTGTGGCGCCTCGTAAGCGTTGTCGGCGTCCTCGCGGTATCGATGGCCGTGTTTGGCCCGATGGCGCGTGGTGAAGGAATCCGCGCTCATCGGCGCTGGTCCGGGATGTGCCGCGATGCTGACGGAGTGCCTGCGGAGCGGAGCTCTACCTGCGGAGCGCTGTGCTGCGTCAAGCCTGCCGTCCTCCTGTCGTGACCGGGTTGTGACATCGACCGCATCGACGGTAACGAAACGATTGCGGGTCAGCAAGCGATGGACATGGTTCGACGCACCGGTGTGACATTCATCACTCTAGGTGGCGGAATTTCCTCACTGTGCCCGGGGTAACCCAGTGAGCCGCGGCCACTACATTTTGTAGTAGCCGATACCGGTCTCCGGGATTCGCGGGCCCTACCTGGCGGACCGTCAACAAGCTACCGGCGAGTAGCAATTTCGTGCGGTTTTACGGGAGCGGAGACAGCACCGTGACCTGCGCCACTTAGGCTGTATGCGGCTGATTTCGGCTCCGTTCGACTGATTAGAGTCCGACCCGACCCACTGGCCTCGAGCGATCTGCAAGCAGTCGCAAGGGCCGACCGCGGGACGCCAACACAGACGTTGTCACCACAACGCAGACGAGACGGTGAGTACATGGATCTCTTCGAATATCAGGCGAAGGAACTCTTCGTGAAGCACGGAGTGCCTTCGTCGGAGGGCCGCGTCGCGGACACGGCCGAGGAAGCGCGTGCGATCGCCGAAGAAATCGGCAAGCCGGTCATGATCAAGTCCCAGGTCAAGGTCGGCGGCCGCGGCAAGGCCGGTGGCGTGAAGTACGCCGCCACCGCCGACGACGCGTTCACCCACGCGACCAACATCCTGGGCCTGGACATCAAGGGTCACGTCACCAAGAAGGTCCTGGTCGCCGAGGCCAAGGACATCGCGGAGGAGTACTACATCTCCTTCCTGCTCGATCGTTCCAACCGCAGCTACCTGGCCATGTGCTCGGTCGAGGGCGGCATGGAGATCGAAGAGGTCGCCGCGAACACCCCCGAGCGCTTGGCCAAGGTGCCCGTCGACGCCGTCAAGGGCGTCGACCTCGCCTTCGCGCGCTCGATCGCCGAGCAGGGCCACCTGCCCGCCGACGTGCTCGACGCCGCGGCCGTGACCATCCAGAAGCTGTGGGAGGTCTTCATCGGTGAAGACGCCACCCTGGTCGAGGTCAACCCGCTGGTGCGCACCCCCGACAACGAGATCCTGGCCCTGGACGGCAAGGTCACCCTCGACGCGAACGCCGAGTTCCGCCACGCGGACCACGCGGCCTTCGCCGACATCGAGGCCACCGACCCGCTCGAGCTCAAGGCCAAGGAGAACGACCTCAACTACGTCAAGCTCGACGGTGAGGTCGGCATCATCGGCAACGGCGCCGGTCTGGTCATGTCGACCCTGGACGTCGTCGCCTACGCCGGTGAGAACCACAACGGCGTGAAGCCCGCCAACTTCCTCGACATCGGTGGCGGCGCCTCGGCCGCCGTCATGGCCGCCGGTCTCGACGTCATCCTGGGCGACGCCCAGGTCAAGTCCGTGTTCGTGAACGTCTTCGGCGGCATCACCGCCTGTGACGCGGTCGCGAACGGCATCGTGGGCGCGCTGGAGACCCTGGGCGTCGAGGCCAACAAGCCGCTGGTCGTCCGTCTCGACGGCAACAAGGTCGAAGAGGGCCGCAAGATCCTCGCCGACTTCAACCACCCCCTGGTCACCCTCGCCCAGACCATGGACGAAGGCGCCGACAAGGCCGCCGAGCTGGCTGCGGCCAAGTAAGGACACGAACCAACATGTCTATCTTCCTGAACAAGGACAACAAGGTCATCGTCCAGGGCATCACCGGCGGCGAGGGCACCAAGCACACCGCGCTGATGCTGAAGGCGGGCACCAACGTCGTCGGTGGCGTCAACGCCCGTAAGGCCGGCACCACCGTGTCGCACGTCGACGCCGACGGCAACACCGTCGAGCTGCCGGTGTTCGCGACCGTCGCCGAGGCCATCGAGAAGACCGGGGCCGACACCTCGATCGCGTTCGTGCCGCCGGCCTTCTCCAAGGACGCCATCATCGAGGCCATCGACGCGGAGATCCCGCTGCTCGTGGTCATCACCGAGGGCATCCCGGTGCAGGACTCCGCCTACGCGTGGGCCTACAACGTCGAGAAGGGTCAGAAGACCCGGATCATCGGCCCGAACTGCCCCGGCATCATCACCCCGGGTGAGGCGCTGGTCGGCATCACCCCGGCCACCATCGCGGGCAAGGGCCCGATCGGCCTGGTCTCCAAGTCCGGCACCCTGACCTACCAGATGATGTACGAGCTGCGGGACTTCGGTTTCTCCACCGCCATCGGCATCGGCGGCGACCCGGTCATCGGCACCACCCACATCGACGCCATCGAGGCGTTCGAGAAGGATCCCGAGACCAAGCTCATCGTCATGATCGGCGAGATCGGCGGCGACGCCGAGGAGCGCGCGGCGGCCTACATCCAGGCCAACGTCACCAAGCCGGTCGTCGGCTACGTCGCGGGCTTCACCGCCCCCGAGGGCAAGACCATGGGCCACGCCGGCGCCATCGTCTCCGACGGCGCGGGCACCGCGCAGGGCAAGAAGGAGGCCCTCGAGGCCGCCGGTGTGAAGGTCGGCAAGACGCCGTCCGAGACCGCCGCCCTGGCGCGCGAAATCCTGGAGAAGGCGTCCATCACCGCCTGATCCCCGGATCGCACGAAGGCCGCCTTCCCCGCGGGGGAAGGCGGCCTTCGCCGTTCGCGCGCGCTCGCGGCGTCGCCGAATCGGTATGCCGAATCGGGATATTCGCGGCGGGCCGCGCGGCACTACGTGATGACCCCCGACGTCGAGTGCAGTAGCGTCGGTAGGAGTTCGTGAACGACTCGATAGGAGCGACGACATGTCATACCCGACCGGGGGCTCGGGATACAACGGGCCCGCGCCGACGCCTTCCAACGCACCAGGCTACGGCTCGCAGCCCACGGGCGGTCCCGCAGCAGGGTCGAGTACGACGGCGGCTTCGGCCAAGGGCCTGCCTTTCTTTCTGACCGTGGGCGTTGTCGCCCTCGGCGCCATCAACTTCCTGCTCGGCCTGCTGGATTTCGCGAAGGTGGACAAGTCCGCCCTCGCCGATTCCAGTGAGAACGACGCCTTCGGCGGCGGTCTGCTCAGCGCGGGCGGCTCGGCGCCGGTGGCGCTGCTGCTGCTGGCCGCGCTGATCGCCGGTTTCTCGTTGCTGCCCAAGCAGACCAAGCAGACCGGCATCGTCGCCGCGGCGTCGGTGGCGGGTTTCATCACGCTGCTGTTCCAGGTGTTCACGCTGTCGAGCTTCCTGGATCCGGCCGGCGCCGCCTGGGCACTGCTGTTCCTGTCCCTGGTGCAGGCGGTCGTCGCCGTGCTCGCGCTGCTGTTCGAGCTGGGCGTGGTCAAGCCCCCGGCTCCGAAACCGGCTGCGCCGCAGGGCTTCGGCGGGCAGCCCGGCTTCGGCCAGGGCGGCTACGGCCAGCAGGGCTACGGCCAGCAGGGTCAGCAGCCGGGCCAGCAGAGCTACGGCCAGCCCGGCCAGCAGTTCGGCCAGCCCGCGCAGCAGCAGGGTCAGCAGCCGGGCTACGGCACCGGCCCGCAGTACCAGCAGCCGGGGTACTCCCAGCAGCCCGCCGGATACGGCACCGGCTCCCAGCCGACCTACGGCCAGCAGCCGTCGTACGGCCAGCAGCCGGGTCAGCAGAGCTACGGCCAGCCGGGCCAGCAGTTCGGCCAGCCCGCGGGCAGCGCCGACGCCACCCAGCACTTCGGTGGCGCGAATCCGCGTCCGGCGCAGCCGTTCGGCGGCGAGCAGAACGCCGATCCGGCCGCCGACGCCACGCGCGCGTTCCGTCCGGGCCAGGACGACAAGTAGGTCGGTAGCAGTTCGAACGGCCAACGGCCCCCGGGGAAACCCGGGGGCCGTTGCCGTTTCGGCCGATGGACCGACGGAACCACTCGGCGCGCCTGAGTCTTCAGCGTGTCCGAAGCTGCCACGCTGGTTTTCCATGAGTGCTCCGAGAACTACCCTGGCTCGGGTGACCGATGAGGATGTGCGGGCTGTGCCGCGTGGTTCGGTCCGGCCGGGTGGGGGTTTCGGGGGCGGGTTCGGCTCGCTGACCCCCGAACGGGCCAGGGTGCTGTTGATCGTCGCCACGCGGGCTTCGAGCGTGACGCTGCTGATCGTTTTCGGGCTGGTGTTCGGGACGCTGGCGGCCGCGGGGAGCGGCTATTCGGGGGCCTCGGGCGCCATCGCGGCGAGCTGGCTTGCGGTGCATCAGGTTCCGCTGACGATCGGCAAGACCGCGATCGGGCTGTGGCCGCTGCTGCCGACCGGATTCCTGCTGTGGCTGGCCGCGCGCGACTGTGCCGCAGCCGCCGCGCAGTACGCCGATTCGGAGGATCGCGACGGGAACCATTGCACCCCGGTCGATCTGGCCTGGATCGCGGGCGCCGCGGTCGGCGGGCCGCTGCTGATCACCGCGATCTGCCTGGCGGTGGCCGATGACGCGGCGGCCGTGGTGCCGCTGCAACCGCCGAACACGCTGTCCGCGTTCGGCTGGGTGATCGGCCTGCACCTGCTGGCCGTGCTGTTCGGGGTCGGCGCCCGGCACTGGCGCGACTTCGCGGAGCTCGCGCCGATTCCGGTGCCGGACTGGGTGGTTCCGGGCGTCCGCGCGGGATTCCGCGCGGCCTGGCGGCTGGCGGCGGTGGCCGGTGTGGCCGTGCTGGTTTCGTTCCTGGTGCACTTCGCGTCGATCGGCGACACCTACGCGACGGCCGGAAACTTCGTCGGCGTACTGGGTTTGAGCCTGCTGTCGCTGGCGTATCTGCCCAACGCGGTCATCGACACGGTGAGCGTGCTGGTCGGCGGTGAGCTGCGCGTCGGCCCGGGTTCGCTGAGCCTGTTCGGCGTGGAGGGCGCGCCGGTGCCGGCGGTGCCGCTGGCCGCGGCGGTGCCTTCGGGTCCGGCGGCGGGCTGGTGGTTCGCGTTGTTGCTCGCCCCGGCGGCGGTGGCCGTGCTGTGCGGCCTGGATTGTGCTCGCAGCAGCGATGATCGGCCCGGCGCGCCCTGGGCCACGCTCACCGCGGCGGGCGTGGTGGCGGCGCTGTTCACCCTGATCGCCCTGCCCGCCGGTGGTGAACTGGGCACCTTCGGCTGGATCGGCCCGAGCACCGGGGTGTCGGCGGTACTGGTCGCGCTCTGGTTCGCGGCCGGCGGCTTCCTGGGTCTGTTCGGCGCGCGCTGGTTCGCGATCCCGGCGGCGGGCGCCGCGGGCGTCGCGGCCGCCGGTGCCGCGTACGACCCGGTCGCGGACGACGACTACGCGGAGACCGACTACGCGGACGACGACTACGACGACGCCGAGTACGCGGACGACTACTACGAGGACTCCGAGTACGAGGACGATCGCTACGACGACGAGTACGCGGACGACGAGTACTACGACGACTACGAGACCCCGCGCGACACCGACGAGATCGACGGCGAACTCGTCGACGAACCGCTCGCGCTCGACGTCGAATCGCCGGCCGAATCCGAGGAGAACGCCGACATCGTCGACGCGGAAGTGGTAGAGGGAGACCTGCCGGACAAGTCGTAGGTGGGCGGTCGTTAGGCTCTGGGGTGGCGGTCACGCCCCCGCCGTCTCCATTTCCACCCCCGACACAGGGAGTAGTGCGCTGAGTTCCACGCCCGCCCAGCTGCTACCGCCGTCCGCGCCCGCGACCGTCGTCGTGCTCGCCTCCGGCACCGGCTCGCTATTGCGTTCGCTGCTCGAAGCGACCAGGGAGCCGGGGTATCCGGCCCGGATCGTCGCCGTCGGCGTGGATCGCGAATGCGCGGCCGCCGCGCACGCCGAGGAGTTCGACGTCTCCTCGTTCATGGTGGAGCCGGGCGATTTCGAGAATCGCGCGCAGTGGGATCAGGCGCTGACCGAGATCGTGGACGCCTTCCAGCCGGATCTGGTGGTCTCCGCCGGATTCATGCGGATCCTGGGCCCGGCGTTCCTGGCGCGCTTCGGCGGCCGGGTCATCAACACCCACCCCGCGCTGCTGCCGGCGTTCCCGGGCGCGCACGGGGTGCGGGACGCGCTGGCCTACGGGGTCCGGGTCACCGGTTCCACCGTGCACCTGGTCGACGCCGGTGTCGACACCGGCCCGATTCTCGCGCAGGAGCCGGTTCCGGTGCTGCCCTCGGACGACGAGGGTTCCCTGCACGAACGCATCAAGATCGTGGAGCGGCGGCTGCTGGCGGAGGTCGTCGCCGCCGTCGCGAACCGAGGCATTGTCTCCGATGGACGAAAGGCAGTTATCCCAGATGAGGTTCTCCGGTGAGTGAGCGCAAGCCCATCAAGCGGGCTCTCGTGAGCGTCTACGACAAGACCGGCCTGATCGAGCTGGCCACCGGCCTGCATCAGTCCGGCGTGGAGCTGGTCTCGACCGGTTCGACCGCGGGCAAGATCGCCGAGGCCGGTATCCCGGTCACCAAGGTGGAGGACCTGACCGGTTTTCCGGAGACCCTGGACGGCCGGGTCAAGACCCTGCACCCGCGCGTGCACGCGGGCATCCTGGCCGACACCCGCAAGAGCGAGCACGTCGACCAGCTCGCCGAGCTCGGTGTCGAGGCGTTCCAGCTCGTCGTGGTGAACCTGTACCCGTTCACCCAGACCGTGGCCTCGGGCGCGAGCATCGACGAGAGCGTCGAGCAGATCGACATCGGCGGGCCGTCGATGGTGCGCGCCGCCGCCAAGAATCACCCGTCGGTCGCGGTCGTGGTGGACACCGGCGCGTACGACGACGTGCTGAAGGCGGTGCAGGACGGCGGTTTCACCTTCGCGGAGCGAACCGCGCTGGCGGCCAAGGCTTTCCAGCACACCGCGTCCTACGACGTCGCCGTCGCCAGCTGGATGACCAGCGTGGCCGCGCCGTCCGCAGCCGCCGAGGATCCCGAAGCCGAAGCGCCGCAGCGCTTCCCGGAGTGGATCGGCGCGACCTGGACCCGTGACGACGTGCTGCGCTACGGCGAGAACCCGCATCAGGGCGCCGCGGCGTACAGCGCCGAGGCCGGCCCGGAGGGCTTGGCGCAGGCAACGCAGTTGCACGGCAAGGAGATGTCGTTCAACAACTACACCGACGCCGATGCCGCCTGGCGCGCCGCCTTCGATTTCGAGGCGCCCGCGGTGGCGGTCATCAAGCACGCCAACCCGTGCGGTATCGCGGTCGGCGCGGACATCGCCGAGGCGCACCGCCGGGCGCACGCCACCGACCCGGTGAGCGCGTACGGCGGCGTGATCGCGGCCAACCGCGAGGTGAGCGTGGAGATGGCCGAGCAGGTCGCCGAGATCTTCACCGAGGTCATCGTCGCCCCGGCGTACGCGCCCGGTGCGGTGGAAGTGTTGCAGCGCAAGAAGAACGTGCGCGTGCTGGTCGCGACCCCGCCGCAGCGGCAGGGCCCGGAGCTGCGTCCGATCAGCGGCGGCGTGTTGCTGCAGGAGCGCGACGTGCTCGACGCCGAGGGTGACGATCCGGCCAACTGGACCCTGGCGGCCGGCGCTCCCGCCGATGCCGCGACCCTGGCCGATCTCGAATTCGCCTGGCGCGCTTGCCGATCGGTGAAGTCCAACGCGATTCTGCTGGCGAACGACGGCGCGGCCGTCGGTGTGGGCATGGGGCAGGTCAACCGCGTGGACTCCTGCAAGCTGGCGGTGGACCGGGCGGGGGAGCGGGCCGCGGGCTCGGTCGCCGCGTCCGACGCGTTCTTCCCGTTCTCCGACGGCCCGGAGATCCTGGTCGCCGCGGGCGTGCGCGCAATCGTGCAGCCGGGTGGTTCGATTCGCGACAGCGACACCGTCGAACTGTGCAAGGCGGCGGGCGTGACCCTGTACCTGACGGGTGCCCGGCACTTCGCGCACTGAGTTGTTTCCGGCCCCGGGCCGCGCGTAGGCGTAGCGGTCCGGGGTCATTCGAGGCCGGTTGCGGTTCGTCCCGACGAATCCGCAACCGGCTCTTCGTTTTTCGGTGCCCTCCCGAGTCCGGGCGGTGTAACTACTTGACGCTGAGGACCGTTCGATCGCCCACCGGGGACTTCAGCTCGAGCTCCAGGCTGCCGAAGACCATGATCATGGTGCACATCTTGCCGACGGCGTCGGGGCGGGTGCCCGAACGCAAAGCCACAGTGACTGTTTTGTCGGTTTCGGTGGCGGTGGCGTCCACGCCGTAGCACTCGGGCGCGCCGGTCTGGAAGTTCACCGAGATCTTGTTGCCGTCCAGTCGAGTCCAGCTGTCGAACTCCAGGGGGTGCGGGTTCACGATGGCCGGATCGGCGGTGAACGGCCGGCCGATCTGGCCCGGTGACGCCTCGGCCGGGGTGGCCAGGCCGGCGCTGGTCGTGATGCCGGACTGTGGGCTGTCGTCGGCGTTTTCGGTGTTCCCGCAGGCTGCGACGCCGAGGCAGAGCAGCCCGGCGGCTGCGGAGGCGAGGAGGCGGCGTCCCCAATTCCCGTACATGGGCGCCAGCCTAACGGTCCGACCGGTCGGGGCGGATGTGACGGGGTGGCGAATATCCAGCGACAGTGAGCCAAATTATCCGATGACTCGGCGCGTATTCTCTGCGCGGTTCGTCGGGATAGCAGTAGCCTCGATGGCAGATGTGCGAATGCACTTACGCGCCATCGACTTATCTCATGATCTCCCCTCCCGAAAGGACATGCCGTGGGCGACGCATTGAAAGTTGGCGAAGAACTTGGTCTCGGTCAGTCGCTCAAAGGCGGCGCGTACTCGCTGACCCTGCAAGAAGACGGCAACCTGGTGCTGACCGAGCCGGACGGCAACGTCGTCTGGGCCGCGGGCACCAACGGCAAGGGCGTCAAGCGCGCGGCGCTGCAGGACGACGGCAACTTCGTGCTCTACAAGGACGACGGCGCCGAATGGTCCACCGAGACCAACGGCAAGTCCGTGGACCGCCTGGTGGTGCAGCCCGACCGCAACGTCGTGCTCTACGGCTCCGAGGGCGCCGTCTGGTCCACCGGCACCAACACCGACAACCCGATCGTCGTCGAAGAGGAGACGGTGGCCGCCGCGGTCGACGCCCCGCCGCCGGCCGAGGCCCCGCCCGCCGCCCGCACCCACACCGTCGCCCCCGGCGAGACCCTGTGGGCCATCGCCGAGCAGTACTACGGCGACGGCAACCGCTACGGCGACATCGCCGCCGCCAGCGGCGTCGACAACCCGGACCTCATCCACCCCGGCCAGGTCCTGACCATCCCGTAAGGCGCACGCCCCACGGATATCCCGATGGCCCCGGTGCTCTCGCACCGGGGCCATCGCGCGATCCGGGCGGCCTGTCGCGCACTCGCGGTGTGGCACAGCCCATCCGCCTCGCACCAGCGCCTGTACCAGGGGCGCAGCCCACCTCTTCCTCATACACAGTGCCCCTGATGCGAATGCATCAGGGGCACTTGGTATTTCCCCTCCGAGGGGATGAGCCGGTCCTACCGGCTCGTGAACGGCAGCAACGCCATTTCGCGTGCGTTCTTCACCGCGATGGCGACCTGCCGCTGCTGCTGCGGGGTCAACCCCGTCACGCGGCGGCTGCGGATCTTGCCGCGGTCGGAGATGAACGTGCGGAGCAGGTTCACGTCCTTGTAGTCGACGTATTCCACGCCCGCGGCGATGAGGGGATTCTTCTTGGGCTTGCGGCCCTGTTCTGCGCGGGCCTTCTTCGAGGGTGCTCGCTTCACTGCCATGTCAGCGGTTCCTTCTCACGAGATCTTCGGTTTACCAGCTCGATTTGCGTACACCGGGCAGTTCACCCCGGTGAGCCATCTCTCGCACTCGAATTCGCGAGAGACCGAACTTCCGAAGGTGGCCACGCGGGCGTCCGTCCGCGGCGTCCCGATTGCGCAAGCGTACCGGACTGGCATCGCGCGGCAGCCGGCCCAGGGCGGACTGCGCCGCCGCCTTCTCCTCCGGCGAGAAGGAGGGCTTGCGGATGATCTCCTTGAGCTCCGCGCGGCGCTCGGCGTAGCGTGCGACGATCTCCCGGCGCACTTCGTTTTTCATGATCTTCGACTTCTTGGCCATGTCAGCGGTCCTCGCGGAAGTCGACGTGCCTGCGCACGACGGGGTCGTACTTGCGCAGCACCATGCGGTCGGGGTCGTTGCGCCGGTTCTTGCGGGTGACGTAGGTGTACCCGGTCCCGGCCGTGGACTTGAGCTTGATGATGGGCCGGAGTTCGGTCGATTTCGATGCCATCTGGTTCCTCTCAGATCTTCTGGCCCGCGGCGCGCAGCCGGGCCACGACCGCCTCGATGCCGTCGCGGTCGATGGTCTTGATGCCCTTGGCCGAGACGGTCAGCGTGACGCGCCGGCCCTCGCTGGGCAGGAAGTAGGTCTTGCGCTGGATGTTGGGATCCCAGCGCCGGCTGGTTCGCACGTGTGAGTGCGAGACGGACTTGCCGAAGCCCGGCTTACGCCCGGTGACCTGGCAGATGGCCGACATGGTCGCTCCCTTCGCGTCATACTGCCCCGGTTCTACATGCAGATGACAATCGTTTTCGACAACGGATCTATTCCAATGTACGCTGAGCCCTCGGTAAATGAAAATCGTTGTCGAAAGGGGTACGGCGGTGTCAGACACCGGTGCCATCAGCGGCCACCACAACCAGCTCGAGCGCGACCGCCGCACGCCCGTGCTCGTTCTCGCGGGACTGCCCGGCCGCGCCGCGGACGGGGTGCAGCGTGCGGCCGGGGCGCTGGGCGCCGAGCCCGGCACCATCGTGGTCCGCCACGACCTGAGCGAACTGCACGAGGGCGTCGTGCGCCGCATCGTCCGGTTGAACGGCCGCGAGGACATCTCGGTGCTCGAACTCGCGCACGGCTGCGTCTCGTGCACGCTGCGCATGGACCTGCTGCCGTATCTGTGTCAGCTCGCGACCCGCGATTCGGTCCGCCGCATCGTGCTCGCGCTGGATCCGGCCTTCGAGGCCGAGGCGGTGTGCCAGGCCATCCGGCACGTCGTGGTCAGCGACATCGTGGGCCGGGTAGACGGCCCGGCCGGGCGCAACGTGCGCATCGAGTCGGTACTCACCTGCCTGGACGCGGCGGACTGGCTCGCCGACGCCACCGGCGACGAGACCCTGGCCGAACGCGGGCACGCCACCGCCGACGACGATCGAACCATGGCGCAGCTCGCCGTCGGCCAGGTCGAATTCGCCGACGCCCTGCTGGCTTTCGACGGCGGAGTGGATCCGGTGGACCGGCTGCGCACCGCCGCGGTACTGGCCCGCCTGGCCCCGATGGCGCCGGTGAGCTGGCTGCCCGAGCCCGCGGCGCTGGACGCCGGCCCGTCCTCGGGCATGCTGCGCGCCGACGCCCTTTACGGCCTGCTGGACCGCGTTCCGGCCACCGCGCGCCGCGGCCACGGCTTCGACCCGCACACCTCGCTGCTGCGCGGTGAGCCGCCGCTGGAACCGGACTGCGGGGTGGAGCTGCTCGAATTCGCCACCGACCGCCCCTTCCACCCCGAACGGCTGCACACGGCCATCGACGTCCTGCTGGAGGGCGTGGTGAGCGCGCGCGGCCGGGTGTGGCTCGCGACCCAGCCGGAGGAAGTGGTCTGGCTGGAGTCCGCGGGCGGCGGCCTGCGGGTCGGCGGCGCGGGAAAGTGGCTGGCCGCCATGACATCCGAGGAAATCGAACAGGTCGATCCGGAGCGCCGCATCATGGCCTCGATGCGCTGGCACGAGCACTTCGGCGACCGGCACACCGCGCTGGTGATCCTGGTGCACGACGCGGACGCCGAGGAGATCCGGCACGCCCTGCACTGGGCGCTGGTCGACGAGGACGAGCTGCGCCAGGTGCGGTTCGCGCCCGAGCGGGTCGCGGCCTGGGAAGACCCGTTCGGTGATCAGCACGAGGAGCCGTGCGACACAACCAGATCCACGCCGGTCTCCGGCGACGGCGGTTCCCGCCAGAACGAAAGGTGATGTGATGAAAGCAGGAATCCACCCCGACTACCATCCGGTGGTCTTCGAGGACTCGGGCACCGGAAAGCGTTTCATCACGCGTTCCACCGCCACCTCCGATCGCACTGTGGAGTGGGAGGACGGGCAGACCTACCCGCTGATCGTGGTCGACGTGACCGCCGATTCGCATCCGTTCTGGACCGGCGCGCAGCGCCTGCTCGACACCGCGGGCCGGGTCGAGAAGTTCGAGCGCCGGTTCGGTAAGCGGGTGCGCGGCGGCGGCGCCGGGAACCCGGCCGCCGCGGGCGCCGGAAAGGAGAGCTGACATGGCGGTTCCGAAGCGGCGGATGTCGCGATCCAATACCCGCAGCCGGCGTTCGCAGTGGAAGGCCACCGCGCCGGATCTGGTGCCGGTCACCGTTGCCGGTGTGGTGCACCGGGTTCCGCGCCGGTTGGTGCGTGCGGTGACGCTCGGGCTGGTGGATCCCCGCGAGCTCTGACACCGCGCCGGCATCGGTGTCCCGGGCCGGACTTTGTGCGAGAGGATCTAAAAAGTCTTCTCAAAGTTGTGAATCCGTGCTGTTGCGACGGTATTCTCATGGCCGAGGGCGGGTTCTTCTGGTGACAGAAGAACCCGCTCATCGCCACTTTCGGGGCAGTCGAACCCCTTGCGCGCCGGAGAATTACCGGCAAACCAGCCAATTCGACTGATAATTACCGACATCCGGCACACTCTCAGTCGATCGGCCCGGGGCCGGCCGCAATTCGATCCTTCGAATCGTCACTTTGTCTGTTCTGTCCGCTTTGTGGGCTATCGCCCCACCCCGGCAGCGGCAGATCCGGCAGCAATTGCTCGAGCCGGGCCAACTGTTCGGCCACCGCGGTCGCCGGTCCCTCCAGGAGGGAGAACGGGAACGGCCAGTGATGCCCGGAGATCCGCGCGACCTCCTCGGAGAGGTCGGCGGTGGTGGCTTCCAGTTCGCTGATCTCGGTGCGTAATTCGTCGATCAGGGTGAGCGCGGCGGCCAGGGCGTCGACCAGTGTGCGGTGATTGCCCTGCGCGTCGTCGCCCAGTTGCGGCCAGCCCGCCAGCCCGGGCCCGCGCAACTGGGTCTGGATGTCGCGCAGAATTTGGTCCTGTTCGGGCGTCAAGTCCTGTTCCTCCTGTTCGAAGTCCCACTGGCCGAAATCGATTCGGTCGGTCTCGTTCACATCGCACTGCACGCCGTTGACGTAGACCTGCTCGCCGGTCTGCAACAGCTGCGCCCGCGGCTCGCGATTGCTGCCCGACCAGGCCACCGTCTGCCACGCCCAGTCCGCGACCCCGGCGTCCAGGGCCCTGGTCACGGGCCAATAGCCGCCGTAGATACCGACATTCGTGCTGCCGAGCACGGTCGCCGCGCCCTCGAGGTAGGCGTTGATCTGCCCCTGCTGCTGCGGTGTCGCGTCGAAATCGGCGGAGAAGTAGATGGGCCGATCCGTGCGCCCGCCGCAGCGCAGCACCTGCGCCAGCGCGGTCCGCGCGTCGGTGACGCCGGCGCCGTAGCCGTCCAGCATGCGCGCGGCCGTGGTCTCCCAGTTCGAGACGATCGAGACACCGTGTGCGCGTAGATCTTCGGCCTCGGCGGGGGTGAGCAGTTTGCCCGGCAGCGAGGCTCCGCCGCTGGAGAGATAGCGGACGACGAAATCGAACCCGGCGGCGCGAATCGCGCTCGCCCCGGGCCGACCCGCGGCGTAATCCAGCCCGAAACGCATGACACTCATCGTAATTCGGGCGTCGCGCCGGGGCACGGCAATCCCGAAGTCCGTCCCGGACCCGGAAACGAGTCGGGCCGGGTCGCTGTCGGCGACCCGGCCCGGAAGTGCTCGTGCGGCACGCGATCAGTGCGGCAGCACGCTGCGCGGTCCCGACTGGCGCGAGGCCACCGCCAGCGACGGGCTGTGCGCGAGATCCTGATCCGTCGGAGCGGACTGCTGCCTGGCCTCACGCCGATCGGGCGCGACCAGGATCGCGGTGATCGGAATGGCCAGTGACAGTGAGCCGATGATGAAGAACGGTACGAAGAAGTTGAACAGCTCGTCGCCGTCGGGCATGACGGCCGACCCGTCCAGGTGCGCGGTCAATCCGGTCAGCCCGGCGTAGTGCATACCGGTCACCATGATCGCGTAGGCCAGCGATCCGGCCAGCAGCACCGGCACCGACTGCGCCCACAGCATGAACCACAGCAGCAGTCCGGACATGAGCGCCGCGATGACGTACACCGCGATGATCGACACCAGCCCGCGGTCGATGGTGCCGCGAATCCGGATCGCCGACAGCAACAGCAGGTGCACGGTCCCGAGCCCGGCGGCCATGACCAGCGCGCCGACCGCGATGCGCCACCAGCTCAGGGTCTTACCCGCGATGATCAGCGCCGCGAACACCACGAAACCGGACAGCGCCGAGAACAGCGTCGTCAGGGTGGTGTCGTAGCGGATCTGGCCACCCTTGACCTCGAAGCCGAGCATGGAGACGAAGACCGACAGCGCCACGCCGACGCCGCCGATGGAGCTGGCCGCGACGAACAGCCACACCAGGCGGAACCGCGCGGTCACCGATTTGGTGGACTGGCGAATACACGCCAGGCCACAGGCGGCACCGGCGACCGACACGATCAGTGTCAGGCCGATCACCCAGTAGCCCATAGAGAAATAGATCACCCTGAACCCCTGCTTTCGTGTCTCTCCGCGCGCTGATCGCTAGCCGCGGCGAGCAGTTTCGCGTTGCGCCGCCATCAATCGTTCGATGGCGTACTCGGTGACGGCGGCCAGTGATCGCCGGACCTCGCCCGGGTCGCGGGCGTCGATGTCGACGATCGGCACGCCCTCGCGGACGCTGAGCGCCTCGCGCAGTTCGGCGACCGGGAAACGCGGGGCGTCGGGGAAGCGGTTCACCGCGATGAGGAACGGCAGCGATTTGGCCTCGAAGAAGTCGACCGCCGCGAAGCTGTCCTCGATCCGGCGGGTGTCGACCAGCACCACCGCGCCGATGGCGCCCTTGATGAGGTCGTCCCACATGAACCAGAAGCGGCGCTGCCCGGGCGTGCCGAACAGGTAGAGCACCAGGTTGCCGGGCAGGATGATGCGCCCGAAATCCATGGCCACCGTGGTGGTTTCCTTGCCGGGCGTGGCGGCGAGATCGTCCACGCCGTCGGACACGGCGGTCACCATGGCCTCGGTGCGTAGCGGCACGATCTCGGAGACCGCGCCGACGAAGGTGGTCTTGCCCGCGCCGAAACCGCCCGCGACCACGATCTTGGTCGAGGCGACGGTCCGGAACTCCTCGCCCGGGCGGGGCGGATACTGCTGCGCTACAGCCTGGTTCGCTCCCGGGAACTGTGGTCCGCCAGTGGGGTACTGGGGCGCACCGCCGTAGCTCCCGCCGTCAAAGGGCGCGGAGTCCATGCAGGGTCCTCTCCATCAAAGATCGGCGCTCGTCGTAGGTCGCCTGGTCGCTCAGAGTCGAATGCACGCGAAGGGTCCCGGCGACGACGAGATCGCCGATCACGACCCGGATCATGCCCAATGGCCGCTGCAGGTGTGCCGCGATCTCGGCTACCGAGAGCCGGGCCGTGCCCAACCGCAGGATCTCGGTCCGGATGTCACCGGCGGGCCAATCGAAATGGGCGGTGAAGGACAGTGTTTCCACGACCGCCTCGAGCGGCAGATCAACCGCCGGCTCGGTGCGGCCGGAGGTCAATGCGTACGGGCGGACCCGGCTGGTGGGCCGGGCGCCGCCGCCCCCGTTTGAAATTGTCATGGTCGACCCATCACGCAGTGCGGGCCGTGGCCTGCACCACGGATCCGACCCGGTCCACCAGCAGTGCCATCTCGTAGCCGATGCGGCCGATGTCATGCTGCTTGTTCGCCAGTACCGCGAGATGCGAGCCGTTGCCGACGCTCATGACGAGCAGGTAGCCGCGCTGCATCTCCACGATGGACTGCATGACCTTGCCGCCGTCGAACAGCTGTGCCGCACCGGCGGACAGGCTGGCCAGACCGGCGGTGACGGCCGCGAGCTGCTCGCCGCGATCGGCGGGCAGATGCGGGCTGGTGGCCTGCAGCAGACCGTCGGCCGAGACCAGGACGGCGTGCGAGACGCCCGGCACCTCTCGGGTGAAGCGGGTGACCAGCCAGTTCAGATTCTCATCGGTCTGGGTGCGCTGGGTGTCGGTCATGCATGCCCTCCGTCGTTGTACTGCGAGTCGGCTCGCCCGGAGCGGACGCCGCTGAGATGCCTGGTCAGGCTGTTGCGGATCTCGTCGGGGTTACGCGCGCCGCCCTCGTCCTCCTGCGCCGCGGCGCCGGGCACGAGCTGTGCGCCGGGCCGCCGGATCGGCAGACCACCCTGGGTCTTGGAGCTGCTGGTGGGATTGGCCGCTTCCTCGGCCGCGGCCCAGCCCGCGTCGGCGTTGGACGTCCAGTCGGTACTCACCGGTGACTGCCCACCCGCCGCGGGCTCGACCAGCCATTCCGACACCATGCGCTGGTAGATCGGACTGCCGCCGCCGTTGCCCGCACCGGCGTTGCCGATGGGTTTGCGGTCCGTGACGGGGTTACCCGCGGTGAGGTTGCTCGCGCCCGGGTTCGTGACCGTGTTCGCACCATTGCCGCCTGCTCCGACGCTGTTCGCGCCATTGCCGTTGGATCCGTTGCTCTTTCCGTTGGCGCCGTTCGTACCGGCGCCGTTGCCGATAACCGCGCCGCTGTTGCCGTTCGTGCCGTTGGCGCCCGCGGCGTTGCCGCCGCCTGCGCCGGCGCCGGCGGTGGCGCCGGGCCCGGCGGGAGCGGGCTCGGGCGCGTTGCCGAACGCGCTGTAGTCGCTGGTGAAGAAGTTGCCGTCACCGGCCGCGGAACCGCCGCCGAAACCGCCGCTGCCGCCGCCGAAGCCGTTGCCGGGCGCACCGAAACCGTTGGCGTCCCGCGAGACCGGCGCTACCGGTTCGGGCCGCGAGACCGGCGCGACGGGCTCGGGCCGCTGTGGCGCCTCGGGCGTCGCGGGCGCTTCGCCCCAGAAATCGACCCCGCGGGCCTGCGGCGCGACCGGCTCGGGCCGCTGTTCGGCGAAGGCGTCGGAGAAGCCGTCCCGCGACTGGTCGGCGGGGAAGCCGCCGCCGAAGACCGGCTGTTCACCGGTGTCGACGCCGGGTGTACGGCGTTGCGGCAGACCGGTACTGGTGACCCCGAACCGTGCGGGCGGATCGGCGGGCGGATTCGGTACCGGCGTGAGCCGCGGCGGCGTGATGACCGGCTGCGGGCCCGAGATCGGCGCGAACGGCGTGGCCGGCGCCAGCGGCGGCACCGGGGTGAGCGCCGCCGGCGCCATGGTCAGCGGCGCGCCGTGCTGCGGCGCCACCGGCAGCGCGGCGGTCACCGGGAACTGCCCGGTGTCGGTGCCGTTGTTGCGCTCGGGCGCGGGCGAGACCAGGGTGCCCGGCAGGTGCACGCTGGCGGTGATGCCCGGCTGCTGCACCATGGCCGAGGTCCGGCGCAGGCTCACGGTGATGTTGTGGCGCTTGGCCAGGCGGCCCACCACGAACAGGCCCATGCGGCGTGCGGTCTCGACGTTGACCTCGCCGCCGGAGGCGAGGCGATCGTTGATGGACTGCAGGTCTTCGGCATTCATTCCGAGGCCCCGGTCGGTGATCTCGATGAGGTAGCCCCCGTCCACGGCGCGTGCCACCGAGACCGCCACGGGCGTGGACGGCGGCGAATACCGCAGTGCGTTGTCGATGAGCTCGGCGAGCAGATGTTCGATGTCGACCGCGGGTTCGCCCGCGACGATGCCGTCGGGCACGGTGCCGATCTCGACGCGCTGGTAGTCCTCCACCTGGGAGACCGAGGACCACAGCATGTCCGAGAGCGGAACCGGCGCGAGATGCCCGCGGCGCAGCGCGGTTCCGGCCAGCACGAGCAGGTTGTCACCGTTGCGGCGCATGCGCGTCGCGAGGTGGTCGAGGCGGAACAGGCTCTGCAGCCGTTCGGAGTCGTCCTCGTCGCGTTCGAGTTCCTCGATCAGGCTGAGCTGCTGCTCGACCAGCGATTGGCTGCGCCGCGAGAGGGTTTCGAACATGTTGCCGATCTGCAGGCGCAGTCGCGCCTGCTCGGCGGCCAGGTGCAGCGCCTGGGTGTGGATGTCGTCGACGGCTCGGGCGAGCTGGCCGATCTCCTCGGTGGTGTGCACGTCGACCGGGGTGATCTCGGGGATCGCGCCGCCCGAGCGCACCACGTCGAGCTCGGCGGGCAGGTCGATGTGCGCGACCTGCAGGGCGTCGCGGCGCAGGCGGCGCACGGGGACGACCAGGGTGCGCGCGACCACGAGGGCCAGGGCCAGACCCGCGAGCAGCATGCCGATGACGATCGAGGTATCGCGCAACACGGTGTTGCGGGCTTCGGTGGTCAGCTCGGCGAGCTTGGTGGTCAGGGCCGTGCCGATCGCGTCGGTCTCCTTCTCGTACGCCGCGATACTCGTGGCGATGGAGGCCTGCATGGGCGGGAGACTGGCGGGATCCGGTGCGCCGGAGGCGAGAATGCCGATGCGCGCGCCGGCGGCGTCCTTGAGCGTGGCGTAGTTCTGCGCCTCGGCGGGCAGGATGCCCTTGTACACCTCGATCATGGTGATCTCGGCGCCGATCGCGGTGAGCAGCCGGATCTTCATCGCCGGGTTGGTGTCGATGGTGGGATCGATGAGCAGCGTGCGTTCCTGCGTGAGCAGGCGGGTCGAGGTCATGACCGTACCCATTTGCAGGAACAGCTGCTGCACGCGCAGATCGCTGAGCGACTGCGAATTGGTCAGCGCGGTCTGCACCTTGGCCGAGACCGCGCCCGCCTGTTCGGCGATCGTGGCGACCGAGCCGCTGCGCAGGCTGTTGCGCATCGTCTTGCCGATGGCGATGGACTCGGTGAGTCCCTGGATGACGTCGGCCTCGACCTTGGAGGAGCGCAGCAACGTCTCGAGGTCGGTGACGGTCTGATCGAACCGCACGGTCGCGGTGTCCAGTGCCGCGTCGCGGTCGGGGTTACCCCAACCGGAGATGGCCGAAATCGCGAGCTCCTGTGTGGCGCTCTCGAACTTGACTGTGGGTCCCATGACGGCAGCCTGCTCGGAACCGGCGGCCAGGTTGCTGATCGTCTGCAGCTCCGAGTTGATGCGCAGGACCGCGAAGGTCGACGCGAGCAACACCGGGAGCACCAATACGATGCCGACCTTGCGTGTGACGGGCCAGTTGGACAGGCTGAATTGCCAGGACCGGGGTGTCGCTTCCATCCCGCTTCCGTCGCCTCCGCTTTCAAGAGTTGACCCCGGGTCGTATGCGGTTGTACGGCGTTGGGGCCTGAACCCGCGCAGAACCAACTAGAGGTCTTTTTGTACGGCCTGCAACATACCGCGTGAGCTGGGTATCGGCAATTCGAGCAACTCGCTGTACATGCCTCCGAATGCAGCCGCGCGCAACGTCTTTCGCATTCCGAAATGAGCGGGTAGGGTGGCCGCGCGTAAGCTGTTTCTAAAAATCGCTGGTCACCCGCTCGGGTCGTCCGGCGTGTCGAAGGCGGCCTTCTCAGTCGCCTCTCAGTCGCTGTGGGCAGACTGGACCCCATGCGCATTCTGGTAGTCGACGACGACCGCGCGGTCCGGGAATCGCTACGTCGTTCATTGACCTTCAACGGCTACACCGTCGATCTCGCCGTCGACGGTCTCGACGCCCTCGAGAAGACCGCCGGCCAGCGACCCGACGCTCTGGTCCTGGACGTGATGATGCCCCGCATGGACGGCCTCGAGGTGTGCCGCCGGCTGCGCAGCACGGGTGACGATCTGCCGATTCTCGTACTCACGGCACGGGATTCGGTTTCCGAACGGGTCGCGGGCCTGGACGCCGGCGCCGACGACTATCTGCCCAAGCCGTTCGCGCTCGAGGAATTGCTCGCGCGTTTGCGCGCGCTGCTGCGCCGCACCACGGTCGACAATTCCGAGGCCTCGGAGATGATGAGCTTCGCGGATCTGTCCCTGGATCCGGTGACCCGCGAAGTGTTGCGCGGTGATCGGCAGATCAGCCTGACGCGCACCGAATTCTCGCTGCTGGAAATGCTGATGGCCAATCCGCGCCGGGTGCTCACCCGCAGTCGCATTCTGGAAGAGGTGTGGGGCTACGACTTTCCGACCTCCGGCAACGCGCTCGAGGTGTACATCGGGTATCTGCGCCGCAAGACCGAAGCCGAGGGTGAGCCACGACTCATCCACACCGTGCGCGGCGTCGGGTACGTGCTGCGCGAGACCCCGCCGTAGGAGCCGGACCCGTGGCTAGATCAGTGCCGCGGCGGCCCGTGGTCGCCGGACTCGCACAGCGGCCGGACGCCGACATGCGCCCACCGACCCCGCTCACGCGGTCGGTGTCGCTGCGCTGGCGCGTCACGCTGCTGGCCGCGTCCGTGGTGGCCGTCGCCGTCGCCTTCACCTCCATCGCCGCCTACGCGATGGTGGCCCGTTCGCTGTACGCCGATGTGGATTCGCAGCTGCGCGCCCGCGCGTCGCTGATGATCGACAACAACTTCGACAGCCTCGGCTTCCAGTCGATCGTGCTGGCGGGGCTGTACTCCAGCGACGTCGGGGTGGCCCTGATCTTCCCGGACCTCTCGCCCTACGTGCCGCCGCAGACCACCAATCCGCCCGTGGGCAGCCAGGAATTGGCGGTCGCGCGCGGGGAGATCGGGTTCTCGCTGCGCACCGTCGACAATCAGCGGGTGCTGGCGCGGCGCACGCATTCCGGCTCCACCCTGGTCGTGTCGCAGCGCCTGCAGCCCACCCGCGAGGTGCTCGACCGGCTGGCGTGGCTGCTGTTCGTGGTCGGCGGCTGCGGGGTCATGCTCGCGGCCGCGGCCGGAACCGCGGTGGGCCGCACCGGATTGCGCCCCATCGCCCGGCTCACCGCGGCCACCGAACGCGTGGCCCGAACCGACGACCTCACCCCGATTCCGGTGACCGGTGACGACGAACTCGCCAGACTCACCGAGAGTTTCAACACCATGCTGCGCGCGCTGGCCGAATCCCGGGAGCGCCAGCGACGGCTGGTGGCCGACGCGGGCCACGAGCTCAAGACCCCGCTCACCTCGCTGCGCACCAATATGGAACTGCTCATCGCCTCCTCCCGCCCGGGCGCGCCGCGCATCCCGGACGAGGACATGGCCGAACTGCGCTCGGACGTCATGGCCCAGATCGAGGAGCTGTCCACCCTGGTGGGCGACCTGGTCGACCTGGCCCGCGAGGACGCCCCCGACACCGTCTACGAACAGGTCGACATCGGCGAGGTGGTGGAGCGCGCGCTGGAGCGGGCCCGGCGGCGGCGCAGCGGCATCGAATTCGACGCCCAGCTGCGGCCCTGGTTCGTCTACGGCCACGAGGCCGGACTCGAACGCGCCATCCTCAACGTGCTCGACAACGCCGCCAAATGGAGCCCGGCGGGCAGCAGCGTGCAGGTGGCCATGCGCGAGAACGGCCGCGGCCTGCTCGAGCTCACCGTCGACGACGCCGGCTCCGGCATTCCGCCGAACGAGCGCGAACTGGTCTTCGAGCGCTTCTACCGCACCACCGCCTCGCGGTCGATGCCCGGCTCCGGCCTGGGCCTGGCCATCGTGAAACAGGTGGTCACCAAGCACGGCGGCACCATCACGATCGACACGTCCGAGCGCGGCGGCGCCCTGATCCGTATCGTCCTACCCGGAGAAAGCGCACCGTTCGTGGGTACCGAAACCTAGCTCGCCACCGCGCCCGGGTCACGCCCGGCGGAAAGCTCCGGAAAAAGCAAGCACGGTCTCAGTCCGCTCTCAGTCGTCACCGCCAGGCTTGGCTACGAGACTCGAGGAGAAACGAGAAACATGACCGAGGATTCGAAGGACCCGCGGGGCAACGAGCCCACCCCCGGCGCCGACGCCGTGTCCACCCCCGGCGGCCAGGCTGTGCCGAACCCCGGCGGCCACGCCGTGCCGAACCCCGGCGCTCCGGCCGCGCACGATCCCGCCGGGCCCGCCGCGTCGCACGCCGATCGCGCCGGCGAGCAGGCGTCCTCGGTTCCCGGCGCCCCCGCGCCCGGTCCCGGTGGCTTCGCCCCGCCGCGCGATCCCTACGCCCGTCCCGTCGAGGGCGGATACGACCGTCCGCAGCCGGGTTTCGGCCCCGGCGCGCACGGCGGTGCGGCTCCCGGCTTCCCAGGCGCGCCCGGCAACCCGGGAACCGTTGCGGGACATACGGGTTCGTTCGCGGCCTTTCCGAACGGCCCGCGCGCCGGGCAGCAGTACACCGGCGCCGGTTACGCCGCCGCGGCGAACGGGCCTGCGACCGAACAACTTCCGGCGGGCGGATACGGCCCGGCGTATGCGGCGTCGGGGGCCGGATACGCCGCGGCCGGATCGCACACCGAGCAGCACTTCGGCGGTCCGGGCGGCCCGATCGGCCCCGGTGCTCCCGGACAGCCCGGCGGGTATCCGGGCGGCCCGGCGCCGAAGAAGTCGATGCGCACCGGCCTGGTCGCCGGCGCGGTCGCGCTGGCGCTGTTCAGCGGCGGCATCGGCGGCGCGGTCGGCGCCCTGGCCACCCGTGCGGACGACGGCGGCACCACGATCACCAACGCGCTGGACGCCCCGCGCCAGGTGAACGAGGTGGCCAACGCCCCGGCCGGTTCGGTGCAGGCGGTCGCGCAGAAGGTGCTGCCCAGCGTCGTCATGATCCGGGTCGCGGGCAATCAGGCCGAGGGCGAGGGCTCGGGTGTCGTGCTCTCCACCGACGGCAAGATCCTCACCAACAACCACGTCGTGAGCGGCGCGGGTCCCAACGCGCGCATGGAGGTCGCCTTCAGCGACGGCAGCACCGCGCCCGCGACGCTGATCGGCGCGGATCCGGTCTCGGATCTGGCGGTCATCAAGGTCACCGACAAGAAGGGCCTGGTGCCCATCGAGCTGGGCGCCTCGTCGAACCTGCAGGTCGGTCAGTCCGTGGTGGCGATCGGTTCGCCGCTCGGCCTGGCGGGCACGGTGACCACCGGTATCGTCTCCGCGCTCAATCGCCCGGTGTCCACCAGCGGCGAGGCCAGCTCGCAGGGCGCGGTCATCAACGCCGTGCAGACCGACGCGGCCATCAACCCCGGCAACTCCGGCGGCGCGCTGGTCGACATGAACGGCAAGCTGATCGGTATCAACACCGCGATCGCCACCCTGGGCGTCTCGGAGTCGGCCGGCGGCCAAAGTGGTTCCATCGGACTCGGTTTCGCCATTCCGGTCGATCAGGCCCGGCGGGTGGCCGACGAGCTGATCAAGAACGGCCGGGCCACCTACGCGCAGATCGGCGTGAAGGTGCGCGGCCAGGACGACGTCAACGGCGCCCGGGTGCTCGAGGTGACCCCGGACGGCCCGGCGGCCAAGGCGGGCCTGCCCAACGGCGCCATCGTCACCAAACTCGATGACCAGGTGATCGATTCGGGCAACGCGCTCATCGCGGCGGTGCGCTCGCACCGGCCCGGCGACAAGGTCGAGGTGACCTACACCGACGAGCAGGGCAACAACCAGAAGACAGTCGAGCTCACCCTCGGCGAAGCAGCTGCGGAGGGCGGCCGATGATGCGACGTACAGGCGGCAGGAAATCCACCCCGGCGATCCGGGTCACCCCGGACGGCAAGTGGGAGGTGTTGTCCGCCAATGGCGCAGTGCTCGATCGGGTGACGGTGCTCGAGGGCTTCGAGGGCGCGGCGCTCCTCGAAGGTGAGATGAACAAGACCGAGGCGATGTCCGCCCGGGGCGCTACGGTGAGCAGCATGGAAATCGATGCCGCTGTTGCGGGCCGTGCTCTTGTCGTGGTCGTCGACGACCGAACCGCACACGGCGGGGTGGATTCGCTGGGTCCGCTGGTGACCGAACTACTCACCGAGGCCGGGTTCCTGGTCGACGCCTCGGTCTCGGTGCAGGCCGACGAGGTCGAAATCCGCAACGCGCTCAACACGGCCGTGATCGGCGGCGTCGATCTGGTGATCTCGGTCGGCGGCACGGGCATGTCGCCCCGCGATGTGACCCCCGAGGCCACCGAGGAGGTGCTGGACCGGGTGCTGCCCGGTATCAGCGAGGCCCTGCGCGCCTCGGGCCTGGCCTCGGGCTCGCTGGACGCGGGTCTCTCGCGCGGGCTGGCCGGCGTCTCGGGCAGCACGCTGGTGGTGAACCTGCCGGGTTCGCGGGCCGCGATCCGCGACGGCATGGCCACCCTGGGCCCGCTCGCGAGCCGGGTCATCGACGAACTCTCCGGTTTGGCGGAATGAGTTCGACGTCCGACAGCAATACCGACGAACCCCGCCCGGCCGCGCGCCCGGCGGGGTCTCGCCGTGTGACGGCGGCCGATCGCGAGAAGCTGGCTCGTGTTTTCGGTGACGCGCTCCCCGCGACCACCAACGACGAACGCACGCCCGAACCGGAATCCGGTTCCTCCGGCGACGATTGGCTGCGTGCGCAGGTTCCCCCGCATCACGGGTAATTCATTTTTCGCATAACTCTCGCCATTGGAGTTCGAGAGCACATCGCTATCGAGTTCGCTCGCGACGGAGTGCGCGCGTAATTCCGTCTTCGCTGCTCGGTGGCTCGAATCACGGTGTCCGTGATTCATTCCCGGATTCGCATGTCCGAATCTTATTGCCATTCGGTTGCTGTTGTGGCTATCGTCTCGCGACGGTTGAGAAAGTCACCTGTCCAGCAGGTTCCATGCGGCTGCTCGGTTTTTGCTGGATTCGCCGTGTGTGCGGGTGACGCAACCCTTTTCGGCCCCGGTCGGTCCGTACGACGGGCATCGGAGCCGCTGCCTCCGCAGCACTCGGCCCGGCGTCGGCCGGGCAGGGTCCGGCTGAGCTGTCCCCCGGCAGGGCGGCGCAGGCGTCGGCCTGGCCGCGCCGGTCGGCGCCGTGGTGGTGGCCACCGTGATCGCCGCGGTCACCCTCCGGGGACAGCCCTTCCGGCCTCGGCTGATTCATCCCGGCAAGCGGAACCCGAAGGGGTCCGGCGTGTTTAGCGCCGGGCCCCTTTTGCTATTCATAGCCTTCTCGACATATGAGCGGGAAGTCCTGCACGTCGCACCGGATCCTCTTCTCTCACACCTCAAAGGACACGCCGGTGATGTAAAGTGCCCTGCGTCGCATCACATTAAGAATTTGTTAGCAGTAACACAGCGGCAACAATGTGGCGACAAACTTACCTGGGTTCGCGAGGACCCAATTCAGCCTCGGTGGTCGAGGCTGACGCTAGAAACCTGATGAGGGGAAGTATGAGCGAGAACCGGACCAACGGTCTTCGTCGCGGTGCCCGTATTGCGGGTGCAGGCGCGGCGGCGGCCGTGGCCATGGGACTTTTTTCCACTGGCGCCGCAAATGCCGATACCTTCGTACCGTTGCCGGACGGTCAGAAGGTCGCTCCGAGTGGAGCTGTCACCATCACCCGTACGGGCGAGCGCGCCATCATTTCGCCGTCGCTGTCCGCCAATGGCGCGGGCCGCGTCGTGTGGGTCAGCGGCAATGCGACCGCCGAAGTCCTCGAGACGCCCGAGGGTGAAGTCGGCCCGAACAATGGCCCCGCCAACGGGAATGGGTCGAACAACTCTTCCACGCACGGCGCATCGCAGCTGAGCACCGGTTACATCGTCGGCTGCCAGGTCAGCATCGGCGAGGACGCCATCTCCGCGGGCGTGTCCGCCGGCGTCTCGCTGAGCGACGGCTCCGTCGGTGGATCCATCGGCATCAACCTCGGCCCGGGCGAGGTCAAGTTCGTCCAGATCGATTACAAGGACATCCTCAAGGCGGGCACCTACTCCGTCGAGTACCAGGATGCCGAGATCGGTATCGAGGGTTGCGCGGGTTACGCCCAGGCGCGGTCGTACACCGTCGTCGAGATCATCGGCGACCACTACTCGAAGACCACCCTCTACGGTCAGCCGTTCAGCCTCGGCTGATAGTGGTCCTCCCCGCCAAATACTTTCTCGCGCAAGCGAACTCATACCCTGAGGGAAAAAGAGCATGAACCTCCGTAAGACCGTGGCACGGATGGCCGCGACCGGCGCTGTCGCGACCGCCGCCCTGGGCCTTTTCTCCACCGGCGCCGCCAACGCCGATACCTTTGTGCCGCTGCCGGGCGGCGAAATCATCAAGACCCTGTCCGACGGCACCGTCGTCACCGTGAAGCTGGTCGGCGAGTCCGCCAACATCTCCGGTTCGATGGGCGCCACCCCGCTGCACCGCAACGCCTGGGTGTCGGCGTCGGCGCAGGTCGAGATCTCCGGTAACAACACCGATGTCGGCGGAAAGATCTTCCCCGGCTACCAGGTCGGTTGCCAGGTGAACATCGCCGGTGGCGGTGTGAGCGGCGACGCGTCGGCCGGTGTGACCTGGGAAGACGGCAGCCCGAGCGCGTCCGGTGGCGGCGGCGGCAACCTGACCCTGGGCCCCGGCCAGGCGAAGTCCTTCTACATCCTGGACATCGAAGAGGCCGACGACTTCGGTTCCGAGTCGCACAAGGTCCGCAACAAGTTCAGCGGTTCGAACGGTTCGGTCACCTGGGCCGACTCGACCATCGGCCTCAGCGGTTGCGGTGGCTACGCCCAGGCGCGTGCCTTCGTGAGCGTCGAGATCGAGACCGAGAACGTGGTCACCTGGATCACCCTGTGGGGCCAGCCCTTCAGCCTCGGCTGATCGGTCACCTCTGATCCGAGTTTCTGAGCTGAACGGGCCCGGCGCATTCGCGCCGGGCCCGTTCGCCGTCTCGGGGAGAATTCGAGAATGCTTGCCGATACTCAGATTTCGTGCTTGCCGTGACCCGGTCCGCCCGCGCGATCCTCGGCGAGCAGATCCCGAATCTGCTGCAGCAGTTCGATTTCGGTGAGCGCGGTTTCGGTATTGCCCCAGCGTGCCTTGGCCCGGGTGGCCGGAACGACCAGCACGAAGTACAACAGCGTCGCGATGATGAGGAAGTTGAGCGCCGCGGTGATGATGGGCCCGATGGCCACGAACGTCGCCGGTTTGTCGGCGATCAATTGGAATCCGAGGCCCATCGGGTTGGTGCCGCCGAACACCGCCAGCAGCGGATTGATCACGCCCTCGCTGAATGCGGTGACGATCGCGACGAATGCGGTGCCGAGCACCACCGCTACCGCCAGGTCGACGACATTGCCGCGAAGCAGAAACTCCTTGAAACCCTTGAGCATTGCCGATAACTCCTCTGCGTGATGGGCGCGTTGCGGCGGCCCGGTTAGCGAGTGTCGGACGGCTGGTCCGGGTGATACGGATGGGGTATTGCGGTATCGGAATGCTAGTTCACCGGGCGTCCGGGGCACCGGAGGCGACGAACCAGGCGGGTCAGCGCACGACGACGGTGAGCGCGGTACGCAGCGAGGCCGCGGCGATGACGGTGGCATAGCGGGCGTCCAGGGCCACCAGCACCAGTGGCTCGTCGCGCCCGCGCTGGGTCGATTCGACGGCGGTGGCGCCGCCGGACACCAGCACCACCGCGGCGTCCGAGGCCAGCAACCGTGCGGGCCGCCCGGCGCCGCCGGTCTCCTCCGCCGCCACCACGTCGACCCGGTCACCGGGGCGCAGCACCTCGGCAACGCCGTTGTCCGCCAGGCGAATCGGAACGATGCGGGCATCGGGGGAGCGGGCGGCCACCGCGGCCAGCCGGGGCCCGATCACCCGGAGGTCGGTGAGGATCTCGCCCGTCGTGACCCCGCCGCCGAGGGCGGATCCCACGATGGCGTCCGGGTCGCGCACCGCGCCCGCCGGTAACCCGGCCGGATCGCGCGGAGCCCGCCGGATGTCGGTCGCGGCGAGGACGTGACCGGGCGGGAGTTCGCGCGCGGCCACCACGACCTCGGTGTGCCGCCCGCCGGGATCGGCCCGGAGGGCGAGCGCGGCGGCCAGTGTGAGCAGGGCCACGGCGGCGATCCGGCGCAGCAGCACCCCGTCCGCCCAGAGCGGCAGCCAGAGATTGTCGGCCCATCCCGCGCGCCATCGATGCATGGGGGAGAGCCTAGGAGCGGCCTGAGCCGTCGCGGACCGGCGAAGGGCCCGCTGTGGATAACCGCGGGCCTGTGGAAAACCCTGTCCCGGAACCAGAAATCCCCGGCCGTCAGGAGCCGGGGATTCGGGAGAACGTGGCGTGGATCAGGCCGCGGAGGTGCTCGACGGCGTGGTGCTGCCGGTGCTGGTGCTCGCTGGCGCGCTGGGGGTGCTCGGCGCGCTCGCGCCGCTGTCACCGGAGGTCGAGGGCTTGGCCGGCTCGCTCGAGGTGGTGCCGTTGCGGCTGTCGGTGCGGTAGAAGCCGCTGCCCTTGAAGACGATGCCGACGGAGTTGAAGAGCTTGCGCAGCTTGCCGTTGCAGCGATCGCAGGTGGTCAGCGCGTCATCGGAGAAGGACTGCACGATGTCGAACTTGTTGTCGCACTCGGTGCACGCATACGAGTAAGTAGGCATCGCAAATCCTCCACGGTCTCCGTCGGTCTAGCACTCTACAGACGACAGTGCCAACACTGCCAATCGGGTGTCAATTCCCATTCGTGTCGCCCAGCCGCCGCAGCCCGCCGGACGGCGTGAGCGCCCAGCCCATGCGGTGGTCGTGCGCCTCTTCGGGGAGTTCGGCGACCACCTCGTCGTCGCGCACGACGGCCACGAGTCGCACGCCGGCCCGGCACGCGCCGAGGCTCCGATCGTAGTAACCGGCCCCCCGCCCCAGCCGCACCCCGCGCCGGTCCACCGCGACCGCGGGCACGAGCACCACCCGCGCCCGCTCGATCCCGCCGGTGACGATCGCCCCGCTCGGCTCCCGCAGTCCGAACCGCCCCCGCCGCAACGCCTCTCCCCCCGTGTATTCCGCCCACGCCAACGCCCCTGGCTCCCCGGTGACCGGCAACAACACCCGGGCCCCGCCGGCTCGCAACGCGTCCAGCATCGCCACCGACCCCGGCTCGCCGCCCACCGGAACGTACGCGCAGATCCACAAATCATCGGACTCCGCACCGTTGCCGACGATGGCGCGGCCGGTCGGCGCCGGTGGGATGGATGTGCTCGCAGCTGTATTCCGGGCCGGGTCCTGCGGCTCGGATGCGGCCGGCGCCCCAACCGGCTCACTCGCGCCCCGGGACGCCAGCTCGAGCACCGCGTCCATACTCGCGGCGAGCCCGGCGGCTTCCCGGTCCCGTTCGCCCGCCGGCACCCGCCCCCGCCGCCCGAGGATCTCCGCCCGCCACTCTTTCTTTCCCCACGCCCGCACGTCCACGCCCCCACGATAGGCCCGCCCCGCACACGCCTCCGCCTGCCACCGAGTCGTGTGTCACACACCCGTTCCGGGTGCCCCGGCGTCCGGATCGGGTGGAGTGGATGCCTGCTCGACGGTCGTCGGAGGGGACTCCGGGGCGTGGGTGGCGGCGGTCGAGTGAGCGCCTCGGCATTCCGGTCAATTGGCACGGCTCCGCGTGCGCGGGCATCCGGCGGGAGGCTGGTGCCGAATCCCTTTCGGCTGCGCGCGAATGAAATCGGCTGGGAGAGAACTTCTTTCCCGGGTGATGCGTGGGGTGTTCGCGTATTTCGGCGGGGTGTGCGGCGCGGGGGCGGTCCGGTTCGGGGCGGTCGTCCGGGTGCGGCCGGGAGCCCCTCGCGTATCTCGACTGTGTCATTTTGCACGGTTTGTGTCATCGTCCAGCGGTTATCGCATGACAAAGGCGTTCGGTGGGCTCGGTTGCTCCGGGACCCTTAGGCTCTCGTGGATATCGGGACGGTTCGTGGCCGCCCCGATGGGTGAGACGGATGGATAGGGTGAGTTCATGACGGCTATTGGCAGCGGGGCACAGGCGTGCTTCCGCACCGCGGTGGTGCCCGCGGCGGGGCTCGGTACGCGATTCCTGCCGGCGACCAAGACGGTGCCCAAGGAGCTGCTTCCCGTGGTGGACACCCCGGGCATCGAATTGGTCGCCGCGGAGGCCGCCGATTCCGGCGCCAACCGCCTGGTGATCGTGACTTCGCCCGGAAAAGACGGCGTGGTAGCGCATTTCGTCGAGGACCTGGTGCTGGAGGGCACGCTCGAGGAGCGCGGCAAGTTCCATCTGCTGGAGAAGGTGCGCAAGGCCCCCGGCCTGCTGGACGTGACCTCGGTGGTGCAGGAGGAGCCGCTCGGGCTGGGTCACGCGGTGGCGCAGGCGGAATCGGCGCTGGACGCGGACGAGGACGCCGTCGCGGTCCTGCTCCCGGACGACCTGGTGCTGCCCAGCGGCGTGCTCACGGTCATGGCCCGCGTGCGCCGGACCTACGGCGGCTCGGTGCTGTGCGCGATCGACGTCCCCAAGGATCAGGTCAGCGCGTACGGCGTCTTCGACGTGGAGCAGCTGCCCGGCGCGCCCGCCGATGTGCTCAAGGTCAACGGCATGGTGGAGAAGCCCGCCCTGGACGAGGCGCCCTCGACCTATGCCGCGGCCGGTCGATACCTGTTGGATCGGGCCATCTTCGACGCGCTGCGCCGGATCACCCCGGGCGCGGGCGGCGAACTGCAGCTCACCGACGCCATCGCGTTGCTGATCTCGGAGGGCCACCCCGTTCACGTCGTGGTGCACCGTGGGTCGCGGCACGATCTGGGCAACCCGGGCGGTTATCTTCGTGCAGCGGTCGATTTCGCTTTGGAACGCGAGGAATACGGTCCGGCGCTGCGGGAGTGGCTCGAGCATCGGCTCGGACCGGGCTGGAATCCGCAGCTCACCTCGTACGAGTGACATTGGCGGGGACGGTGTGGGCAGTGCGCGAGACCAGGGAAGGGCGGCATGCGCTCGGTTGAGGATCAGCAGATCAAGGTGACGGCCGCGGCCGTCGCCCCCCGGCCCGTCCGAGTCGCGATCTCGGAGGCCCAGGGCCTGCTGTGCGCCGAGGACGTGGTCACCGAGCGTCCGCTGCCCGGATTCGACCAGGCCGCCATCGACGGTTACGCGGTCCGCAGCGTGGATGTGGCCGCCGCCGGCGCGGACATTCGCGGCGAGGACGGCGAGCCCGTCGACCTGGTACTGCCCGTGGTCGGTGAGGTCGCCGCCGGTTCGCGCCAGCCGATTCGGCTGCAGCCGCGCCAGACCGTGCGCGTGGACACCGGCGCCCCGCTGCCCACCCTCGCCGATGCCGTTCTGCCCCTGGACTTCACCGACGGCGGCCGCGCCAAGGTGAAGGTGTACGAGCCGGTGCGCTCGGGTGATTACGTGCGCCGCATCGGTGACGACGTGCAGCCCGGCGATCTCGCGGTGCGCGCGGGCACCATCATCGGCCCGGCCCAGGTCGGGCTGCTCGCCGCGGTCGGCCGCGACAAGGTGCTGGTGCATCCGCGCCCGCGGCTGTCCGTGCTCTCGGTCGGCGGCGAACTGGTCGACATCGATCGCACGCCGGGGCCGGGTCAGGTCTACGACGTGAACTCCTACGCGCTGGCCGCCGCCGCGCGGGACGCGGGCGCGGATGTGAACCGGGTCGGCATCGTCAGCGGTGACGCCAAGCGTTTGCGCGATGTGGTGGAGGGGCAGCTCGTTCGCTCGGAGGTCGTGGTGATCGCGGGTGCGGTCGGCGGCTGGGCCTCGGAGCAGGTGCGCGAGGCGCTGGAGGGCCTGGGCGAGCTGGAGATCACCCGCGTCGCCATGCACCCGGGATCGGTGCAGGGCTTCGGCCTGCTCGGCCGCGACGAGGTGCCCACCTTCCTGCTGCCGTCCAATCCCGTTGGCGCGCTTGTGGTTTTCGAGGTCATGGTGCGTCCGCTGATCCGCATCGCGCTCGGCCGCCGCCAGCCCATGCGGCGGGTGGTCCGGGCGCGCACGATCCTGCCGATCGCCTCCATTCCCGGTCGCCGGGGCTATCTGCGCGCGCAGCTGATGCGTGACGAGCAGACCGGTGACTACCTGGTGCAGCCGCTCGGCGGTCCCAACGGCGCCTCCTCGCATCTGCTGGCCACCATGGCCGAGGCCAACAGCCTGATCGTGATCGATCCGGATGTCACCGAGGTGCGCACCGGTGACGAGGTTCGGGTCGCTTTCCTCGCGCAGCGAGGCTGAGGCGTGGACATGAACGTCTTCCGGGCCACCCAGCATCCGGGCTGGCCCGCGCATCTGGGCCCGGTGCGGGTGGCCGCGGGTCAGGTGACGCTGCGGCCCATCCGGTTACGCGACGCCGCCTCGTGGTCCCGTATCCGCACCCGGGACCGCGAGTACCTGGAGCAGTGGGAGCCGACCGGCCGCGGGGCGTGGGAGGCGCGCAATCACGCCGGGAACTGGCCGTCGCTGTGGTCGAGCCTGAAGGCCGAAGCCCGTCGGGGCGCGATGATTCCGCTGGTCATCGAGGTCAATGGCACCTTCGCCGGCCAGTTGACGATCGGCAATATCGTGCGCGGCGCGCTGCGTTCGGCCTGGATCGGCTACTGGGTCGCCAAGGATCTGAGTGGCCAGGGCGTGGCGACCGCCGCGCTGGCGCTGGGGCTCGATCACTGTTTCAGCGAGGTGGGGCTGCACCGGGTCGAGGCGACCGTGCGCCCGGAAAACCTTGCCAGCCAGGCGGTATTGCGCAACGTGGGCTTCCGCGAGGAGGGACTGCTCTCGCGCTACCTCGACGTGGACGGCGGCTGGCGTGATCACCTGCTGGTCGCGATGACCGTCGAGGAGGTCTCGGGCACCGTGGTGGACAGGCTGATTCGCGCGGGGCGGGTCGCTCAGCAGTAGCTCGCGGTTGCGTACGGCCCCTAACTTGTGTGACTACTGTGGCGGGTGTTGACGGCGCGCCTGCGGGCCATTCCTGAGGTGTCGAATTAGCCTACGGACGTCGGTGGTGCGCCCTCGCATCGTCGATGAGTGCCACGGTGCACGTCGAAGGGACAATGAGCCAGGCGGGGACGGAGGTGAGCGCATGCCGAATTCGATCTTGTGGATCGGTCTGGTCGTGCTCTGGATTTTCGTCGTTTTCCCCATGCTGACCTCCCGGCATCCGCGCATTCGCCAGCACACCGACGCCGCGCTGTCGACGCGGGTGCTGCATCGCGGGGATGCCAAGCCCCGCACCAGAAAAGGTCCGGCCACCGGACACGAGACCGATCCGGACTACGTACCGGTTCGCAGGAAGCATCACCACAGCGATGATCCGGAGGATCGGATGACCAGATCGGACGACAGCACCACAGCTGGATCGGACGACGAGGATTTCGACACCGACCGTGACTCGGCGACAGCGGTGACAGCGCCGAGTGGCGATGCCGTCGAAAAGCCCGCATCCGAGCAGGATCCGGCAGACAATGACCTCGACGCCGCGGAGCAGGAGCACCCGCGCGCCGAAAACGAGCACGAGACAGCGGAATCCGAGGACGTGGCCGCCGAATTCGACGACCGGGACGAGTACGCGGACGAGCGCGCCCCCGAGGCGGGCGACGAGTCCGAGTACGACGACGTGGAGCCCCGGCCGCGTGGTCGCGCCGACACCATGCGCACCCGGGCCGAGACCGCGCGGTCCCGGGTGCCCGCGCTCCGCGATCCCGACCCCGAGCCCGACCGGGACGAATCCGATTCCGACGACCCGGATTTCGTGCCCTCCCGGCGCGGGCGCGGCGGCTACGACCCCGAGGCCGACGCGATCGCCCGCGCGGCGCGCTACACCTTCCGCCAGCGCGCGGTCCTCGGCCTGCTGCTCGCCACCCTGGCGCTCGCGGCGGCCGGCCTGGCCGTCTCCTCGAGCCTGTGGGGCCTGGCCGGTCTGTCCGGCGCCGTCCTGGTGGCCTACCTGGCCTACCTGCGCCGCCAGGTTCGGATCGAGGAGGACATCCGCAGGCGCCGCATGTCCCGCCTGGACCGCTCCCGCGACCAGGACGACGAGGAGGAGTTCGACCGCGAGCCCGAACGCCCCCGCCCCGACCGCGATACGACCCGCACCCAGCTCCGCCGCGCGGTCCTGGTCGAACCCGATGACGAGGATCCCGTCTTCGAGAACCTCGAGCTCTTCGACGCCGCCACCGCCCGCGCGGTCCGCGCCCGCGCCTCCGGCAACCGCGTCCGCCACGCCGCCGTAGGCGAGTAACCGAACTCCGGCCCGGCCCCGGTTGGCACCAGCCAACCGGGGCCGGGCTGTGTTGGGGGTCGTGTGGACACCCTCCGGGCCGTATTCGGATCGGGGTCGATACGTATGCGGACCTGTCAGGTAGTCTGAGAAGATAGCAATGAAAACTGTTGTGGCACAATAGATTTCGGCTAGGCTAATCTTAGGGGCATCGGCCTGCTGATTCAGGCGTCTCAACCTCGTCCGTGACATGAGCAAGGGCTCGGCCGTAGCCGAGCCCTTGCTCATGGTAATTCGCTAGTTCTGTTCCGCGGCGGTCGCGGCATCGCGCTCGGCCGCGGGGATCTGCTGCTCGATCAACTCGGCCAGGCCGCGGAGTTTGGCGGCGAAGTCGCGGGCGGCCAGGGGATCCCGGCTCGAACCCTTGACCAGGCGGCGGGTGAGGACCGCCAGGCGGGACTCGGCGGTGCTGAAGACGTTCGCGTTGCGCGGGGGCAGGCCGATCGGATCGCCGCGCAGCCAGGCCCGCAGGCGCTCGACGGCCTCGGCCTCGTCGTAGTGGGCGGGCAGCACGGTCAGGGCCTCGCGGAGCTTGTTGGCGGTGACCTTCATATCCGCGGCGAGGGTGGTGTACACCGTGACCGCCGCGTCCTCGCCGTGCGCGGCGGCGATCGGCAGCAGCTCGCGGATCTGGCCCTCGTTGATGGACGGCGCCACCGGGTGCAGCCGGGCCGCCAGCGGCCACGCGCGAATCAGCTTGTGCGCGTAGGAGCGCTGCATGTCCCAGCGCTTCTCCACGTAGTCGTCGAAGTTGGCGTGGGCGGCCCGGTAGAGCCGCCCGTCCCGCACGATCTGCAGGGCGCGGCCCGCGGTCCAGAACGCCACCCGCAGCGCGTCGATGGAGCTTTCGCAGACCTCGAGCTGCGCGAGCTCGTCACTGCTGAGCGGCCCCTCGCCGGCCTCGGGTAGCTCCATGGTGAGCACGCTCGCGTCCGCGGGCTCGCGGGCGGCGTCGCCGGTGGGTGCGGCAACCGGGGCCGGCGCTGCGTCGGCTGCCGCCTCGGTGGCCGCGGCGTCCCGGGTCTCGACCGGCGGCGTCGCCGGTCGCGGCGCCGGCCGGCTGCGCGGTCCGACGACGATGTCCGACGCGATCGTCGACGCGGCGACCCGGTCCTCTAGCACGGGCCGTCGCGAATGCGCCCGGGCCGCGGCGGGTTTGCCGGCCGCGCCCGATTCCGTTCCGCGCGCCGCGGCGGTTTTCGCCGGCTGCGCCGCGGCGACCTTGCCCGTGTGCGGTGTGACTGTTGTCGCCGGCTGCGGTGTGGCCGTTTTCGCCTGTTGCGCGGCGGCCGGTTCCACCGGCCGCGCCGGAATCGGTTCCATCGGCCGCGTCGCGCCGCTCATCCCGCGCCACTGCGCGTCGCGCAGCGGGGAGACCGGCGGGGTGTGCTCGGCTTCGTCCGAGAGCGGGTTGCGAGCCGGGACGGCGATCCCGCCGCCGATGGTGCTCTTGCGTCGCTGGGGTGGCATCAGGCGGAAACCTCCAGTGCGGTCCGGTTGTTCAGGTCGTCGGTCAGGTACGGCGCGATCAGTTCGTCGCCGACCTGCCGGTACTCGCCGAGATCGGCGAGCGGGTTCTCCGCGCCGTCGCCGACCTCACCGTCGGCGGCCTCGCGATACCACTTCCACGCGCTGACACAGGATTCGAAGACGTCGTACCCCGCGCCCTCGAGATTGCCCCGCTGCGTGCGGTATTCGGTGGAGACGTTGACGCCGTTCTTCATGGTCACCGGGACCTTGGTCATGAGCACCCGGACCCGAATCGCGCGATCGTTGCCCGCGGCCGCCTCCTCGGCGGCCTTGTAGGTGCTGGGCACGCGCTTGACCTCGGAGGGGCTCACGCTGGTGATCAGCACCAGTTCATCGGTCTCGGGCACCGCGGCCTTGAAGATCTCGGCGGATTCCCCGCCGGCGTCCACGATGATGACGTCGTATTTCGAGGAGTTGTCGGTAATGCAGTCATCGACGTGCCGCGACGGAAAAGCGATGAGTTCGAACGGAACGGTGATGTTCTCCTTACGCAGCCGCCGGTACCAGGAGTATCCGGTCTGACTCAACGGGTCCGCGTCGATCACCAGCACCCGAAGTTCGTACACCGTCGCGAAATAGGCGGCCAGAAAGAAGGCCGAGGTGGTTTTGCCGACGCCACCCTTGAGATTTCCCAGGGTCACCACGAGGGGCTCGGGAAGGGCGGGCCGCACAATGGATTCGGTCATGAAAGATCCTCCGGTCCATGGGGAGGGCATGTGTGTACAGCGGTCGCACCGTGCGTGTTTCAGTCTCACACGCTGGTGTTTCACCAGCCGTGGACGCGCCCGGGGTTCGCCGAATTGGCACGAAAAACGACTGTGTCCAATTGGATACAGTTCCGATTCCACGAATTGGCCCGGGCCGCAGAGCGGCATCCGCCCACCGTGCCCGCGCGATGGCAGACTGTTCCGAGTCAGCCGATATTCCACTCCCTGTCTCACTCCGTCCGGAACGATTCCGAGGTGCGAAATGACCAATTGGCAATCAATGGCGATGGCGGTCGCGACGCTCGCCTGCGCGGGTGTTTCGGTGGCCGCGGCGCCCGCCCAGGCCGCACCGGTCTGCCCGGGTGCGGGACAGCCCACGTTCACCGTGGCGAATGTGGGCGGTGCGCTCGAAGGGCTCACGGTCGATGCCCGCGGCCGGGCGTTCACCACCGATCTGGTGACCGGCCGGGTGTTTCGCATCGACGCCCCGGGCGCGCCCGCGGTGCCGATCGCCACGGTGCCCAGCGGTGGCGCGGGTGCGCTGGCCTGGACCCCGGACGGGCGGCTGCTCGTCGGCTACGGCGCGGACGCCCGCGTGGTGGCCGGTGACAGCCTGCGGCACGCGGGCATCGTGACGGTCGATCCCGATACCGGCGCAACGGCCCCGTACGCCGCCGGTCTGAGCGCGGCCAACGGCATGGATGTCTCCGCGGACGGAATCGTGTACGCCACCAACGATTTCGCGACCCTGGTGGGCCGGGTCTATCCGGACGGCGTGGTGCAGCCGGATTGGGCCGTGCTGGCCAGCGCCAACGGCGCGGTGCTGAGCGCCGATGACCAGTTCCTCTATGTCTCGCGGACTTTCGCGGCGCCCGGCGTCAGTCGCATTCCGGTCGCGGCGCCCTGGGCCCCGCAGTCGCTGCTGGATCTGGGTGGAGCCGACTACTTCGCGGCGCCGGACGGGCTGACCCTGGACGCCGCTGATCGGCCGGTGGTGCCGCTCAATCCCGCGGGTCAGGTGGTACGGATCGACGCACCCGGTCAGTTCTGTGTCCTGGGCACGGGCGGTGCGCTGACCAGCGTGGTGAGCTACGGCCGTGGCGACCAAGGGTTCTCGGCCGGGCGGCTGTTCGGCGCGACCTTCACGGGCGTGATCTACGAGATTCCCGGCGGGTTCGATCCCGGCGCCCGGACCGCGACACCGTAGCGGAGTGGACCTCGGGCCGGGACCGTCGCGTCCCGGCCCGTCGTATGTTCAGTAGAGATCGAACGCTACTTTGCATTCGCAACCGGGACAATCGCGTAATGCGCACGAAAAGCGGATAACACGAGGGTAATACGAGTGTAAGGTGACGGTCCGGTTCAGCCCCCTACGCACGAGGCCGCGCTTGTGTTGCAATAGGAAGGGCGGTTTCGACGAGCTTGCCCGACGGGCTCCCCCCCGGGTGCGGTACGGCGGTGCCGAGCGTTTCCGCCAGCGGCCGCAACTGATGAAGGAGGTGTCCCGATGCCCGGAGGACGACTCACCCCGGACGACCGTCGGCGTATCGCAACGGGTTTGACGCAGGGGCTCGGCTACGCGGAGATCGCGCGCCGGCTCGGCCGCCCCACCTCCACGGTCAGCCGGGAGGTGACGCGCAACGGCGGGCCGGGCCACTATCGCGCCGATCTGGCGCACGCCGCCACCGTCGTCCGTTCCCGCCGCCGCGTGATCCGCCCCAAGCCGGTCGACAAGCCCGCCGGCGCCGATGAGTACGGCCGCGATCCGGACGTGGTCGCGGACTTCCGGGATCGTTTCGCCGAGCTGTTCGTCCGCTCGGGGATTCCCAAAATGGCTGCCGCCGTGCTGGCCTGCCTCTACGCGGCGGACTCGGGCAGCGTCACCGCCGCCGAGCTGGTCCGCCGGCTCCGGGTGAGTCCCGCGACGATCTCCGCCGCGGTCGGCGATCTGGAGGGCCGGGAACTCATTCGCCGCGAACGTGACCCCGGCTCCCGTCGCGATCGCTACGTCATCGACGAATCCGGCTGGTATCGAGCCACTCTCGCCGCGGTGCGGGCCAACGAGCAGCTCGCCGCGACCGCGCGGGCCGGGGCGGGGACGCTGGGCGCGGAGACGCCGGCCGGGTCCAGGCTGCTCGGCATGGGGGAGTACCTGGAGAAGGTCGGGCTGGACATCACCCGAGCGGCCGAACGCTGGCGGGTCGAACTCACCCGCTGAATCGCGCGTATGTCCTCGTGGAGCGTCGGCCGATACCCCCTTCCTTTCGGCCGGCGCTCCATTTTTCTGCCCGAGCTCCATGTCGCGCGCGTCGGCCATAGACATACATACGGTATGTATGTAAAAGTTGTCGGGTACCGACGCATTGGAGACGAACCATGGCAACCAGTACATCCCTCGGACCCGCCCGCGAGATCGACCTGCCCGGCGGCCGGATCCGCTACCACGACACCGGCGACGGGCCGCCGGTCGTATTCGTGCACGGCCTGCTCGTCAACGCCGATCTGTGGCGCAAGGTCGTGCCCGCCGTCGCGGCCGCCGGTCACCGGTGCCTGGCGCCGGACCTGCCCTTCGGATCGCACGAGATCCCGCTGCCCGCTGCCGATCTCACACCCACTGGAATCGCGGATCTGATCGCCGCCTTCCTCGAACGGCTCGACCTCACCGACGTGACGATCGTGGCCAACGACACCGGCGGCGCCATCACCCAGGTACTGCTGACGCGTGATCGCTCGCGGATCGGCCGGGTCGTGCTGGCCGCGGTGGACACCTACGCGAACTTCCCGCCGCAGCCGTTCAAGGGGCTGCCGTATCTGGCGCGGGTGCCCGGCTCGATCCGCCCGCTCACCGAGGCGCTGCGGTGGCGGGCGCTGCATCGGCTGCCGCTGGTGCTGGGCTGGGTATCGAAACGACCCGTGCCGCCGGAGATCGCCGATTCCTACCTGCTGCCCAGCCGGCGTTCCGCGGGCATCCGCCGGGATCTGCGCCGGGTCCTGCGGACGCTGAACAAGAGCTACACCCTGGCCGCGGCGGCCCGCTTCGCGGAGGTGAAGCTGCCGGTGCTGCTGGTCTGGGCGCGTGAGGACAAGCTCTTCCCGCTCGCCGACGCCGAACGCCTGGTCCGCGACCTGCCCGATGCCACCCTCACGGTGATCGACGACTCCTACACCTTCCTGCCCGAGGACCAGCCCGAGTTGCTCACCAGGTCGATTCTGGAGTTCACTCGGCTACATGCCACGTCGTAGCCAGGAGGATCGCTCGCGCGCCACCCGGGCCGCGCTCGAGGAGGCCGGTCGCCGGCTCTTCACCGAGCGCGGCTTCGCGCATACCTCGGGCGCGGATCTGGTCGCGGCCGCCGGCGTCACCCGGGGTGCGCTGCACCATCACTACGGGGACAAGCGCGGACTGTTCCTGGCGGTGCTGGAGCAGATCGAGACCGAGGCCATGGCCGAGATCGAAACCGCCATGGCGGCGGGCGATCCCGCGGACGTACTGGGCGGCATGGCCGTCGGCGTCGGCCTGTTCATGGAGATCTGCACCCGGCCCGCCATGGTGCGGATAGCGCTCATCGACGCCCCGACCGTGCTCGGCTGGCAGGGGTGGCGCGAGTTCGAGAACGCGCACGGGCTCGGGCTGATCACCACCCAGCTCGAACGCGCCCGGGAGACCGGGCTCGTCGGCGACGTGCCCGTGCAGGTGCTGGCGCAACTGCTGCTCAGCGCGCTGAGCGAGGCGTCGCTGATCGTCGCCCACGCGGCCGACCCGGACACCGCGCGGGCGCAGGCCCAGCACTCGATCATGCTGTTGATCGCGGGAATCCTGCGCACCTGACCGCGGCGGGTCAGCTCCGCGCGTGCTTGCTCAGGAACTCGTGGGCTGCGTCGAACACCGCGGCCGGCGCCTCCAATTGCGGCCAGTGGCCGATGTTCTCGAGACTCACCACGTCCGGATTCGGGATCACCTCGCGGTAGCGGGCGGCCATGTGCGCCCCCGAATTGGGATCGAGCGGGCCGTTGATCAGCCGCAGCGGGGCCTCGGTCGCCAGCAGCGCCGAGACCCAGCGATCGCGGAATCGCTTGCGCTCGGCGATGAATCGGCCGACCAGGTGCGAGACGAAGCGCCCGCGGTTGTAGTACAGCACCTGCAGCATGGCCCGCATGTCGTCGTCGGTGGGCTTGGTGTCCGGGCCGAACATCTCGCGGGTCGCCGCGGTGACGATGGAGTCGGTCATGAGCGGGCCGAGGACGTAACCCAGCGGTGAGGTGAGCAGTCGCTGCACCAATCGGGGGCGGTAGACCTCGACGAACAGTCCGCCGTTGAGGAAGACCACCGCGTCGAGGGCCGGCACCGGGGCCTGCTCGGTGCGCCGGGCCAGGAGTTCCTGCGCCACACTGACTCCCAGGTCGTGCGCGAGCAGCAGGGTGTGATCGACGCCCAGGTGCGCGAGCAGGGCGTCGTGCATGTCGGCGTGTTCCAGGACGCTGTACTCGTGCCGAATCGGCTTGTCCGAGAAGCCCATTCCCAGCATGTCCGGTGCGATGACGTCGTAGTGCGCGGTCAGCTCCGGCCAGATGCGGTGCCAGTCGTAGGAGTTGTACGGGTAGCCGTGCACCAGGAGCAGGGTGGGACCGCTGCCCTCCCGGATGTAGAAGATCCGGTGACCGGCGTGCTCGAAATACGTGCCGCGCTCGATCCAGTCCACGAGTTCGGGTCTCATACGCGATCTCCTGCCGCACTGCGAAGTGTCGAATGCCCCGATCCTGCCCGATCCGAGGTCGGCACCGCGAGGGCGCGGATGCCGCCGCCCATTTTCAATCAGTGATTGAACCGTCGATTGAAACGTGTTCTACTAACCGGGTGGTGCGAGTGAACGATGATCTGTCCACGCGGCAGAAACTGCTGGCCGTCGCCGAGCGGCTGCTGCTGGAATCCGGCTACGACGCGGTGTCCGTGCGGGCGGTGAACGCCGCCGCGGGCATGAATCCGGCCTCGGTGCACTACCACTTCGGCTCCAAGGAGGCGCTGGTCGCCGCCCTGCTCGAGGATCGGCTCGCGCCGATCTGGCGGCAGCAGCTCGACGCGGTGAGCGAACGCCGGGCGCGCGGCTGGATGCCCGCGATCGCGGAACTGGTGGACGTGGTGGTGGATCCGCTGGCCGAGCTCGCCGCCGATCCGGTCGGGCGGCTGCGACTGCATCTGCTGGCGCGGGTGGTGCTCGGTGGTCGCGAACAGGCGTGGAGCGCCAAATGGTTCGCGCTCGAACCGTGGGCCGACCTGCTCTGCGCCATCCGCCCCGAACTCTCCGAACGCGCCGCCGCGGGGCGCTGGGGCCTGGCCTTCACGCTGGTCCTCGAGTACTTCGGCGATCCGCTCTCGGTCGCGCCGCGCACGCGCCAGGTTCCCGTGGACACCTTGAAATCCTTTGTAGTGGCAGGACTTACACACTGATGACAGAGCTCTTCGCACCCGCCCGGCTGGGCCCGGTGCTGCTGCCCAACCGCATCATCAAGGCCGCGACCTTCGAGGGCGCCACCCCGCACGCGCTGGTCACCCCCGAACTCATCGACTTCCACGTCCGGCACGCGCGCGGCGGCGTCGGCATGACCACGGTCGCCTACTGTGCGGTGCTCCCGGAGGGCCGCACGGACCGGCATCAGATCTGGATGCGGCCCGAAGCCGTTGCGGGCCTGCGCGAATTGACCGACGCCGTCCACGAGGCGGGGGCCGCGGTGTCGGCGCAGCTCGGTCACGCCGGGCCGGTCGCCAACGCCGCCTCGAATCGCCTGCCCGCCTACGCGCCGCACCGCATCCCGAGTCCGCTCGGGATGCGCCTGATGCGCCGCGCCGACGCCGCCGACCTGCGGCGGGTGGTCGCCGCCCACGCCGACGCGGCGCTGCTGGCGATCGAGGCCGGATTCGACGCGGTGGAAATACATTTCGGGCACAACTACCTGGTGAGCTCGTTCCTGAGCCCGCGCCTGAATCGCCGGCGCGACGAGTACGGCGGGTCCATCGCCAATCGGGCGCGCCTCGCGCTGGATATCGCCCGCGCGGTGCGCGACGCGGTGGGTGATCGCATCGCGGTGACCGCCAAGCTCGGGATGGACGACGGCGTGCCCGGTGGCTTCGGCCTCGACGACGCCGTGCAGGTGGCGCAGTGGCTCGAGGCGGACGGCAGCGTCGACGCCCTGGAGCTGACCGCGGGCAGTTCCCTGCTCAACCCCATGTACATCTTCACCGGCGAGGCGCCGCGCCGGGAGTTCGCGGCCGCCTTCCCGCCGCCGATGAGCTGGGGTCTGCGCCTGGCGGGCAGGCAGTTCCTGCGCGAGTACCCCTTCCGGGAGGCGTACCTGCTGGACCGCGCCCGCCGCGTACGGGCCGAGACCCGGCTCCCGCTCATCCTGCTCGGCGGCATCACGCGCCGCGAGACGATGGAAAGCGCTCTCGCCGAGGGCTTCTCGTTCGTGGCGATGGCCCGCGCCCTGCTGCGCGAGCCTGATCTCCCCGCCCGCCTGCGCGCCGAGCCGGGGACCCCGTCCCTGTGCATCCACTGCAACAAATGCATGCCGACCATCTATTCGGGCACCCATTGTTTTCTGGCGGCCCAGCCCTGATGGCGACGGCCGGGCGGGCGGGGGATCGGGAACGGCGATAGATTGGCTCGTTCCGGTTTCCTATGCGAAAGGGGTCACTCCCATGTCGATCGCCGCCAACAAGGTCGTGTCCATCGAGTACACCCTGACCGATGACGAGGGCGAGGTCATCGACACGTCCGTCGGGGACGCGCCCCTGGAGTACCTGCACGGCGCGGAGAACATCGTGCCCGGACTCGAGCGCGCGCTCGAGGGCAAGGCCAGCGGGGACGAGGTGAAGGTCGTCGTGGAGCCGGAGGACGGCTACGGGGAGTACCTGGCCGAGCTGGTGAGCACCGTGGACCGCAGTGCCATCGAGGGCGTGGACGAGATCGAGGTCGGCATGGAACTCGCCGCCGAGTCGCCGGACGGGGAGATGGAGATCCTCACCGTGCGCGAAGTGTCCGGTGACGAGGTGACCCTCGACGCCAACCACCCGCTGGCCGGCCAGCGCCTGACCTTCCAGGTCCGCGTGGTCGACATCCGCGACGCCAGCGCCGACGAGCTCGCCCACGGCCACCCGCACGGGGACGACGACCACCACCACTGATCGATCCGGGCAGCCCGGCGGGATGTCCGGTATGCCGACGCGTCCTCCGGCGGGCCCCGCGTCTCGAAGGCGGGCGTCTCAGAGGCGGCGGGCGCGCGCCAGCCACGCGGACAGATCCACCCGGCCGTCGCGCTGTTCCAGGTGTGCGGCGGCCTCGGCGACCCCGGGCGTGACCCGGCCGCGATAGCGCGCGGGACTCAGGTCCTCCAATTCCCAGCCCGCGCCGAAGGATTCGCGGATGACCGCCGCGCCGATGCGCGGGCCGAAGCCCGGTTCGGCGTCCGACAGCGCGAGGACGTGTACCAGCCCGCCCGGGCGGCACACGGCGTGCAGGGCGGCCACGTATTCCGCCCGCGCCTCGGGCTCGGTGCCGAACACGTGGAACAGCGCGCTGTCGACGACGGTGTCGAACACCCCCGCCTCCCCGGCCGCGCCGCCCAGGCGCAACGCGTCGGCGACCTCGAAACGCGCCCCGGGCACGCCCTGTTCGGCCGCGTTGCGCCGGGCCCATTCCACCGCGCTCGGTGCGAGGTCGATGCCGAGCACGTCGTATCCGAGCCGGGTCAGCAGGATGGTGTGCTCCCCGGCCCCGGTCCCCGGGTCGAGCACCCTGCCCTTGATCAGCCCCGTCCGCTCCAGCTCGACGATCGCGGGCTGCGGTTCGCCGATGATCCACGGCGCGGTGTCGGTGTCGTACGCGGAGTTCCAGAATTCGGCAGAACGAGTCATGGCTCCACCATCGCCCCTGAACCACGGTTGAGGTCAACCCCCGCGGGTCAGAGCGGGCCGAAGAAACCGATCACCCGCGCGATGCGTCCCTCGGTGTCCACCTCGACGAGATCCAGGCTGTTCGGCAGGCGCGTGCCGTCGGCTTCGACCACGCGCCAGGCGAATCGGGCGAAGCCGTGGTGTTCGTCGACCCGGCTCGTGCGGATGACGATCGCGCCCGGCCGGTGCGCCAGGATCGAATCGATATGGGCCAGTAGCTCTTCGATGCCGGTGACGTGCACCCTGGGGTCGGTGTAGGTGCCGCCCGCGGCCCACACCGTCTCCAGGATCTTGCGCCGCCGCGCCGGGTCCGGGTCGCTCCACGCGGTGCAGTAGTCGTCCACCAGCTGTTCGAGAGTTGAAGCGGGCTCGCTCATTTCGACATCCTCGCGATACTCGATGGTTCCCCTCCCAGTGTCCCACTCGCGCCTTGACCTGAACATATATTCAGGTTCTAGGTTCGTGATCAGCACCTGCGGAACCCGAAGGAGAGTGTCATGACCACGCACGCGGATCGGCGGCTGTGGATCACCGAGTCCGGCGATCGGGCCCGGGCCGACATCAGCGCCCACGCCCCGGCCGTCCGCGCGGCCATCCACGAGGGCATCGACGACGCCGATTACGTTGCCGCGCTGCAGGTCCTGCACCGCATGATCCGCAACGCCGGCGGCACCGTCTGATCCGCCACCGGCGGCCGGCACCCCGGTCGCCGGCGCGGCCGCGCGAATTGCTCAGGCGGGGAACAGGATTTTGGCCAGCAGCCCGGTCAGTGTCGCGCGCTCGGCGGGGGAGAGCGCGGCGAAGGTCTCGTCCAGGAAGGCCGGAACCGACCGCTCGGCGGCGGCGAGCGCGCGGCGGCCCGGGTCGGTGATCGTCACGGCGTAGGCGCGCCGATCGAACGGATCGCGTTCGCGCCGAACGTAACCGGACTGCTCCAGGCTGTCGGCGATGCCGACCATGACGCTGCGGTCGATCCGCAGCTCGGCACTCAGGGTCTGCTGGGAGGCGGGTCCGGCGGCGGCGAGCATTTTGAGCACCAGGTGCCCGCCCACCCCCAGGTCGTTGTCCGCGGCGGCGGTTTCGGCGGCCCGCGCGACCAGTGCGGAAGCGCGGCACAGTGCGATATCCGGCCGCTCCGTCACCAGTTCGGGCAGGTACGGGGTGCGCGCTGGGGTATCGGTCCTGGCCATGGTCGCAGTCTAGTCGAATGATCTGTGCGCAGATCATTTGACGGCAGACGATCTGCCCTCGTATCGTGCATATCGTCTTGATGCAGATGATTTGTTGGCAGATGAATATGAGGCATGCGATGTCGTTGCACCTGTCCGCCGATGAGGTCCTGTCCACCACCCGCGCGGTGCGCCGCCGGCTCGACTTCACCCGCCCCGTTCCGCGCGCGGTGATCGAGGAGTGCGTCGATATCGCGACCCAGGCCCCGACCGGCCGCAATCGCCAGCGCTGGCACTTCCTGGTGGTCACCGACCGGGAGCAGCGGGCCGCGGTGGCCGACATCTACCGCAGGGCGGTGCGCGTCGCCGAGGGAATGCCGCTGACCGCCCGCGACCTGGAACGCATGAACGCGCACGGCTCGTGGCCCCGGATCGCCGAGGGCGTGGACCACCTCTATCGGAACATCCATCGGGTGCCCGCCATCGTGATCCCCGCTGTCGAAGGCCGCACCGACCGCGCGTCGGTGACCGAGCAGGCCGGGACCTGGGGATCCATCCTGCCCGCGGTCTGGAGCTTCATGCTCGCCGCCCGCGCCCGCGGCCTCGGCACCGTCTGGACCACCGCGCAGGCGCCGCTGGAACGGGAACTCGCACGAGTGCTCGGCGTCGATCACGACCGGATCATGCTCGCGGCCTTCATCCCGCTGGCCTACACCGTCGGCACCGATTTCCGTCCCGCGCAGCGCGTTTCCCGCGCCGAGGTGCTGCACTGGAATACCTGGTGACACTCCGCGGCATCCGTCGAACGCGTTGCGGCACTGCGGCGTCACCGATAACCACCCCGGAAAGCAACAATGCCCCCGACCGGAAACCGGTGGGAGCATCGCTGTCACGGCAATTCGAGGTGAAACGTGGTGATCAGGCGAAGCGAGTGTGCCTTACGCGCATCAGCGCGAAGCCCAGTGGCAACTCGTCGCAGGCGGTGATCTCCAATCCGGCCGCGCCCAGCAGTTCCCGGAACTGCGTCGTGGTGCGTTCGCGGCCGCCGACATTGCAGAGCATGTGCAGATCCCAGGCCGGCACCAGCGACCGTGAATCATCTTCGGGCAGCAGCCTTTCGATGATGTACAGCTGCGCGTGGGCGGACATCGCCGCGGCGCAGCGGCGCAGGATCTCGTGGCACTGCGCGTCGGCCCAATCGTGCAGCACCCGCGAGAGCAGGTAGATGTCGCCTCCCGGCGGTACCTCGGTGCCGAAGAAATCACCCGCGACCAGATCGCAGCGGTCGGCGACCTCCGCCCGCTCGAAGGTGACGCGCGCGCGGTCGAGCGTGCTCTCGCGTTCGAAAAGCACCGCGCGCAGTTCGGGATTCACGGTGAGCACCCGCGCGAGCAGCTCGCCGTTGCCGCCGCCCACGTCGACCACCGTGTGCGTGCCCTCGGTGTCGATCAGGTGCCCGACCCGGCCGAAGATCGCCGCGCTGGCGGCCATCGCGCCGTCGAACAGCGCCGCCCGCTCGCTGTCGGCGGCGAAGTACTCGAAATGATGCAGCCCGAAATGCTCGTCGAACGCGGTCCGCCCGGTGCGCACCGCGAAGTCGAGCGCCCCGAACGATTCGTAGAACGCCCCGCCGTACAACCGCGCCAGCGCGTGCAGCGAATGTTCCCGTTCATTCGCCAGCAGCGCACCGGTATCGGTGAGCGCGAACCCCGGCCCGGCGGTCTCGACGACCTCGAGATCGCGCAGGTACCGCAGGAGACGGCCGAGCGCGTCGGAGTCGGTGCCGGTCAGGGCGGCCAATTCGGTGACGGGGAGCCCGGGTGCGGCGGCGAGCCGGTCCGCGATGCCGAGTTCGGCGGTGACCGCCAGCGCCTGGGTGGTCCACGCCCCGGTCAGCAGGCGCAGCAGTCGATGACCCGACTCGGCCGTCTCGCCGAGGTGGGTGGCGAGCACCTCCGGATGCGGCCCCTCGACATGTAATTCGAGCCGTCGGTAGGACTGCTCGCGCCCGCTCGTACCCGCGAAGTACAGAATCGTCGCGTCCTCGTGCGGGTTGTAGCCGCCGCCGTCCGAGCGCAGCTTGCCGCGACCGGTCAGCAGGGCGCGCAGGCCGTTGAGCGTGATGTCGTCGATGCGGCCGGTCGCCAGTGCGAGGTGCGATTCGGCGGCCTCGGCCCGCTCGGCCGCCGCCACCTGATCGTGCTCGCCCATGAGCACGAAAACCTCTATCTCGCAGGGATGTCCGTCGGCCGCGGTGATCTCGGCCCGCACGATGCGGACCGGCAGCCGGTCGTCCCGGACGCCGTGCCGCACGGCTAGTCTGCGCCGCACCACGGTGCTGGGCCCGTCCGCGATCGGGACGAGCCCGTGCGCGGCGAACAGCTCATCGAGTTCTTCCGCGTCCCCGGGGAAAACGAGAACCGCCGTATGGGCGAATCTGCAATGTCCCGCCACCGCAGCGTGTTCGGCCGCGCTGAGTTCGGGAAGCATTTCGGCCAGTACCGCGGCGGTGTCGTGGGTTCTGACGAATCGCACAGCGGCGCCGAAGCGTTCGCTGTCGGTCGAATCCATCCGGGACGGTACTGCCAGCGAACGGGTCACACATCCTCCTGTGTCACATGCCGACGTAGTTCTCCGCGAAGAAATCCTGATGTGTTCTCGAGCCGGCCAGGCTGTGCAGCCGGGCCCGTTGCAGCTCGCGCTCGAAAGCGGGATTGGGCCCGGTGGGCGGATGCAGCAGTCCGATCATCCAGTGCGAGAACTCGTGCGCCCGCCGGATACGCGGCACGCAATCGTCCGAATAGCGTTGCAGCGCCGAATCATCGGCCGCGCGCAGCGCCGAGATCAGGGCCCGCGCCAGGGTTCGGGCGCCCAAGATCGCGAGATTGGCGCCCTTGGCGGCGGACGGGCTGATCGAGGAGGCCGCGTCGCCCACCAGGAACAGTCGCCCCTGCTGGATGGGATCAAGGATCTCCGAGCGCAGTCGGACCAGCCCCCGCTCGATGATCGGCCCTTCGCGCAGGGCCCCGTAGCGCTGCGCGCCCAGCCGGGTGGACAGCGACTCCCAGATGCGTTGCTCACTCCACTGATTCGGCTCCTCGTCCGGTGCGCACTGCAGGTAGTAGCGGGTGATCTCGGGGCTGCGCGGCATGTGGCCGGCGAAGCCGTCGGGGTGCACGCCGTAGATGACGGTGTCCGAAGAGGGCGGCGCCTCGGCCAGCAGGGCGAGCCAGGTGATGCCGTACTCGCAGGTGGACCGGGGTGTGGTCAGGGTGGCGCGGGCGAGCCCGCGCGCACCGTCGCAGCCCGCGAGATAGCGCGCGGCGAAGTGCTGTTCGCCGTCGGCGGCCGAGCGCGCTCGCACTCGCGGCCGATCCCCGTCGTGGTCGAGAATCGCCTCGGCGGTCGTGTCGCAACGCAGTTCTCCACCGCGTCGCAGATATTCTGCTACCAGATCGGTGACAAGATGCTGTTGCGGATACACCGTGTGCACCTCCCGTCGTCCGAGTTGCCCGTAGGCCAGCTCGAAACGATCGGTCGGGCTGCGGAATTCGCAGGTCTCATGGGTGCGCCCGCGCGCCCGGAGGCCGGAGTCCAGACCGTGGGCGCCCAGCACCGCGACACTGGCGGGCGCCAGGAACCCGGCCCGCGCCCGCTGCTCGATGTGCGTCCGGCTGCCCCGCTCCAGGATCACGGTGGTGACTCCGGCGGCCTGCAGGATATTGCCGAGAACCAGACCGGCCGGCCCGGCGCCGAGGATGAGGACCTCGGTCGTGTGATCGCTCCGCCCCACAGACATGGGATCGGAGCCTAGATCAACTTGTGCCGTGGAGAGGTGCTGTGTCGTGCCGCGTGTCGCGGCGCGATTCCGCCCGCCTACCTGCGAAGAATCCCGACCGCACGGTTCGTGGTGCTGACCGGCGGGGCTGTTCCGGACCGGCGTCGGCAGCGGCGCAATACACTTCGAATGTTCTCGTTTCGTTCAGGCATGCGCCATGTCTCGACCCTCTCGAGAGGGGTAACGACCGAAATGATCACCACCCGATTCGCCGCCGCGTTCGCGGCCGTCGTCACACTCACCGCGGGTCTGCTCGTAGCGGGCTCGGAGACCGCCGCCGCGTACGGCCCGGCCTCGTGCGCGCCGGGAGATCCGCTGCGGCCCACCGCCGAACTGTTCGGCACCTGGAACACCGACACCATCACCGACCCCGCCGATCCTCGGATGAACGACCCTCTCACCCAGTTCGAGGTGGAGGTGAACCTCACCGCCGCAATGGAACTCGGTCTCACGGTGCACTCCGAACCCGTCGACGGCGTGTTCTGGTCGCAGGAATCGCGGGGCATCACCTACGAACCCGCCCGCCGGTTCGAGCTGGCGTGCACCGGGCGCGACAACCTGTGCTGGATCGCCGACGACCTGAAGGTGCGCTACCGGCAGGAAGCGGTGCTCGGCATCGAGTTCCTGCCCGCCGATCACGAACGCGCGGACGGCTTCCTGGTCCGGGTGCCGGGCGTGGACACGGCGCGATTTTACGACGCGCTGCTCGCCGATCCGGTGGCGCGCGAACGACTCGGCGGCGGTTCCGTCACCGAGGACGGCACGCTCATCCTGGTCGCGGATCGAAGCGATCTCGAGGTGGCGCGCTCGCTCGTCGAAAGCCTGGGCGCGCAGTGGGATTCGGATGCCGTGCGGTACGGCGACCGCCAGCTCGTCACCGGCTACTGCTTCCCCGGCGTCTACTTCTGACCGCGCCGCGCGGGCCGGGGATCACCCCCGGCCCGCGGGAATACCCTGTCCGCCTTTATTTTCCGTCCTTGCGCCGCACCATCTCCGCGATCCAGCTGGGCGCGAACGGCGAGGTGCAGTTCGGCGGGGTCGGGTAGTCCTTCAGCACTTCCAGTCGCTCGCCGATGTCGATCGCGCGCGTTCGCAGCTCCGGGCACTCGATCCCGATCTGCGCCAGGCAGTGGTTCATGGCCCACTGCAGGCGCTCCGGCGCGTCCTTCATCTCCGCCTCGATGACGTCGAGCAGCACCGGGAGATCCAGTCCCTCGGGCCGTTTCGCCACCCGCTCGACCGTGAGGGCCCAGCCCGCGCTCGCCACGATCGGGTCCGGATCGGCGAGCCAGGCCACCCGCAGGTCCTCCGCGTGCGGGCTCTTCTGCACCACGTAGCTCACCAGCCACCCGTGGACCTTGGGCGTCCGCGCCGCGCGCAGCATGGCGTCCAGTTCGTCGCGATCGAACGCCTTCGGCCGGGAGATCAGGATGCTCAGCAGCCGCGCCGCGCCGTCGCCGGTGGCCCACAGCTCGCGGGCCAGCTCCGGCTGGGTCTTCAGGCGTTTGGCGACCGCCCGGAGCTTGGTCAGATTCACGCCGTGATCGTCACCGTGGCGTTCGTTGACCGCCCGGACCTTGGGTTCGTCGAGCGCTCGCAACTCGGCCATGAGCTCGTCCACCGTCGCCTCGGGCATCACGGGCCTCCTGTTCGTCGTGCGCGGACGGGTTCAGCCTACGAGCCACCGCCGGTGACCCGGGTCCACGCCCGCCGGGCCCACGAGAATGGGGGCCTGTCCGCGCTGACGATTCGCGGTCGTCTGGATACAGTGATGCGGTTTGATCTGGATGAGGAGAAGCGCGCCCATGGGATTCCGGCCCCGCCGATTGCTGTCGCGTCCTGAAATCATCGCGGCGCTGTCGCTCTCCGGCGTACTCACCCTGGGCGCGGTCCTGGTGCCGCCCGCGACGGCCGCTCCGACCCGGCCGTGGGCCCCGCCGCCCGTGAACGAGTGCGGCGAAACCGGATTCGACCCCCTCGCCCGGCAGCCGGAGCCGGGATCGGTGCAGCCGGCGCCGGACATCAAGATCCCGGTCCCGGTGCCGCAGCTGGTCCCGGTGCAGATTCCGGGCCCGAAACCCGATGCCACCCGCATCGATTCGGTGGCGCTGCCCTCGGATCCGTGCGCCGACCCGTGCCCGGACGTCCGATCCGAGGCCCCCGCGAACCCGGCCGTCGACCCCGGCAGCGGGAGCGGGGCGAGTCTGCCCCGCGTGGAGATTCAGCCCGATCCCGAGCCCATCCCCATTCCGATTCCCGGCGGGGAGGGGCCCGAACCGCAGGCCCCGCCCGTCGCCGACCGGCAGCCGGACGCCCCCGCGCCCGCGGCGGCGCCGGTGGCCGCACCACAGGTGGAGTCCGTGCGGCTGGTCAGCCAGGTCACCGGGCACGGGTCGCCCAACCGCACCGATACGCGCTGGTCGGTGGACGGCACCGATCTCGGCCTGATGTGGGAGACCCGGCCCGGCCAGGTCGCCGTCGTGTTCGGCGACACGTTCGGCGAGGGCTGGAAGCCGACCGGCGCGGGCACCGACCAGCAGGACTGGCGCAGCAACGTCATCGGCTACAGCAGCAACACGGACCTGTCCAACGGCCTGATCCTGGACGATTTCGTCCAGGACAGCCGCTGCCACGCGACCGAGATCCTGGACAGTCGCAAGATCAAGAACTTCGAGCACACCACGATCCCCACCTCGGGCTTCGCCGTCGGCGATCGCCAGTACCTCACGTACATGTCGATCAGTCGCTGGAGCAAGATCCCCGGCATGTGGTGGACCAACCACGGCGGTATCGCCTGGTCCGACGACAACGGCCGCACCTGGACCAAGTCGCAATGGGCGCGCTGGGACAACCTCTTCGGCGCGGGCCGCTTCCAGGTGGCGACGATGGTGCCGCACGGCGACTACGTCTACATGTTCGGCACGCCCAACGGCCGCTTCGGCACGATCGGTCTCGGCCGGGTCCCCGCGGATCAGGTACTGAACAAGTCCGCCTACCAGTACTGGATCGGCGACACCTGGGTCGCCGCCGACGGCGCGAACGAGTTGCTCGCCACCCCACTGGTTTCCGGCACCGCCAGCGAGCTGTCCATCCGCTACGACCGCGAGTCCGCGCAATGGCAGATGGTCTACCTGGACTCGGCGACCCAGCACATAGTCCTGCGCACCGCCGCCGAGCCCCAGGGCGCCTGGTCGAACCCGGTCCCCCTGCTGAGCACCGAGGACTACCCGACCGCCTACGGCGGTTTCCTGCACCCCTGGTCGACCGCGAAGGACCTCTACTTCACGATGTCCGCCTGGAACAGCTACAACGTCTACCTGATGCACGCGACCCTGAAGTGACGCGGGCGGTACCTAGTCGATGCGAGTAGATCTGCCGCGGTGCAGTAGTTTTCGGACCGCGTAGGCCAGTGCGCCGAGGGCGACCACCGCGGCGCCGGACAGGACCGCGGGGGTGGGGAGGGTGCAGGCCAGGGCCAGGCAGCCCAGGAGGCCGAGGGCGGGAACGGCTCGGGGCGGGCGGTTCTCGGCGCGGGTGAGGGTCCAGGCGGCAGCGTTGGCCACGGCGTAGTAGAGGAGGACGCCGAAGCTCGAGAAGCCGATCGCGGTGCGGAGGTCGACGGTCGCGGCGGCCACGGCCACCAGCAGGCCCACCGCCAGCTCGGCCCGGTGGGGGACCGCGAACCGGGGGTGGACCGCGGCCAGGGAGTGGGGGAGGAAGCGGTCGCGGGCCATGGCCAGGGTCGTGCGGGAGACGCCGAGGATCAGGGCCAGGAGGGTGCCGAGGGCGGCCAGGACCGCGCCGGCCCGTACGACCGGGGCCAGCCAGGACGTGCCCGCGGCGTGCACCACGTCGGTCAGCGGGGCGGTCGCGGCCGAAAGGCCCTGCGGGCCCAGCACACTCAGGGCGGCGACGATCACCAAGGTGTACACCCCCAGTGTGATGCCCAGGGCCAGGGGCACGGCCCGGGGGATCGTCCGGGCCGGATCGCGAACCTCCTCGCCGAGCGTGGCTATGCGGGCGTATCCGGCGAAGGCGAAGAACAGCAGGCCCGCCGCCTGCAGGACGCCGAGGAGGGTCGTGCCGGAACCGGCGGCCGGACGCCCGGGGTCCACCGCGCCGGCGGCGAACGCCGTCACCACCACCGCGGCCAGGACCGCCAGCACGACCGCCACGATGATCCGGGCCGCCAGCGCCGACTTCTCGACCCCGCGATAGTTCAGCGCCGTCAGCGCGAGCACCGCGGCGACCGCGACCGGGTGCGCGTGGTCCGGCCAGGCGTAGGCGCCGACCGTCAGGGCCATCGCCGCGCAGGACGCGGTCTTGCCGACCACGAAACACCAGCCGGCCAGGTATCCCCAGAACTCGCCGAGCCGCTCGCGCCCGTACACGTACGCCCCGCCCGAGACCGGGTACCGGGCCGCCAGCCGCGCCGACGAGGTGGCGTTGCAGTAGGCCACCACCGCCGCGATCGCGAGCCCGAGCAGCAGCCCCGAGCCCGCGGCCCGCGCCGCCGGCCCCAGCGCGGCGAAGATGCCCGCCCCGATCATGGAGCCGAGTCCGATGACGACCGCGTCGGTCAGTCCGAGGCTGCGGCGCAGTTCGCCGCGCGCGGGCGGCGGTGCGGTACCGGGAACCATGTCACGAGTCTCGCCGACTCCGGCCACCCGCGCGCGACGAGTCGGGCCCCCGCCCGGGATGTCCCGGTCGGGGGCCTGTTCGACTGTTCGCTAGGGCGTGAGCCGCACGGTCCACAGACCGTTGCAGCCCGGCATCGCCCGCCAGTGCGGATCCCAGAACCAGGTCTTCTCGCCCGGCGCGACGATCGTCCACGAGCCGTCCGGCGACAGCAGCGGCGCGCCGCCCGGCCCGTCGGTCGGCGTGATCGGCACGTCGGTGCCGACCCACATCGGGCCGATCGACGGATAGTCGAACGCCACCTCCACCTCGTAGCCGAGCCGATTGTCCACCGACAGACAGGTATTCGGCTGCGCGTGCGCGGCTCCCGCCCCCGCGACGACCCCTACCGCGGCGACGGCGACCGCCGACAACGCGATCGCCGAACGTGCAATGAGTTTCACGATTCCCCCGTGATTAGAACTGATCTCGCGGTTGACGCGAGATGTACTGCGGCGCAAGTATTCCTGACCCGTCGTCGGCGTCGCAACCGAGAATCGCCCCCGCGATTCAGGGCGGGCCCGCGTCCCCCAGGTCGAAACGGATTCCGGCGCGCAGCATCGTGGTGGCCGACAGCCCGATCAGATCCCGGAAGGTCTCGCTGAAGTGCGATGGCGTCGCGAAGCCGGCGTCGATGGCGGACCGGGTGAGATCGGCGCCGGTGATCGCGCCGCGCACGGCCCGGGCCATGCGATTCCAGCGCTGATACCCGCGGAAACTGGTGCCGTACTGTTCGGCGAACAGCCGCAGGAAGTGCGTGGTGGACAGTCCGAGTTCCGCGGCGACCCGGTCGGCGCGGAAGGTGCGGGCCGGGTCGGCCCGAATCGCGGCCGCCACCACCTCGATGCGCGGATCGGCGGGTGTGGGCGCACCCGCGATCGCCAGCGCGTAGATGTGCTCGGGCACGGGCCGCTCGGCGGCGCACAGCCGGATCAGTTCCCGCTCGCGACGGTGCGACAGTCCGAACGGCCCTGCGGCGCCGGTCATCTCGTCGGCGATGGCTCCGGCCGGAATCCCCGCGGGCTCGACGAACAGCGCCAGGATCCAGCCCGCGGTGGCCACGATGCGGTGCGGTGTGCGCGCGGGGGCGAACGAGCTGCGGGTGTGGATCACCCCCTGTGCACCGGTGTGCAATTCCAGCGGCGCGTCCAATCCGATGCTCAGCATGGCGACGGCGGGCGCGTGCGGGTCCACCCCGAGATCCGGTCCTATGTATCCGATATGCCCGGGTCTCATCCACGCCGTCGGCGTGCGCGCCGCGGCGCCGGCAACCGGTTCGATCCGCACTCCCGCCAGGGTAGCGCCACCCCGCCCGGCCGTGGCGACGCACGGGCATCTGCTCCGCGTCCGAGCAAAACGCCCACGCGGCGCGGCCCGAGGTCCGATAGTCGAGGTGCCACTACCAACGCTTTGCCACCTGATGATCCGCACGGCGGGAGAAGCACGATGACAAGCCTTGATAATGCCCGGACCGGTGAGAGCGCGCCCGAGGCGGGCGCGGCGCCGGATCTGCTCGGGGAGATCCCACCCGGAATCCTGAACGGGCCCAGCGGGCTCGGCACACAACTCGCCCGGCGCTTCTCGCCGCGGCCGCCGGGTGCGGACCCGGACCCGGAATCACCAACCGGCACAGCGACTTCCGGAGATCACTGCGCACCCGGTGCGCAACGCCTGGGCGAGAGCGCTTTTCGCGTACCCCTGCGCCGGCTCACCGCCGATGTCGAACCGTATCGCCTGGTCGAGTGGGGCGACGGATCCGGCCCGCCGCTGTACTGCGCACCGGTCGCGCGGATCGACGACCGCCTCGCCGCGGAGGTGGACGACCGCCTCGCCGCGTGGGCGGCGTCGATCGGCTGCACCGAGGACGAGGTCGGCAAGCTGCGCAGCACCGGATACGGGCGGCTGGTCACCATGACCCACACCGATTCCGAGGATCCGGACCGGCTGCTGGTCGCCGCGCAGATGAACACCGCGTGGTGGATGGCAGACGACTACTACGCCGACGATTCGGCGCTCGGCGCGGAACCGACCCGGCTCCCGCAGCGCCTCACCCTGGCCATGGCGGCCCTGGATCCGGTCCCGGACGCGGGGGAGTTCAGCACACCCCTGAACGAAGTGCTGCGCGAGGACAAGGTGCTGCGCGCCTTCGGTTCCGCGGTCGCCCATCTGCGCAAACACGCCACCGCCGACCAGGTGCAGCGCGCCTGCTACGCCACGTTCTCGATGTTCGTGTCCTGGACCGCCTACGCCGCGTGGCGGCACACGGGCCAATCACCCACGGCCTGGGAGTATCTCGCGGCCCGCCAGCACGACAGCTTCTACACCTCGATGACCCTGATCGACCCGGTCGCGGGCTACGAACTGCCGGCCCACCTGTTCTACGACGAGCGGGTCCGGCGCGCCGCCTTCCAGGCCGGGACGATCGCCGTCCTGGTGAACGACCTGATGTCGGTGAAGAAGGACGCCGCCGACGAGAATCCCGTCTGCAACATGGTCCTGCAGATAGCCGCCGACCGCGCCTGTTCGGTGGCCGAGGCGGTGGCGGCGACGGTGGACCTGCACAACCGGATGGTCCGCGACTTCGAGGCCGGGCACCTCGCCCTGCGCGCGGTCCCGTCCCCGGAGCTCCAGCTCTTCCTGCACGGTGTGCGCAACTGGATGGGCGGCTCCTTCGAGTGGCACAACACCAACCCCCGCTACCGGTGAGCCGGCCCGAGTTCCCCACGGCTCGGCCGCGGGGAACTCGTCCGCCGGGCGACGTTGTCCCCGAGGTCTATTCGCCGATCAGATAGCCGATCAGATCCCGGGGCAAACCGTGCGTGTCGTACAGGAAGTGGTAGTCGTCCTCGGTCAGCTCACCGCCGAAACGACCGCGGGACAGCACTTTCCGCCCCCGATCCAGCAGCCGCTCGAACCCGCGCTGCTCGTCGAGCAGCAGTCCGCGCACCTCCTCGGGCCGCATCGACTGCCCGAAATGATCCAGGGTGCCGCCGATCAGCTCGATCGGCAGATCGCCGAGCGAGCGCGTCGGGTCATCGCGCCGCAGCGTGGTGAGGGTGCGGCGCAGCAGCCTGCGCAGTACATGACCCCGGCGGGTGGGGGAGGGGACCACCCCGTCGCCGAGGATGACGACGGTGGAACGCAGATGGTCCGAGAGCAGCCGCAGCGACCGCTCGTCCAGCGTTCCCCAGATCCGTGGCAGCGTCGTCATCCACGGCTGGAAGAGGTCTGTCTCGTAGACCGATCGGCTGTTGCCCAGCACCCGTACCAGGCGCTCCAGCCCGAGCCCGGTATCGACGCCCGGCCGGCCCAGCGGCTCCAGACTGCCGTCCGAGTGCTCGACGTAGCGCATCATGACGTGATTCCAGACCTCCACCCAGCGGTCGTCCGTGGTCGGCGTGCCCCGCGGTGACCCCTCTCCCGTCCAGAGGAAGAACTCCGAGTCCGGTCCGCACAGCCCGGTCGGCCCGGACCACCAGTTCTCGTGCGTGGTCGGTTCCACCGGCAGGCCGAGTTCGCCCCAGGTGTCCCAGGATTCGCGATCGGGCCCGACCCGATCGTCACCGCCGAACACCGTGACGTGCATGCGCCCGGGATCGATGCCGAACCCGTCGCGCAGCAGCTCCAGCCCCCAGCGCAGGCTCTGCGAGCCGCCGTAGTCGCCGAGCGACCACGAACCCAGCATCTCGAAGACGGTCAGATGCGTGTCGTCGCCGACCTCGTCGAGATCGGTGGTGCGCAGGCACCGTTGCAGATTGGTCAGCCGGCGGCCCAGCGGATGCGGGCGCCCGCGCAGATAGGGGGTGAGCGGATGCATGCCCGAGGTGGTGAACAGCACCGGATCGCCCGGCGGCGGCACCAGCGAATCACCCGGCGTGTACCGGTGTCCGCGCTCGCGGAAGAAGTCGAGGAAGGTTCGGACCGTCTGTTCCGTGGTCGTCATGGTGGTTGCTCCATCGAGGCGAAGGCAACCGGAAACGACCCGAAGACCATGGACGGCAGGCATACCGGCGGCGGACCGTGTCCGGTCGCGCGGCGGGAAGAATCAGGTCAGACAGCCGCGACCGGCGAGCGGAGAGCTCGCGCGGCGGCGTTGGTGCTGCGTTGATCGACCTGCATGGCCACACCGTAGCAATGACCGTATGCACGGGACGATCGAATTTTTCGGAGGCGGGCCTCAGCGCACGGGGCGGGTGGTGGCGTTGGGGTCCTGCCAGTGGCCCAGATCGAAGTAGAGGGTGGTCATCGTGTTCCACATCGACGACCACGGCTGCTTCGGCCCGCTGCACTTCCAGACCGCGACCATGCGGTCGATGCCGGGAATGCCCATGGGGTCGTCGTGTTCCGCGACGCGCTCGACCTGATCGAACCGCGCGCGCAGATCGGCCTCGGCGGTGTTGAGCCCGAAGTAGATCACGGTCGTCGCCGAGTCCGGCGGTGGGCCGAAGAAGCCGAAACCCCGGCTGGGACTGTAGACGTCGGGCAGATCGTGCTTGCCGCCGAACTCCTCGACGGCCCCGGCCTGCCAGTAGCCCTGCGAGACGATGACCGCGGTGTCCTTCTCCTGCGGGGTCAGCGTGTCGTAACCGTCGGCGACGGTGTCCACCAGCGTCGTCCAGTTCGTGGTGCCGAACAGGCCCGACCGCACGCCCAGGTCGATGGCGTCCTCGGTCTGGGTGCGCCACGACGGCGGCAGCGGCAGCATGGTCAGGGCGAGCACGTAGGTCAGCACCGAGAACGCGACGATCGGCACCAGCAGCACGTTCATCCATCGCCTGCGGTCGAACTGCCACAGCGCGACCGCGCCGATCGCGAACATCGCGGGGAAGAACCCGGTCGGGTAGTAGGGCCGTCCGTGCGTGGCGATCACGAAGGTCGTCATGATCACCAGCGCCACCACGACGAAGCGGTAGGGCCGCAGGGACTCCTGCTTCCACACGCCCCACAGCGCGAAGCCGATCAGGACCGAGCCGAGCATGCCGGCCAGCGCCAGCCACTGCGGCATGAAGCCCAGCGGGCCGAAGCCGGTGGCATCCTGCTCCGCGCCGATGATCGAACCCATGGCCAGCTGCGGCCAGTTGTTCTGCGACTGCCAGTACAGGATCGGCACCAGGGACGCGGCCAGGATCGCGGTGGCGCCCCACAGCGCGGGGCGGCGCAGGATCTCGCGCGGGCCGCACAGGATCACGCCCAGGCCCAGGCAGCCCCACACCAGCGGAACCATCCACTTGACCTGCATGTCCAGTGCGGCAACCAGTCCGGCGGCCACGATCAGCCAATCCTGGCGGACGCGCACCCAGCGAATGAACAGCCAGGTGATCACGGCGGTGAGGGTGGCGTCGAAGGCGAACGTGCTCAGCGCGACCTGGGTGGTGATCAGGCTGGTGGTCGCGTAGGTGAAGGCCGCGGCGAGCTGGACGCGGCGGTTACCCCGCAGCTCGTAGGCGATGAGGGCAGAGACGATGATCGCCCCGACGCACATCACGACCGCCGGGAAGCGCAGCGCGATCGTCGATCCCGGCGCGGCCAGATCCGCGAGCCAGGCGAAGAACGGCACCACCACGCCCTGATCGGCGTAGGTGTAGTCGAGCCGGCGGCCGGCCGAGAGGAAGTAGAGCTCGTCGCCGAAGAAGTCGTAGCGGCCCGCCGTCACGGTCAGCACCACCGCGGAGAGCGTCGCGACGAGCGCGACCTCGCGGAATGCGAACCGCGGGTGGGGAGCCGGAATTGCTTCCGGCTCGGTATGAACCGCAAGTACGGCTGTCATGTACTTCCCCTTGCAACTTTCCGATCGACGCGCTCGACGTCACCTGTGCAGGTGGCGTCACCCTCTGTTCGCTGGTGAACCGATTCCTCCCGGCAGCGAACAATCTAAGCGCTCGGCGCTCGCGGTCCTGTCGGATTGCGCAGTTTTGCGAAACGTTAGTGCTTATCACTAGGGTGCGCAAATGCTCCGGAGGTAACGGCAATAGCGGATTGCTTTCAATTGGTAGCGAAACCCGGGCCGATCAATGTGACCGGGGTCATGAGTAGCGTCCGAGATCAATGCCTCTGCTAAATTCCGCCCTGATCAGCAATGATTTGGCAATGTGCGCCGCCGGCGCGGCGGTGGCCCGAATACGGCTGGTGGACAGGATGAATCGCCCCGTGGGGTGTGGTGAAGAACGCACTCGGACACCCGCGTGCCCGCTCGGCGGCAACCCCTGGAAGATTCAAGCCCAGGAAACCGGGAATCCCCCTACTCGCCAGTATCTATTCACCTCCGGGGAATTGCGTGTACCGCATTGCCGGAGCGATGAGGAACCGACCGTTCCTGTTCCGTGATCTGCAAGGTTTCAGCCCGAGCCCAAGGTTTTGGGGGCTTGCTCGATCAATTGCCGCGCAAATGCGGGCAAGGCGAATTCGGCGACGGTCTTATCTTCAACGGGTCGCCGCGAGTGAGAAGAGAAGCGGATCAACGCACTTGGCGGACTCGAACGTACACGCCGCTACCGCGCCACCGGCGCACCGGCCGATACGGTGACCGATACGGCCGTCACCCCGCCCCGCGCATCGCCGATGGCCCCCACCCGTTGTCCGTCCTGCCGAGATCATCCGCGGCCACTCCCACGACGGCGGATTCCCTCCGAACCTACGGGAGAGCCCCGACATCTCCAAAACCATTGAGTTCACGGTGATTTCATCCCCCCTCCGGCGGAACAGCACGGCGCGCAACCCTGTTCCCCGGGTATGACTCTCGGAATCGCACTCGCCGCCACCGACGCGGACAACTACGTGGACGCCATCGTGGCCCGATCCAGAACGGTGCGCGAACTCGGCGTCGGCGCGGTCTGGTTCGGCCAGCGCATGGACTACGACTCGCCCGCGCTGGCCGCGATCGTCGGCCGCGAGGTGCCCGGCCTGCAGGTCGGCACCTCGGCCATCCCGGTCATCGGACGCCATCCGTTGATCGTGTCCGCGCAGGCCCAGACCGCGCAGGCCGCTACGCACGGGCGCTACCACCTGGGTCTCGCGGTGGGCTCGACGCTGGTGTCCGGCGCCTTCGGCGCCCCGTTCGACCGTCCCATCGCCCTGCTGCGCGAGTTCCTGACCGCCCTCACCCGTCTGCTCGACAACGACCCGGCCGGCTTCGTCGGCGAATCACTCACCGCCACACCGTCGTTGCCGACCGCCGTCCCCGGTGCCGCCCCGCGGGTCCCGGTGCTGGTCGCGGCCATGGGCCCGCAGGCCCTGCGCGTCACCGGCGAACTGGCCGACGGCATCCTCCCGTACCTGGCCGGACCCAGGACCCTGGCCGAGCACATCGTCCCGGCCCTCGCCCGGAGCGCGGCGAAACCCCAGCGGGTGGTTGCCTTCGTGCCGGCCGTCGTCACCGCCGATCCCGAGGGTGTCCGAGCCGCCGCGATCGACAAACTTTCCTTCTACGAACAGGTTCCGTCCTACCGCCGGGTGATCGAACTGGAAGGCGCTTCTCGCGCAGCCGAGCTCGCCCTCATCGGCGACGAGGAGACGGTCGCCGCCGGAATCCAGCGCTACTACGACGCGGGCGCGACCGAGGTGGTACTCACGAGCACCGATCTCGGCACCCCCGAGGACGAACGCCGCACCTGGGCCCTGGCGGGCAGTCTCACCGCCGATCGCGCCCCGGCCACGGCGTAGATCGCTGGGACCTCGGCCGATGTGGCGGATTGTCGAAGGGCCCGCGAACCACCGGCGAGGTCATCGTCTCCTGTCGTCGAGCAGTGGACGGGCGGCTGTCGAGCTGCCGTCGATCGGTATGCGGCTGATCCGACGGCAGCACGGGAGGTTCTGCCGCCTGGAGCGTGGGCACCGGTCGGGCCGTGTTCCAGGTGGCCTCCGTGCCGCCGCGCAGCTGAGCATGGTCTTGGACTATCACCGTGATCCTCACGTCCACATAGGATTTCGGCCCACACAGGATTTCGCGACGTTGACGAACACGGCCGCCGATCGCTTCCTTCGAGCGGCCGAGCTGTCAGACGCCGGGGATGTCATCACCGTCGATGGCGAACTCGGCGGCAAAACGGGTGTCGCCCAGCGTCTTACGGATACGGTCCGTGATGCGGTCGACATCGGTGCGCTCGGCCTCGGGGAGCGGCGCGCCCACCGACTTGCGTGCCCGGGCCGCCGTGCCGAGGAGGCGGGCCGCGAGTTCGGGGCGGCCCGCGAGGGCGTGTGCCCCGGCGAGACCCTCCAGCGCGAGGGCGACGGCCCGGGGATCCGCGCCGGCGCGGGCGACCGCGAGCCCCCGGCGGTGCCGCGCGAGCGCCGCCGTCGCGTCGCCGAGTTGTTCGGCGAGAAAACCCGATTCGGCGAGCAGCAGCGCCGGTCCGGGGCCGAACTCGACCGCGCGGTGCCAGGCCAGGGTTCGATCCAGGAGCTCGGCGGCGAGTTCGGCATCGCCGGAGCGGCGCGCCCCCAGGGCGAGTCCGATATCGGCGTGCACCTCACCCGCGGTGTAGCCGTGCTCGGTGGCGAGGGCGCGGGCCTCGCGGTGGAGTTCGGCGGCTCGGGCGAAGTCGCCGGTCAGCAGGGCGACCCGGCCCAGGCCGGTGATGCGGTCCGCGGCGTCGGAGGAGAAGCCGAGCTCCCGGGCCAGGCGCAGGCCCTCGCGGTGCAGTTCCGTTGCGGTCGCGTAGTTTCCGGCGATGCTCGCCAGTGCCGCGAGCGGATAGGTGGTCCGCAGCCTGCCCCAATCATCGCCGAGTTCGATGAACAGGGCGTGCGCCCGTTCCGCTCGATCGCGAGCGGCCACCAGGTCGCCGCGCAGCAGCGACTGGGTTGATCCGGTGCTCAGCGCGGCGGCGACGGTCCATCGGTCCCCGGCCGCCCGGGCGGTCCGCAGCGCGCGGTCGATCCTCGTCTCGCTGCGGGCGAGGTTCACGCCGGACTCGAGCAGCGCGTGGCCGAAGAACCATTCCGCGCGGGCGTCGGCGGCCTCCGGCGGCGCGGACGGGGCGGCGACGGGCCGTTCGCCTTCCGTGCCGGTCAGCACAGCGAATCCGTTGTGCCAGTGCGTGATCCGGTTGTGCAGCGTGGAGTCGGCGGTAGCGTCGCTCGTCCGCAGCACTTCGGCGAGCATGCGCCGGGCCTCCCGCAGTCTACCGCGCAGGAACCAGTACCAGGTCGAATCGAGGGCCAGCGCGAGCGCGGCGCCGGGCTCACCGTGCCGGACTGCGAACTCCAGCGCCGCAAGGAGATCGGCGTTCTCGGGATCGCGGCGGGCAGCCCAGGTCCGCTGCCCGGGCCCGTGCAGCTCGGGGTCGGACCGCGCGGCCAGATCGGCGTGGTAGGCCAGATGCCGCCGCCGGAGCACCTCCGCGCCGCCCGCCTCGTCGAGGCGGGTACGGGCATAGGCCGCAATGGATTCGGGCAGCCGATACCGCGGCCCGTCGGTGACGACGACCGAGGAATCCACCAGGCGGATCAGCGCGCCCAGCACATCCAGGTCCCGATCGCAGACCGCCTCGGCCGCGTCGAGCGTGCAGCCGTCGGCGAAGACCGCGAGAGTGCGCAGCACCGCGCGCTCGTCCGGGCCCAGCAGCTCCCAACTCCAGTCGATCATGGCCCAGAGGCTGCGCTGGCGTTGTGGCACAGCGCGATTGCCGCCGGACAGCAGCCGGAATCTGTCGTCCAGGCGGTCGAGCAGGGCATCGACACCCAGGGCGCGCACGCGCGTGGCGGCCAGTTCCAGCGCGAGCGGAACGCGGTCCAGGCGACGGCAGATCGCCGCGATGGTCTCCGCGTGCGCGGGGGTGGCGGTGAATCCCGGTGCGGCGGCGGTGGCGCGGAGGATGAACAGCCGCTCGGCATCGGCCTGCGACAGCGGCGGCACGGTCCACACGGCTTCGCCCGCCAGCCCGAGTGGTTCGCGGCTCGTGGCCAGGATTCGCAGCCCGGGCGCGGCGGTCAGCAGGAGACGTGTTGCCGCGGCCGCGGATTCGATGACGTGCTCGCAGTTGTCCAGGATCAGCAGCAGGTTTCGCGGGCGCAGGGCCTCTTCCAGGCCCGCCGGTCCCTCCTCCCGGAGGCCCAGTGCCGCACCGATCTGTTCGAGGACGTCGGCGGATCCGGCGAGGCCGACCAGGTGCACCCCGTCGGGGTGATCCTCGGTCGTGAGCCGGGCGATCTCCTGTGCCAGACGGGTTTTGCCGACGCCGCCGAGGCCGGTCAGCGTCACCAGCCGGTGCCGGCCGAGGAGTTCGAGCACGGCGGGCAGCGCGTCCCGCCTGCCGATGAGATCGGTGAGCGGTGCGCCGAGTGAGGTCGTCGGCGGGGACAGCGCCGGACCCGGTGGCCGCGAGCCCGCCGGTGCGGCGCGCAGGGACTCGTCGTGGGACAGGATCGCCCGGTGCAGGCCGGTCAGTTCCGGTCCGGGATCCACGCCCAACTCCTCGGCCAGCAGATTCCGCACCTCGGTGTAGACGGCGAGCGCCTCGGACTGCCGCCCCGCCCGGTACAGGGCGGTGATCTGCAAGGCGCGCAAGCGCTCTCGCAGCGGATGGCGGCCCGCGAGGTCGCCGAGCTCGGCCACGAGGGCGTGGTGCTCGCCCAGCTCCAGGCGGGTCTCGGCCAGCAGCTCCGCGGCCGCCAGGTGCTGCTCGGTCAACCGCGCGGTCGCCGCCCGCGCGAAATCCGGATCGCCGATCCCGGTGAACGGCTCGCCCCGCCACAACCCCAGCGCCCGGGCCAGCAGATCGGCCCGGGCCCGCGGATCCGATGCCCGGGCGGCGGCCTCGGTCAGCTCGCGGAACTGCCCGGCGTCCACGTCCGCCGGGCCGACCCGCAACAGGTACCCCGGTGCGGCGGACTCGACCAGCTGCTCGGCCCCCGGCTCCGCGGCTCCCAGCGCCCGCCGCAACCGCGAGACCTTGGTCTGCAGCGCGCCGTTCGCGTGCCGCGGCAGCCGCTCACCCCACAGCCCGTCGATCAGCCGATCCGCCGACACCGGCCGCCCCGCCTCGATCAACAGCGCGGCCAGCAGCGCCCGGACCTTCGCCTCCGGGATCTCGACGTCGAGCCCCGCGGCGGTCCGGGCGGTGACGGGCCCCAGCACCGAGAAGTACATGCGGGCACGGTAGCCGGACAATTCCGGCGTACCGGTCCCGCCTCCGTAGATGTGCCGCTGACCGGCGGGCGGGGTCGCCCGGGATGCCGACTTTGCGGGTGCGGACGGCCCGGGGTTCCGACTGGCCGGGCTGCCGACCGATCGCGTCGCGGTGCCGAACCACGGGCGGATCGCCCAACTCGGCACGCTGCTCGACTGTGTCGCTCACCCTCGGTCTTCCCGAACCCCGCGTTTCCCGGCCGACAGCGGACCGACAGGGTTCCGACAGCGCCCGCGGGCACGGTGAGAACACGGCGCCGCACCACCCGGTTCGGCGGCAGTAGCAGAGGAGCCCGTCATGTCGTTCGAGAACACCACCGAGCAGTCCGCCGTCACGGTGATCGGCCTGGGCCAGTTGGGAACCCGCGTCGCGCAGGCGTTCCTAGCCGCCGGGTTCGCGACCACGGTGTGGAACCGCTCCGCCGGGAAGGCCGACGCCCTCGTCACCCAGGGCGCGAGCCGCGCGGCCACCCTCGACGCGGCCGTCACCGCCGCACCGCTGGTCGTCGTGGTCCTGCCCGACTACGCCACCGTGCACGACCTGCTCGGCCCGGTGGCCGAGCGACTGCGGGGCCGCACCCTGGTGAACCTGACCTCGGGCACGTCCCCGGAAGCCCTCGACGCCGCGGCCTGGGCGGCGGAGCACGAGATCGCCTACCTCGACGCCGCCGCCATGAGCGGCACCCGCCTGATCGGCCGCCCCGACGCCCTGTTCCTCTTCGGCGGCCCGCGCCCGGCCTTCGACACCCACGAAGCGGTGCTGGCGAGCCTGGGCAATGCTGTACACCTCGGCGCGGACCCGGCCCTGACCCCGCTCTACGACACCGCCCTGTTCGGCCAGATCTGGGGCGCGCTCGCCGGTTTCTACCACTCGCTGGCGCTGGTCGGCACCGCCGGCGTCGACCCGACCGTCTTCGCCGACGTCGCCACCACCCACCTGTCCGCGTTCGTCATTCCCCTGATCACCGAACACGCCCGCCAGGCGCGCGACGGTGTATTCCTCGCCGACGACGGCACCGTCGACATCCACCGGGCGGCCATGGAACACCTCATCCACACCAGTGCGGCGCAGGGGATCGGCACGCAGGTTCCCACCCTCTTCCGATCGCTGCTGTCCGGGGCGGCGGCCGCGGGTCACGGTGACGGCGGCGTCGCCACGGTGGTCGAGACGATTGCCGCGGGCGCCCGCTGAACTCGCTCGCGCCGGTCGCCCCGCTGCTCACCGCCGGTTTCGCCACCCGTGTCACACTTGCCCGCCGTACGTCGTCAACTCTGCGAAACCGATTACGGCAGCGGCCGAGTGAGCGAGGACAGAGCAATGGGTATCGAAGATCTGCGCGGTGTGACTCGCGGCGGCGTGCTGCTGCCCGGCGACCCGGGGTTCGAGGCGGCGGCGCGGCCGTGGAATGTGGCGGTGGCACAGCCGGTGTCGGCGGTCGTCACCGTCGCCGACGCCCAGGACGTGGCGGACGTGGTGAAATTCGCGGGCGGCGCCGGCCGCCAGGTGGTCACGCAGACCACCGGGCACGGCGCGACCGGCGGGATCGAGGACGCGATCCTGCTGCGCACCGCCGCCCTGGATCACATCGAGATCGACGCCGAGCGCGGGGTGGCGCGCGTCGGCGCCGGCGTGCAGTGGGGTGCGGTGCAGGCCGCGGCCGCCGCGCACGGACTGACCGGACTCGCCGGGAGCAATCCCGTTGTCGGCGTTCCCGGTTACACCCTCGGTGGCGGCTTCGGCTGGTTCGCCCGCAAGTACGGCTGGGCCTCGGACGCGGTGCGCGCCTTCGAGATCGCCGACGCCGCGGGCGGGCGGGCCCGGATCACCGCCGACTCGGACCCCGACCTGTTCTGGGCATTGCGCGGCGGCGGCGGCGATTTCGCGATCGTCACCGAGATCGAGTTCGATCTCTTCCCGGTTCCGGAGATCTACGGCGGCCGCGTCATGTGGTCCGCGGACAACACCGCCGCGGCCTTCGACCTGTTCACCGAACTCACCACCGACGCGCCCGCCGAACTCTCGGTGTGGTTGCAGCGCTACCAGATTCCCGGCGCGGCACCCACCGTCGCTATCGACTTCGCCTACCTCGGCGACCCCGCCGAGGGCCGCGAGCTCACCCGGCGACTCGACTCGCTCGACGGTGTCATCGCCGATACCCGCGGCGCGCTCACCCCCGCGCAGATCGGCCGGATCACCGCCGAGCCCACCGATCCGAGCCCCTCCCTCTCGCGCGGCGAACTCCTCACCGACCTCGGCGACGCGGTGGTCGAGACCCTCGTGGCCGCGCCCACGGCGCCGCTGCTCAATATCCAGATCCGCGGTCTGGGTGGCGCTCTCACCCATTCGGGACCCGACGACGGCGCGCGCGGTCCCATCGCCGAGCCCTACGCCCTCTACCTCCTGGGCCTGGGACTCCCGCATCTGCTCGACGACATCCGCACCCGGTTCGCCGAGATCACCGACGCCCTCGGCGATCACATCACCGGCGCCAAGCCCTACACCTTCCTGGCCCCCGGCGAATCCGCCGCCGCGGCCTTCACCCCCGAGACGCTCGCCCGCCTCCGGCAGATCAAGCGAGCACGCGATCCCCACAACGTGATTCGCGCGAACTTCCCGGTCAACGACTGACTGATCCGGTTCCGCAGCGCACCGCCCCGCCGGCGAAACATCCGGCGGGGCGGTGCTTCTCGCGCGTCGCTCCGGCTCAGGCGCGGCGCAGCGCCAGCACCGGAATGGTCCGGATGCCCGCGGTCTTCTCCTCGTACCCCGCGAAACCCGGGTAGCGGCGGGCCTGTTCGGCGTAGATGCGGTCCCGATCCGCCCCCGTGATCTCGGTGACGGCGACCGGGTAGCGCTCGGTCCCGACCTCCACCTCCCCGGTGCCCGCGGTGGTGAGGTTGTAGTACCAGTCCGGGTTGGTCGGCGCCCCGGCCTTGGACGCGAAGACATAGATGACCGCGTCGTCGTCCGCGTCGGCCAGATACATCATGGGGCTCACCAGTTCTCGCCCGGACTTACGCCCGCGGTTGTGGACCAGCACCATGGGCGCCCCCTGGAAAGGCCCGCCCACCCGGCCCTGGTTCTCCCGGAATTCGGCAATGATTTCGCTGTTCCAGTCACGAGGTTCGCTCATGCCACGGATTCTTCCGGCGCGCTGGGCTTCGCGCACGGATCTCTCGGCGCCTCGGGGTCGCACGGCGTTTCCGGTTCCGGTTGAACCCGCCGCGCCCGCACACCGTAGTTCCCAGAGAGCCGGACATCTGCGCTCCGGCCACCAGCACCGCTCGCGGACCCTCCCGCGTCCGGTCCGGAAACCCGGTCACCCACGGCGGACCAGCGCGAACCCGCCCCGGCCGAGCCGGTTCGTCGTCCCCGAATCGACTGCCGCGGAATAGTTCTCGGCAGCGGTGACGGGAGGATCGCCGCACCACGGAGGGGAGTTCGAGTCATGAACAGCGCACAACCGGTGATCCTGACCTGCTTCTACGCCACCATGGCGGCGTTGAACGGGTATCTGGTCGTCCAGATCCTCCGCCGCGCGGTTCCGCCGAATCCCGCGCCACCCGATCGGCCCCTCGACCTGTCGTCTCCCGTGGACTGGGGTACCGCTCAGCGCTGGATCGTCCCCTACCGCCTGACGGCGGCCGGGCTCTACCTCGCCGCCATCGCGTTCGTTCTCGGGTCCTTGCTCACCGGCACGGCCCGGGACGGCTCGGCGCTCCTCGCGCTGGCACCGGTCGTGGCGGATCTGATCCTTTACGCATCGTCCTATCTGGTGGTGCGCGCGCGGCTCAACTCGCGCCGTCGCCGCTAGCGGAATCCGTTGACGCCGGGCCGATTCGGGATGCGGTGAGCAGCGCGCGGGCCGTGGCGGATCCGTCCAGCACCCGGGTCACACGCTCGGTGATCCGCCAGCCTTCGGGCGTGCGGGCGAGCCGAAACCGGTTGGCGCCGGCCCGCCACACGAAGAACTCACCGTCGCGGTGCCGGATCAGGAGCGATTCGCAGACGGCCGCGGCGACGTCGCCGTCCAGGGTGACCGTCGCCGGTCCGAGGAAATGCGCCGACCCGGTCGCGATCAGCGATTGGTGGGCGGCCGAATCGACCATGGCGCGCACATCGTCCCGGCTCCGCATATGCCAGCCCTCGACGTCGTATTCGCCGTCCTCGGTCCACAGCGCGGCGACCGGCTCGGCGACCCCGGCGTCCACGAGCGGACCGTAGGAGGCGATAAGTCGCGTGATGGCCAGTTCGTCCTCGAGCCGCGACAGGCGACTCTCGAGCGCGGCCAGACGTGCTTCGTTCATGAGAGTCCTTCTGCTACAGGAGATGACGGTCGACGAGCGCGCGTAGCGCGGCGAGCTGCTCGCAGTAGTGCCCGGCGTCGGTCGCGCGCACCGAACAGGTCAGATGGGTGGCGCCCACCTCGCGCAGCGCCGTCATCCGGCGCAGCGAATCCACCTCGTCGCCTTGGGGATCCAGCGGAGCGCCCGGTGCGAGCACGAGGTCGAAATCCGGCGGCACCGTGACCGTGGCCAGCAGATCCGCGATCTGTTCGGCTCGCAGCCCGAACGGCACCCACCCGGTACCCAGGGTCACCGCCCGGCGCAGGGACCGGCGGGTGCGCCCGCCCACCCAGATCGGCACCGTGGTGCGTACGGCGTGGGGTTCGAGCACGAAGTCCTCGACCTCGTGCCGCCCCCAGGCCCGCCGCAGCCGCGTCAGCGCCGCGTCGCCCAGGGCGCCGCGGTCTTCCCAGGCCGCACCGAGCAGCGCGAATTCCTCGGTGAGCGAGCCGACGCCGACACCGAGCACCACCCGGCCGCCGCTGAGCCGGTCGAGCGTGCCGTAGCTCTTGGCCAGCGCCAGCGGATGGTGGTAGCCGAGCACGAGTACCGAGGTGGCCAGCCTGATCCGGCGGGTGTGTGCCGCCAGGTAGGACAGGGTGGCGAGCGGATCCCAGTAGGTCGCTCCCCGCACCGCGGCGGCCGCAGCGGGCACGCCGACGTGGTCGGAGCAGGTGAGGTGGTCGAAGCCGAGTTCGTCCGCGGCCCTGGCGATCCGGGTCAGTTCCTCGGGTCCGGCCGTGCGCTCCCAGGGCGACGCGATCCCGGGCACCTGGACGACAATGGGAGTCGAGAGCCCGAGTTGCAATGTCATCGTTTCACCTGCTCCGGCAAGCCCATGAGCCGGCGCATGCCCCGGTCGGCACGGGCCACCGCCGCCGCCCGATTTGGGTCGTTGCGTGACGCGGCTCCCGCCTCGTTTCCGGGCATGATGTGCACTGGTCCGTGGCCCAGCCGCGAAAGTCCTTCGCGCGCCGCATCATCGGGTTCCGAAACAGTCATCCCGGGTGCGTCGAAGTTGAGTCCGACCCGTTCCATGGCGGGCGTGCGGGTCACGCCCAGCACCAGTTCCAGTACGTCCACCCCGAACTCGCCGAGTTCGAGCCACAGGCTTTCGGTGAAGATCCGCCCGAACGCCTTCGCGCCGCCGTACACGGCGTGATGGCGCGAGCCCAGATATCCGGCCAGCGACCCGACCCGCAGAATCCCGCCCCGGCCGCGCGCTTTCATGGCGCCGCCGAAGTGGTGGATCAGTGCGAGCGGGACGGTGATGTTCAGATCTATGACCCGTTGGAACTCGGCCGGGTCCCCGTCCACGAACGGCGCGCTGTGGGTGTTCGCCCCCGCGTTGAGCACGAGCAGCCCGACTTCCAGGCCGGCGGCCGCGGCGATGATCTCTCCGACCGCACCGTCCGCCGTCAGATCGAGTGCGAGCGTGCGCACTTCGACCCCCAGCGCACGGCATTCCGCGGCCGTCGCCGCGAGCGGCTCGGCCCGCCGCGCGACCAGCAGCAGCGCGATGCCGGAGGCCGCGAGCTCCATCGCGAACGATCGGCCGACCCCTTCCGATCCGCCGGTGACGACCGCCCACGGCCCATAACGCCGCGAATCCACCTCGTGCATCGTGACTTCCTCACCTGTGAGTTCGAACCGGGCCGCCTCCAGTTCTACAAACTTCCGCCCGAAAAAACTAGAGTCAATTCTAGTTATTGGGCATAGGGTGGACCGATGCCCCGCATCCCCGACCCCCGCACCCCGGGCCGCGTCTCGACGGTCCGGCAGGTCGAGCGCCGGCGCGCGATCCTGCGCGCGGCCGCCCGACTGGGTGCGGAACACGGCCTCGAACGGGTCCAGATGAGCGAGGTAGCCCAGTCCGCAGGCGTAGCCCTCGGCACCCTGTACCGCTATTACCCATCGAAGAGTCACCTGTTCGCGGCGGTGCTGGAGGGCGCGGTCGACGACCTGCCGCAGCCGTCCCCCGTTCCCGGCGATCCGGTCGGCGGCGCGACCGAGTTTCTGGCTCACGCGGTCGGCGAACTCCTCCGCCGCCCTCGCCTGGCCCGCGCGATGCTGGTGTCGATGAACGCGGTCCGCGCGGAAGACCTTGCCCCCCAACCGGATCCCGCCGCCCCGCCCCCCGCCGCCGACCCCGCGATGCCCGCCCGCATCCTCGCCGCAGCCGGCAAGACCGACCCGACCGACGAGGACCGCCGCCTGGCCCGCCTCCTGGAACAGTGCGTCTACGGCATCCTGACCTGGGCCGTAGCCGGTCGCCTCACCGCCGAACAGGCCCGCTCGGACACCCGCAGGGCGTGCGAGCTCCTGCTGGCGCCCTGGCAGCGGTGATCGCCGCACAGCCGCGAAACGTCTCGGGATTACCCCCGGTACCGAAATGACAAGAGCCGCAGATCAATGATCTGCGGCTCTCATGGAGTGGAGCTAAGGGGAATCGAACCCCTGACCTTCTCGATGCGAACGAGACGCGCTACCAACTGCGCTATAGCCCCAGCCGCTCACCGTTTCCGGCTTGCGAGGGGAAACTTTAGCAGGTCGGTCGGCCGGTCAACGAATCGGCTGGTTACGGGTAGTTTCCGGCCCGGGCGACGCGGTAGGCCGCGCGTGTCCGGCCCGGTCTCCACTACCTCGGATCGCGGCGGCGGAGTCGGGGCCGCAGACGGGTCGAGCCGCCGCGCGCGGGGACCTTCGTCGCGATGCCCGCGCCGCGGAGCCCGGGTGCTCGGCCCGTGCCGAGCGTCTCGGTTCGGAGTGGTGTGCGGGCGCTTGCATCCGCCCGGCCCGCGCGTTCGGCCAGCGCACTCCGCCCGCCGCCCGACCCGTACCACGGCTGTGGGTTTCGCGATCATCAACAGCTCGACGCCGAGAACAATTCGTACCTCGATCGGGTGGTGGCGCAGCAGGAAGTACTCGAGGAGAGTCTGCGGTCGCGCCGCGGCCGGGGCGCCGAGGGGACTCCTTCGAGCAGGTTGAACATGACTCCGCACTCGGGTTGGCGCGCTTTCTCGGATCGGGTGTCGTGTGTTCATGGGCGAGCGTCCGGGACCGGGCAGGTATAGCCCCGTGAGATTCGAGTGCCGTGGCCGGCGGGTGGTTCGGAGCGCGGGCAGGCCGAGCGCCGGGCGAGTTGGTGGTTCGGATCGAGTGCGAGCCGAGTGCCGTAGCGAGACGGGCGATAGGGATCGCGGGTGCGGGTGGCGGGGGCGTGCCCGTGGGTGCGGCTTTCGGAAATCGGGGTGAGCCAATGGCGTGAATGAGTCAGGTGCGGGCCGGACCGTGCGGTTAATTCGGTGGGCGTCGTTGGGGATGGGTGTGGATAAGTGTGGAGAGTTTCGGGAGGGGGTGGAAATGGTTCGGGCTCAGGTGATTCCGGGGGCAAATGGGGGCGAATGGAAACTGGTCGGTCTGGGTTGTCCGGATGGGTTCGGCTGGGGGAGTGGCCGATTGCGTTGCGGGGGCGAGTCGGTCGATCGGTGCGCGGGGCGATACGGGGGTTGGAATTCGTTCGGGGCGTTTAGAACTGCCGTGTGTCCGGCGGTTCGAAGCATGCATCGCGGAGCGTGCGGATTGCGGGCGTGTGGGGGCGTCCCGAGATATCGCAGTGGGGGGTGAAAGTGAAATATCCGAATTTCAGGGGCTTGGCGTTCGAGAGCCGGTGTGCTGGGCGCGATCTAGTGTGCGATCGGCTCGGTGTACGACTCCAGGACGCGCAGGAACAGGTCCAGGCGATAGGCGCGTAGCTCGGCGCTGTCCGGCTCGAGCAGGCACTGCACCAGCGTGCCGTCGTGGACCGCGATCAGGGCGCGGCCCAGGGCGGCCGGATCGGTGACCCGGCGGCCCGCGCGTTCTAACAGAGTACCGACCACCGGGGTCAGGGCGGCGCTGATGGCGGCCTCGCGGGCGACCATCAGCCGGCGCAGCGGCGGGGTGCGCAGGGCGTGCGCGGTGAACTCCGAGGTGATGCGAAACCACTTGTCGTCCACTGGAACCGCGTCGAGCACGTGTTCCATCACCGCGCGCGGGTCGGTGACCGCCAGGTCCGCGTCCAGCACCGCTCGGACCTGGTCGAGCATAGCCGCGGAGCGCTGCTCCCACATCGCCAGGAACAGCTCCTCGAGGGAGGTGAAATTGGAGTAGAAGGCCCCGCGGGTGAAGCCGGCGCGCTCACAGATCTGCTCGACCGTGCACCGGCCGAGCCCGTCGTCGGCGAAGGCGTCGAAGGCCGCGTCCAGCAGCCGCTGACGGGTCTGCGATCGCCGCCGCTTCGTCGGCGCTGTGGTCTCCGCGCCCCCCGGCGCACTATCGGCCCTGCTCACGACCGCATCGTACCGGTGCGCCACGCCCGGTGAACGAGGGCCGGAGCTCAGCGCGTCACGACCCGGCGGCCCGGCCCGCGTCGCGTGCCGCGGTCAGCACCTCCTCGAGCATCGCGGGCGTGAGCCGCCCCGTGAAGGTGTTCTGCTGACTCGGGTGATAGCACCCGAACAGGTGCACCGGCGCCCGGTCCGGCCGGGCGCCGCCCAGCTCGTAGTGCACGGCGTGCCCGAATCGAGGCTTGGGTTTCGGTACCGCCCAGCCGGATTCGGTCAGCGCTGGCAGCAGCGCCTGCCAGCCCCACCCGCCCAGCACGACGATCGAGCGCAGCGTGGGAGCGAGCAGGCCCAGCTCGGTGACCAGCCAGTGCCGGCAGCTGTCGCGTTCGCCGGGCGTCGGCTTGTTGTCCGGCGGCGCGCAGTGCACCGGCGCGGTGACCCGGGTGCCGAGCAGTCGCAGACCGTCGCCGGGATGGGTGCTGGTGGGCTGGTTGCTCATTCCGGCCGCGTACATCGCCGCGATGAGCACGTCGCCCGCGCGATCCCCGGTGAACATGCGCCCGGTCCGATTGCCCCCGTGCGCCGCCGGAGCCAGGCCGACGACCAGCACCTCGGCATCGTCCGGGCCGAGGCCGGGAACCGGTTTCCCCCAGTAATTCTCGTCACGGAAGGCCGCGCGTTTCTCCCGCGCCACCAGCTCCCGCCACGCGACCAGACGCGGGCAGGCACGACACGCCGTGAGCCGGTTGTCCAGCTCGGCAATTGTGTGGCACACGAGAGTGACCCAAGCACATCCGCGTTCCGACCGGGCCGCAGCCCTCCGGCGTGGCGAAGATGGATACTGTTAGCCGGTAGCGGGGTGTTTGCGACAGGAAGGATCCGGGTCGGATGGCGGATATCGGCGACCTCGGCAACGCCGTCGGCGAGGCCCAGACGATCGGAAACCTGCTGGGCGTGTTCGCATTCGGAGTGTCGGGCGCGCTGCTGGCGGTGCGCCGGAACTTCGACGTGGTCGGCATCCTCGTCCTGGCCGTATGCACCGCCACCGGCGGCGGCATCCTGCGGGACCTGATCATCGGCCGGACGCCGCCCGCGGCGTTCGTGCACCTGAGCTACGGCGCCACCGCGCTACTGGCCGCGGCGGTCATCTTCTTCTGGCATCCACCGCGCCGGCTGATCCGCAAGCCCCTGCTGATCACCGACGCCGTCGGGCTCGGCCTGTTCTGCGTGACCGGCACCGTCACCGCCTTCGAGGCCGGGCTCTCGGCCACCGCGTCCGCGGCGCTGGGCGTGGTCACGGCGGTCGGCGGCGGCGTGATCCGGGACGTGCTCGCCGGCGTCACCCCCAGCGTCCTCAGCGACGGCGAGTTGTACGCGGTGCCCGCGCTGCTCGGCTCGGTCGCGACCGCGCTGCTGCTGCACTACGGCCAATACACGTCCTGGACAGGCGGTTTGGCGGGGGTGGGTGCGGTGACCCTGCGGCTGCTGGCATTGTGGCGGCACTGGCGCGCACCACTGGCCCGCCCGCATCGCCGTCGCGAGGCGGCGTGAGCGGGGCGGTCGTGTCGCCCGAGTACCCCGACCGTGGTTGATAGCATGGCGAAAGTTGGCCGCCGGGCTGTGCATCACACCCAGAGAGAGTTCCTACCAATGCGGTTTGAGATCGTCGAACGGGACGAGACGTGGGTCGCCGGGCTGCCGGTGCGCAGCCCCAAACGGGCCCTCGGCGAACTGCGCGATTCCGATCTCGAGGTGGCCTGGGCCGCGGTGCTGCACCAGGAACTCGGCGGCCCGCTGGCCTCGGCGTACATCGACTACGCGGCCGATCTGAACACCTACAACACCCAGATCGTCGGCTACCAGTGCGACTCGTTCGACGAGGTCACCCGCGGTCACATCGTGGCCCGGCTGCCGCGCGGCACCTACGCCCGCTTCTCCTCGGTCGGCAGTTTCCCGCAGGTCATGACGGATCTGTGGACGCAGATCGCCTTCGCCGAGGAGCACAAGTACATCCGGCGCACCCATACCGGCGATTTCGAGACCTACCCGCACGCGTACAAGATCGAGCTGTACCTGGCGGTGGAGCCCTCGTGACCTATTCCATAGTGGTTCGGCCCGGCGGCGTGTACGGCGGGCTCGTGGTGCCGCGGGTGCGGCCGTCGTTCAAGGTCAGCAACAGCGACCTCATCGAGTTCCTGCGCGATCGGTTGCGCGATCGTGATGGTGATCCTCGTCCCCTCGCCACGGTCTACGTGCCCGATCCGGCCGGGAATTACAACGTTGTCGTCGCCTACGAGTACCGCACGGCCGACGACGCGCCCGCCGGCGATGTCCTGATCCGGGTGCCCAAGGGCGTGTACGCCCGATTCCAGCCCAACGGCGACTATCACGACCCCGCCGAGGACGTATGGGCGCAGGTAGACGACGCGACGGCGTCCGCGGAGATCACCCGCGCCTACCGCGAGGAGATCGAGATCTGGTCCGGCCCCGCCGAGTTGGAGCTCTTCATCTCCATCCTGATCTGATTGCTGATTGTTAGCTAATTGAGAACCAACCGGTCTTGTCATTGGGTTACATGACTGATAGCAATGGTTTGACCAGGGGTGATTTCTAGACGTCCATTCGGGTTTCGGGAGATTTGCCGGACGTCTGGACAATTTCTTGCGGCTGGCGGATACTCCCTAGGTGCCTGTACCGGGTGCGGTTGATACATGACCGTATCGGTCAGGGGCTCGGTAGTAGCGCGGGGGCCCGCGCAGCAACGGAGTAGGGAACTGTATGGCTGTGGAAGTAGTCGCAGTCGTCCCGTCGGATTTGGGCGATGAGGACTTGCTGCGATTCCAGGATGCGTCCTCGGGGTGCACCTTCTGGATAGGTACACCGCAGGCGCATCCCGGGCTGTGGCGCCGGAACATGGCGGGTGCGCTGCGCGCATACCGTCGCTATGGAGTCGAAGCCGCACTCGATTACGACAAAACTGCCGATGGTCGTTCCAGTGCGCTGTTCGTCACCGCAATCGACGCTTTCGGTGAAGTGGTCGCGGGCCTGCGAGTTCAGGGCCCTTACACCCATGTGGACGAGGTCAACGCGCTTTCCGCCTGGTCCGGACATCCCGGAGAAACCGCACTGCGTAAACGGGTTGCCGATCGGATACCGCAAGGTGTCGTCGAGGTGAAAGCTGTGTGGGCGGACCGGGCCCTGGATCGCGCGCAGCGCCGGGCGCTCGGCGCGGCCCTGGACCGGTGCGTTGTGCACGTCACCAACCTGCTGGACGCTCGGTACGGCTTCGTCACAGCCGGCGAGCACGCCGCGTCGGGTTATCGCACCAGCGGGGCGCGCTCGGACTGGTGGATTCCGGCGGTACCGTTTCCCGACCAGCGTTATCGGACTATTCCACTGTGGTGGGACATGGAGTCCTACCGGTCAGTAGCTGATGAGTCGCAGCTTGCCCTGATCGATGCGGAACACATAGCCCTGTCGGCCGGCGGTGACGCACTGACGGCCGATCTGTCCGGTATCGGAGGAACCGCCTAAATATGAATCCCGACAATGCCGCGGTTGTCTCCTATCGACCGCAGTTTTTCGATGAATCCGATGCCGTGGACGCGCACCGGCTCGCCGAATTGCGTGCCGATTCCGGCATCGAATTCATCGACTTACGGGATTCGCTCCGCGTCGAATTCTCCGAATTGGTAGCACCGCCCGAATTGTCGGAAGGGCCGGAAGCGGATCGCTGGGTTTTCTATCCCTGGCGTAATTCGGTGATCGGCCTACCCGGGCCGGAATTGCTACGCACGGTTCGATTGGATCGCAACCGCAACAAACTGACGCGCGCCGAACAACAAACGCTCGTGAAACAGACGATCGGAGTGGTCGGCCAAAGCGTCGGACACGCGATTGCGCATACGCTCGCCATGGAAGGTAGCTGCGGCCGCATCAAACTGGCCGACTTCGACACCATCGAGCTGGCGAACCTGAACCGAATTCCCGGCTCGCTCTTCGACATCGGCGTGAACAAGTCCGTGGTGACCGCGCGCAGGATTGCTGAGATCGATCCCTACCTGCCGGTCGAGGTCTTCACCGACGGACTGACCGACGCCAACGTCGACGACTTCTTCCGGGGTCTCACCATCGTGGTCGAGGAGTGCGACTCGCTCGATATCAAGCTCGCGGTCCGCGAAGCCGCACGGCGCTACGAGATTCCGCTGCTGATGGAGACCAGCGACCGCGGCCTGCTCGACATCGAGCGCTACGACCTCGAACCCACGCGCGAGCCCTTTCACGGTCTGCTCGGCGGCGTCGGCCGATCGGATCTGCGCGGACTCACCACGCGCGAGAAGGCGCCCTACGTGGTGCGCATTCTCGACGCCTTCGGGCTCTCGGATCGATTCGCCGCCAGCCTCGTCGAAATCGACCAAACCCTGGACAGCTGGCCGCAACTCGCGGGCGACGTGCAACTCGGCGGCGCGACGGTGGCCGCGGCCGTCCGGCGCATCGGACTCGGCGGCGCGCTGCCCTCGGGCCGCACCCGGGTGGATCTGAGCACGAGCCTGGACGCGATCGCCGAACCCCCGCCGGTGGCCGAGCTGACCTGGCCCGAACAGCCCGCCCTCACCGTGCCGCGGACCGATGTGGACGCCGTGCTCGCGTGCGCCCAGCTCGCGCCCTCCGGCGGCAACGTGCAGCCCTGGAAGCTGCGCCGCGAGCCCGCGGCCGTGGTCATCGAACTCGATCCGGCCCGCTCCTCGGGCATGGACATCGGCTACCGCGGCAGCGCGGTCGCCGTCGGCGCGGCGCTGTACAACGCGCGGGCCGCGGCCGCGGCCCGCGGACTGCTCGGCGAATCGGAACTGCGCACCGGCGCGCCCGGGCGGCACAGCATCGATCGCGCGCCGCTGACCGCCGTGCTGCACTTCAGCGACTGGAGCGAACCGGAGCTGGCCCGCGCGTACCCGGACCTGCTGACCCGCGTCACCAATCGGAACCTGGGTACCGGCGAACCGGTCGATCCGGGCGTACTGCACCAGCTGGCGACCACCGCCGCGAAAGCCGACGGCGGCCTGCGCTGGATCTCGGACGCGGACGACCTGGAGACCGCCGCCGTCCTGCTGGCCGCCTCGGACCAGTACCGCTACCTGACCCCGGTCCTGCACGCGGAGATGTTCTCCGAACTCCGCTGGCCCGCCGACGACCTGCGCACGGGCCTGGACCTGCGCACCATGGAACTGGCCCCCGACGAGTTCGCCAAGCTCGACATCGCGCGCCGCGCCGATGTGATGGATCGAATTCGGGAATGGAACGGCGGTGTCGCGCTGGGCGAGCCGACCCTCGATCGGGTGCGCTCGGCCTCGGCCCTGGCCGCGGTCACCTTCCCCACGCCATCCCTGGGTGATCCGGCCGAATTGATCGCCTACGCCCGCGCCGGGGAGACCCTGCAGCGGGTCTGGATCGAGGCGCAGCGACACGGGCTGACGGTGCAACCGGTGTCACCGGTGTTCCTGTTCGCCCGACAAACCGAGGATCTACGCACGGTTTCCCCGGAGTTCGCCGATACACTAACGTCACTTCAAGGCCGTTTCCTGGACCTGTTGGGAGTGCCCGAGCACGAGACCGTGGCGTTGGTACTTCGCCTGAGCTATGCGGCGGAGGTCACGGCCCGGAGCCGGCGGCTCCCGATACCGGGTGCGGAAAGCCGCTGATGGGATCGGAGACAAGGTGCCTCGGCAGACGCTCGACTCACTGGTAACGCAGGTTGCCTCCGAGTTGATGGGTGTCGACGCCACCACGATGGTGGCGGCGAGTGAGCGGGTGCTGTCCTGGCTTGTCACTCATTTCGATGTCGACTTCAGCTACCTACGGCACACCGATCGGGAGCGCCGCGCCTCCATCCTGATCGCGGAGTGGCCGCGACGCGCCGTGAACATCGATCCGGATCCGCTGCGCGTCACCTACTTCGAGAGCGCGGACTCGGTGTTCGCCCGGCTCGAACACGCCACCGAGCCGCTGATCGTGCGGCCCATTCCCGAGCACGCGGACTATCAGCAGACCATCCACCTGTCCTCGGGCATCCCGCAGGTGTCCATGGCCGCGGTGCCGCTGGTCTCGCGGGACGAGTCGACCGGCGTGCTCGGTTTCGTCAAAGAGGGCGATCGCGAGTGGAGCACGCGAGAGCTCAATGTGCTCAAGGCGATCGCCGCGCTCTTCGCCCAGTTGCAGGCGCGCGTGGTGGCCGAGGAGCGGCTGCGCTACATCGCGATGCACGACGATCTGACCGGGCTGGCCAATCGCCGGGCGCTGCTCGAGCACATGGAGGACAGGCTGCGCGCGGGTAGTCCCGGGCCGGTGGCGGCGTTCTTCCTGGATCTGGATCGGCTCAAGGCGCTCAACGACTTCCTGGGTCACACCGCCGGGGACAACTTCATCCGCACGCTGGCCACGCGGTTACGCGATCACCTCGATCGCGGCGACATGATCGCCCGCCTGGGCGGCGACGAGTTCGTCATCGTCCCGGCCAAGCCGATGGACGCCGTGGCCGCCGATCTCGAGGCCACCCGGATACAGCAGCTCATCGCGCGCCGGGTCACCGTCGGCGGGGAGACCGTCAGCCGGGGCGCGAGTGTCGGTGTGGCCGTGGGTATTCCGGGTGAGACCACCGTCGCGGACGTGCTGCGCCGCGCCGATCACGCGCTGTTGTCGGCCAAGTCCAGCGGCGGCAACGGCGTCGCGGTGTTCACCGACGCCATGCGCGCGCAGTTCGAGCTGCAGGACGACGTGGAGCTCAACCTGCGCGGCGCGGTCTCGGACGGCTCGCTGCTGCTGCACTATCAGCCCGAGGTGGACCTGCGCACCGGCCGGGTGGTGGCCCTCGAAGCGCTGGTGCGCTGGCAGCATCCCACCCGCGGGCTGCTGCCCCCGGGCGCGTTCGTCGGCGTCGCCGAGGCCACCAACCTCGCGGGTGAACTGGGGCGCTGGGTGATTCGCTCGGCGTGCGAGCAGTTCGCGCAGTGGCGCAAGCACGGTCTGGCCTCGAACGTGGTCATCCGCATCAACGTGTCGCCGGTGCAGCTGGTGAGCCTGGACTTCGTGGAGACCATGGAGGGCATCCTGCGGCGCTTCGGCATCGACGGCAGCTCGGTCTGCCTGGAGATCACCGAACACGTGGTGGTGCAGGATCTGGCGCGTACCCAGGTCACCCTGCGCGGGCTCAAGCGGATGGGCGTGCAGATCGCCATCGACGACTTCGGCACCGGGTACTCCTCGCTCTCGCATCTCAAGGCGCTGCCGGTGGACGCGGTCAAGATCGACCGCGGTTTCGTGCAGCGGCTCGGCGCCAGCGCCGACGATCTGGCCATCGTCAAATCCATTGTGGGACTGGCCGGTTCCTTCGGTCTCGGAGTGGTCGGCGAAGGGGTGGAGACCACCGTCGCCGCCCGGACCCTGGTGGCGCTGGGATGCTATCGGGCACAGGGCTTCCTGATCGCGCGGCCGATGCCGGCCGACGAGGTCGCCGAGCATCTGGCGGCCGGGCGGATCGCGCTCGACCTGGATCTTCCGGGTTCCGGCCACCCCGGCACGCCCTAGAAATTGGGGGCGCGCTCCGGGCGCCGATGCTCGCGGGAGCGCGCTACCGCGTAGTAGCGTGCGGGATAACAGGGGCAATCCATCGAGGGATGTGGGAACGGCGTGCGTGATCGAAGCTTCAGCGGCAAGAAGACTCTGATTACCGGGGCCGCCAGCGGCATCGGCCGGGCAACGGCCACCGCGGCCGCGAGCCGGGGGGCGCGGCTGGTGCTCACCGATGTGAACGCCGAGGGCCTCGATTCGACCGTGGCGCTCATCCGCGCGCAGGGCGGCGTCGTGGAGTACGCGCAGGCCCTGGACGTCAGCGACTACGACGCGGTCACCGCCTTCGCGGGGCAGGTGCACGAGCACATCGGCGACGCGCTGGACGTGGTCATGAACGTCGCGGGCGTCTCGGTCTGGGGGACCGTGGAGAACCTCGAGCACAAGCACTGGAAGCGCATGGTGGACGTGAACCTCATGGGCCCCATCCACGTGATCGAGAACTTCGTGCCGCCCATGGTCGCGGCCGGTCGGGGCGGGTCGCTGGTCAACGTGTCCTCGGCGGCCGGGCTGCTGGCGCTGCCCTGGCACGCGGCGTACAGCGCGAGCAAGTTCGGCCTGCGCGGGGTCTCGGACGTGCTGCGGTTCGATCTGGAGCGGCACGACATCTCCGTGCACCTGGTGGTGCCGGGCGCGGTGGACACCCCGCTGGTGCACAGCGTCGACATCGTCGGCGTCGACCGTGAGGATCCGCGAATTCAGGCGTGGATCGGTCGTTTTCGCCGGCACGCCAAATCGCCGGAGGAAGTCGCGAAGTCGATTCTGCGCGGGGTCGAGAAGAACCGCTACCTGGTGCACACCCAGTTCGACATCCGCTTCGGCTACTGGTGGGCGCGCAAGTTCGCCTGGCCGTACGAGTTCGTCATGCGCAAGGCGAACAGCCTGTTCACGACGTTTCTGCCACGGGGCTGACGCAGCCCGCCTGCCGGTCGTCGGCGACGCAGGACTCGCTCGCGGGTTCGTTCACGTGCACGTCCAGCACGCGCGCGCCCGGGCCGTCCGCGCCCATGTGGTCGTGCGCGTTGACGATCTTGCAGGTGCCCAGTGACAGACAGCCGCAGCCGATGCAGCCGGTGAGGCTGTCGCGCAGGCGAATCAGCTGTTCGATGCGCTCGTCGAGATCGCTGCGCCAGGCGGTGGACAGCGCCTCCCAGTCGCGGCGGGTGGGGGTGCGGCCGTCGGGCAGGCGGTCCAGCGCGCCGCGGATCTCCCCGAGCGGAATTCCGACACGCTGTGAGATGCGGATGAAGGCCAGCCGGCGCAGGGTTTCCCGGGGGTAGCGGCGCTGGTTGCCGCTGGTTCGACGGGCTGTGATCAAACCCTCACGTTCGTAGAAATGCAAGGCGGACACCGCAACTCCGGCGCGTTGTGCCAGCTGGCCCGGTGTCAACTCCTTCGCCTGCCACGGGGTGGTCTGCATAGCTGAAGGTTAGTGGAGGTTTTTACCGGCGTCGAATTGCATGCCATCTCTGTCCCGGGCAACTACCGTCAGATCATGGGAATCAAGGCTGCGCCCCCGGCGCGACCGCTTTCCGTGACCTCGGAGGTCGGCGCGCTGCACACGGTGCTCCTGCATCGACCCGGCGACGAGCTGCGCCGCCTCACCCCGCGCAACAACGACCAACTGCTCTTCGACGCCATCCCCTGGGTGGAGCGGGCGCAGCAGGAGCACGACACCTTCGCCGAGGTGTTGCGCGGGCGCGGCGTCGAGGTGTTGCTGCTGGCCGACCTGCTGACCCAGACCCTCGGCGTCAGCGGCGCCGCGCGCATCCAGGGCATCTCCGGGGCCGTCGACGCGCGCCGGCTCGGGCACGCGCTGGCCGACGAACTGGCCGCCTACCTGCGCACGGTGCCCGCGCCGGAGCTCGCGCAGCTCCTGATGTCCGGGATGACCTTCGACGAACTGCCGTTCGGGAACACCACCTCGCTGGTGCGGCGCATGCACCACGGGCACGATTTCGTCATCGATCCGCTGCCGAACCTGCTGTTCACCCGCGATTCCTCGTTCTGGGTCGGGCGGCGGGTCGCGATCACCTCCCTCGCGCTGCCCGCGCGGGCGCGCGAGACGTCGCTGACCGATCTCATCTACGCCTTCCACCCCCGCTTCCTCGGGGTGCGCCGAGCCTACGAATCGCATACCGCGCCCATCGAGGGCGGCGACGTGCTGCTGCTGGCCAAGGGCGTGGTCGCGGTGGGGGTGGGCGAGCGCACCACCCCGGCGGGCGCGGAAGCGCTGGCGCGCAGTCTCTTCGAGGACGATCTGGCCCATACCGTGCTGGTGGTGCCGATCGCCCAGACCCGGGCCACCATGCACCTGGACACCGTCTGCACCATGGTCGACGTGGACGCGGTGGTCATGTACCCGGCGGTCCAGGATTCGCTGTGCGCGTTCACCATTCGCAAGGAGGCGGACGGGTCGGTGAACATGCTGGGCCCGGATCCCTTCCTGCCCGCCGCCGCGAAGGCCATGGGCATCGCGAAACTGCGCGTCATCGACACCGGTCTCGACGGGGTCACCGCCGAGCGCGAACAATGGGACGACGGCAACAACACCCTCGCCCTGGCGCCCGGCGTGGTGATCGCCTACGAACGCAACGAGATGACCAACGCTCGCCTGGTCGACGCCGGCATCGAAGTGCTGCCCATACCGGGATCCGAACTGGGCTCCGGCCGGGGCGGACCTCGGTGCCTGTCCTGCCCGCTGTCGCGTGACGAGGTGTGAGAAGACATGCTCGACATACCGGTCGACCACCATTCGACGGTTCCGCCGTACGAGCAACTGCGCCAGGGCATCGTGGCCCGGGTGCGATCCGGGGAACTGGCAGCCGGGACCAAGATACCGACGGTCCGCGCGCTGGCGGCGCACCTGAAGCTGGCCCCCAACACGGTGGCGCGTGCCTACCGCGAGCTGGAACAGGACGGTGTGCTCGAAACCCGGGGCAGGCTGGGCTCTTTCATCGCGTCCTCGGGTGATCCGACCCGCGATGTCGCCGGCCGGGCGGCGACCGAGTACGTGGCGGTCATCCGCAGGCTCGGGCTCGACGACGAGGCCGCGGTGCGGTACCTGCGCGCCGCGCTGGGGGAGAGCCGGGGGTAGCGCGCGCCGATCGGCCGGCGGCGTATCGGGCCGCGGCGGCCGACGGACCGCGGGTCAGCGCCAGCTGTCCAGCCAGAGCCGGTCGTGCCAGTCGGCCGGCGTGATCGGCATGCCGGTGAGAATCGGCCACAGCCAGATGAAGTTCGCGATCACCAGCGCCAGATAGATGCACACCAGCAGCAGCCCGAGACCCTGGCGTTCACTGGGCGGGGTGAACTGCTGCCAGTGCGGCGAGCCGGAGAGCTTGCGCCCGCTCGCCGGGGCGTGCCCGAGGATGTCGCCCAGCGCCAGTGCCACGCCCATCACCAGGAAGGGCGCCAGCGGCAGCGCGTAGAAGAAGTACATCTGCCGGTCCAGGGTCAGGAACCAGGGCAGCAGGCCCGCGCCGTAGCCGACGAGGATCGCGCCGTAGCGCCAGTCGCGGCGCACGATGCTGCGCCACAGCGCCCAGGCGAGCATGGGCAGGGCCACCCACCACAGCGCGGGCGTGCCGATCAGCATGACGGCCTTCACGCATTGCGATGCGTCGCAACCGGTCACGTTGGTGTCGGCGTAGTAGTAGAGCATGGGGCGCAGGCCCATGGGCCAGGTCCACGGCTTGGACTCCCACGGGTGGTGGTTGCCCGCGGAGTTGGTGAGCTCCTTGTGGAAGGTCAGTACCTCGCCGCCGTAGAACCACAGTGACCGCAGCGCCGCGGGCACCCAGGAGAACATGCCGTCGTTGCCGACGCGGACCCCGACCGCGTACCGGTCGTAGCCGGACTCGTTGGCGAACCAGGCCCAGAAGGTCATGAGGTACACCGTGATCGGCACGATGGCCAGGGCGTAGAAGGCCGGTCCGAGATCGCGGACCGCGGTGCCCGCCCAGGGGCGTCGGACCCGGTAGCCGCGGCGCGCGGACAGGTCGAACGCCAGGCTGAGGGCCGCGAAGGCGACCACGAAGTAGATGCCGGACCATTTGGTGCCGCAGGCGAGCCCGAGCAGGACGCCCGCGCCGAACCGCCACCAGCGCACGCCGAACCGCGGCCCGTAGTCGCTGTCGTCCAAGCGGCCCTCGGCGGCGACCAGGGCGATGCGCGCGCGTATCTCGTCGCGGTCGACGATGATGCAGCCGAAGGCCGCGACCACGAACACCGTCTGGAAGATGTCGAGCATGCCCAGGCGCGAGGAGACGAAGGTGACGCCGTCGACGATGAGCAGGATGCCCGCGAACGCCCCGATCAGGGTGGACCGGGTCATGCGCCGGGTAATGCGAATCACCAAGAGCACCAGGATGGTTCCGCACACCGCGGCGGTGAAGCGCCAGCCCCAGCCGTTGTAGCCGAAGATGGCCTCGCCGATGGCGATCATCTGTTTGCCGACCGGCGGGTGCACGACCAGGCCGTAGCCGGGATTGTCCTCGGTGCCGCCGCCGGTCAGCACCTGCCAGCCCTGCGGGGCGTAGTGCTTCTCGTCGAAGACCGGGGTCTTGGCGTCGGTGGGGTAGCCCAGCATGATGAAGCGGGTCAGCGCGGCCACCGTGGTCAGCACGATGGTGACCACCCAGCCGCGGGCCCAGTCGGTGGGCCCGTATTCGGCTGACGGTCGTAGTGGCGCGGGACTCGACAACGCCACCTCCGCCTCACTCGCTGGCGGTCGCGCCTCGGTCACCTGGGTCACGCCCCCGATGTTATGCGGTCGACACCCGGCCGGTCGCGCCCCGGTGAGTCCGGCGGTGCGCCGGCACGGGCGGTTCGCCGCACGCCGACGGTCGATCGCCGCGGTGGCGCACGGCCGCCCGGGCGGTGCGGCCGCCCGCCGTATGCTGGGCGAGCGCCGCGATTCGGGCGCTGCCCGCCGCCGTTCGCGTGGCGGCCCAGGACATCGACGAACGGGAGTGCGATGAGTGCCGAGCCGATCCGAGCCGGACGGCTGGTGCTCGCCGCCACGCCCATGGGCGACATCGGTGACGCCTCGCAGCGGCTGCGGGACGCGCTGGGCTCCGCGGAGATCGTCGCCGCCGAGGACACCCGCCGGACGCGGTCGCTGGCCAAGGCACTGGAGGTGGAGATCACCGGGCGGGTGGTCAGCTTCTACGACCACGTCGAGACCGCGCGCATCCCGATGCTGCTCGAGGAGATCGAGTCCGGTCGCACGGTGCTGCTGGTGACCGACGCGGGCATGCCGTCGGTGAGCGACCCCGGCTACCGCATGGTCGCGGCGTGCGTGGAGCGCGACCTGCCCATCACCTGTCTGCCCGGCCCGTCGGCGGTGACCACCGCGCTGGCGCTGTCCGGGCTGCCGGTGGAGCGCTTCTGCTTCGACGGTTTCGCCCCGCGCAAGTCCGGCCAGCGCAAGGAGTGGCTGCGCACCCTGGCGACGGAGTCCCGCGCCTGCGCCTTCTTCGAGGCCCCGCACCGCCTGGCCGACTGCCTGGCCGACGCGGTGGAGGTGCTCGGCCCCGAGCGGCGCGGCGCGGTCTGCCGCGAGCTCACCAAGACCTACGAGGAGGTCGTGCGCGGCACCCTGGCCGAGCTGGCGGCCTGGGCGGTCGAGGGCGCGCGCGGCGAGATCACGGTGGTTCTGGAAGGCGCGCAACCGGTTTCGATAGACCCGGCCGACCTGGTGGACCGCGTGGAGGCCCTGGCCGCCGCCGGCCTGCGCCTCAAGGACGCCTGCGCCGAGGTGTCGCAAAGCACGGGCACCGCCCGCAAGGCGCTGTACGACGCGGTTCTGGCGGCGCGCACGGCCGAATAACCGGTCAGCGCTTGCGGGCGCGGGCCTGTTTGGTCAGTTCGGTGATTCGGTCGGGGCGTTTCCCGCCGTTCAACTCGGCCACGAGTTCATCCGGGCACAGCTCGTAGAGGTCGCCCCACCAGCGGCGAATCTTGTTGTCCCAGATCCGGTATCCGCCGGGGACGCCGCGTGAGACGAAGCGGCGGCCGATCAGACTGCCCTGGACTCTTCGGTTTTCACGAGCGGCTGTACCTCCGTGCTGCGCGGGGCGGGGCGGAACGGGGTCCACCAGTTGGCCGGGCCCATCAGTTTCACCAGCGCGGGGACCAGCAGCATGCGGACCAGGGTCGCGTCGATGACCAGGGCGATCACCATGCCGAGGCCCAGGAAGCGCATCGGGGTCAGGGGGGAGATCGTGAACGCGCCGGTGATCAGCACCAGAAGTGTTGCGGCGGCGGTGATCACGCGCGCCGTCTGGACCGTGCCGACCCGTACCGCTTCCTCGGTGTCCGCCCCGGCGTCGTGCGCCTCCACCATGCGCGAGAGCAGGAAGACCTCGTAGTCGGTGGACAGGCCGAACACCACCGCGATGATCAGCACCAGCATCCCTGCCGACAGCGGCCCGGGACTGACGCGCAGCGCGTCGGCCAGGTGACCCTGATCGAAGATCCAGGTCAGCACGCCGAACGTGGCCGCGAGACTCAGGAACGCCATGAGCACCGCCTTGACCGGCAGCACCACCGAGCGGAAGGCCAGCGCCAGCATCAGCAGCGTCACGCCGACCATGACCACCAGCATGAGCGGGAGTTTGGAGAGCACGGCGGTGACGCTGTCCGCGGTCACCGCGCTCTCGCCGCCGACCTGGAGTTCCGCGCCGTCGAGGTGAATGTCCCGAATGGCTTTCACGGTGTCCTGGGCGGCGGGGGAGCGGTCGGGCGCGGCCAGCGCGGTATGGATGATCGCAGCGTCCTCGCGGATGCCCAGCGACAGCGCCTGGCGCACACCGGGAACCGTGCTCAGCTCGCGCAGCGCGGCGCTGATGGTCGCCGGAGTGGGTGTCCCGCCGCCGGTGTCGCGCAGCAGCACGGTCGCGCCGCTGTTCGCGGCGGGGAAGTTCGCCGCCAATTCCTCGACCGCCGCGCGGGTTTCGTTGCCCTCGGGCAGCGCGGTGTGGTCGATGTCGCCCAGGCGCACGCTGGTCAGCGGCGCGGCCAGCACGAGCAGCAGCGCGCCCACCGCGATGGCGACGGTGCCGGGACGGCGCATGACGGCGGTGACGACCCGCCCCCAGAAGCGCTGCGCGCGTGCCTCGGCATGCTCGAAAGCGTCGGCGCGCCAACTCCATTTGCCCACGCGCGAGCCGAGCAGCACCAGGATCGCGGGCAGCACGGTCAGCGAGAGCAGTGCGGCCAGGGCGACCGCCGCCATGGCCCCGAATCCGAGCGAGCGCAGCACCGCCTGCGGGAAGACGAAGGTGCCGGCGAACGCGCACATGAGCAGCAGCGCCGAGAACAGCACCGTGCGTCCGGCGGTCTGCAGGGTTCTGGTCAGCGCCTCGGGGACGGACCGCCCCGCCGCCAGTTCCTCGCGGAAGCGGCTGACCACGAAAAGCCCGTAGTCGATGGCCAATCCGAGTCCGAGCAGCGACACCACGTTCATGGCGAAGATGCTGACCTCGGTGAACCGGGCGATGAGCCCCACCGCGCCCAGCGCGCCGATGACGGCCAGCGTGCCGACCAGCACCGGCAGCAACGCGGCCACCACGCCGCCGAAGACCAGCACCAGCACGATGGCGGTGAGCGGGATCGAAATGGATTCGGCGATCACGAGATCGCGGCGCGACTGGTTGCTGATGGTGTCCGCGAGCGCGCTGTATCCGGTCAGCTGCGTCTCCACCCCCGGCACCCGAAGATGTTCGGCGATATCGGGATACACCGCGATGCGCCGGTTGTCGTCGCCGGCCGCGAACACCGCGGCCACCGCCTGCCGCCCGTCGGGCGAGCGCAGGTACTGCTGCCGCGTGCTGTTCCAATAGGTTTCGACCGGCCGATCCAGCAGCGCCGGGTCGATGCGTCCCACCGATTCCAGCACCCGCGGCCCGATGTCGGCCAGCGTCTGCCCCTCGGGCGCGGTGTAGATGGCGAGGATGTCCGGGTTCTGCGGCCCGAGCTGCTCTTTCACCCAGCGATCCACCGCGCTGGATTCGCTCGCCGGGTCACTGAATCCCGCCGCGCTGACCTTGTCGGCCAGCCCGGTCGCGAAGAGCCCGCACGCGAGCGCGAACAGCACGCCCGCCGCCAGGACCGTCTTCGGCCACGAAACCACCAGCCGCGCCCAGGTGTTCATCGGTTCACAACTCCGTTTCGATGGTGCCGAGATTCGTGACCGCCCGTGCGCCTGCCGCCTCGCACCGGAATCATGGTGTCGCCGTTGTGTTTCAGGCCGAACCGGGCAGAGGTCGCCGGGCGTCCGGCAACGGGTTCCCAGGCGACGGAGGCCGTCAGAAATACCGCCGATGTGCGGGCCGCCGTCGAGAGCGGGGACCCGGCTGCCCGGAGTACCCCGCCCGCGGCCGCTCTCAGCACCCGGCGGATTCCGGTCATCGCCCGGCGGTCCCCGTCGCGTCGGTTCCAGGGGCGACGGTCCGGGATTGCGCCGAATCCGCCGGTGTCAGTTCGCTTTCCAGGGTGCGCACGATCCGGTCCAGCAGCGCGTCCAGGCGATCGGGGATGCCCTTGCCGCTGCGCACCGAGACCGTCAGCTCGGTACGCCCGCCGCCCTCGGTCAGACCCATGAGGATCGGCATGGCCACGCTGTGCTGGGGCAGCACCCGGACCGAGGTGGGCGCGAAGCCCGGTACCGCCAGCGCGTCCAGGTCGTAGCGGCCCATGTGGGAGACGGTGGCGGAAGCCAGATTCCGGCCCAGGCGCGCGCCCATCCAGTTGAGCGAGCGCGCCAGCGCCCGGCCCGCGGCGGGCGGGAGCTTGGTCAGCCCGGTGTTGTCCATCTGGTTGAGTTCGCGGCCCTCGTCGAGCCCGGCGCGCTTCTCGGCGTTGAGCTGTTTCCAGTCGGTGCCGGGCCGCGCGTCCAGGAACAGGGGCAGCGCCAGATTGCCGGTCGACCGCAGCGCCGGATCGTGGCGGCGCAGATCGACCGGAATCATGATGCGCGAGAGCGGCCCGCCCTCGTCCGCGAGAATGGCCGCGACCCGCATGAGCGCACCCGCACCCGCGGCGTTGATCGTGCGGTGCCGCAACAGGTGCCGGTGCTCGCCCGGAAGCTGGCGGCCGCGCCCGAGGGCGGAGCCGAAGCGCGGCACCATGAGCGCGGGCTTGCCCGGCGCGCCCACCTTGGCCACGAGTTCGGCGTCGGCCACCGGATCGGCCGCGCCGACGGGCTCCTGCCCGCGCAGCACGCGCAGGATGTCGGTGGCCCACATGACCATGCCCATGCCGTCCATGACGCCGTGGAACACCCGGAACACGATGGTCACCGGGTCGGCGGTCAGCAGCAGCACCTCGGTGGTGGACTCCGGTGTCGGCCCGATCGGGCTGGTGAGCACCGGATCCGCCTCCAGCGCCGGGAACTGCAGCGCGTGCCGCACCTCGCGCACGGTCGGCGCGACCCCGCTGTCCACCCAGTACGAGCCGTCGCGCACCAGGCGCGCACCGGGATTGGCGGCCGAGGCGATGGCGACCGCGCGCCGCAGCCGTTCGGCGTCGAGCGTGCCCTCGCCCTCGATGGCGAGCTGCATGAGGAACGGCGGCGCGAGATCCCGCATGGGGAAATAGATGAGTTCGGTGGGAGAGATGGGCCGGCGGAAGGTGCTCATAACTGCCTCTGCTGCGCGCGGACCGCCGGGATGGTTACCGTAGGTCCTTGGTCAATTCGGTGACGCCGCCCTGGGTTTCGAGCCAGGCCAGGAATTCGGCCAGCCCGGTCTCGCGGTCGACGACCGCCCGGTACTCGAAATCCGCGGCGGCGGCGCCGGTGTCGTAGGTCGCGGTGCGGGTCATGAGCGCCACCACGTAGCGCGACAGCGGCGGTGACCAGCGGGTGGCGACGTAGGGGATGCGCCAGATGGTGTCGATGACGGCGACGACCGCGCCGAGCACCTTGGGATTGGGCTGCCGGCTGGGCCGTTCGTAGCCCAGGCCCTCGGCGACCTCGCCCAGGAAGCCCCACACGTCGGTCTGCTCGGCGTCGGCGATGAAATACGCCTTGCCGCCGACCTTTTCCGAGGCGGCAGCCTTGACCGCGGCGTCGGCGATGTTGTCGACGTGGCACAGCGAGGCGTACACCTGCTTGCCGTAGGACAGGTCCGGCAGCGATCCGGTGGCCGCGCGGCTCAGCAGCCGCACGATCGGGCCGGACCGGTCGCCCGCGCCCCAGATGGCCCGGGGCCGCAGTGCGGAGGTGGTGAAACCCGGTGCGTCGGCGGCCAATACGGCGCGTTCGGCGGCGGCCTTGGTCTCGGAGTAAAGGTTCAGATACCGGCTCGGGTAGGGCACCGACTCGTCGATGTTCACCTGGTCGCCGCCGTCGCGATCCATGAGCGCGCTGGGGCTGGAGATGAAGACGAAGCGGCTCGCCCCGTTGCGCCGGGCGCTCGCGAGCAAATGTTCGGTGGCCGTGAGGTTCTCGGCCACGAACTGGGCGCGGGTGCCGCGCTCGTCGACGCGGGCGGCGCTGTGGAAGACCGCGTCGACGCCCTGCGTGGCGCGATCGAGCGACGCCGGATCGGTGAGGTCGCCGGTGACGATCTCCACCTGATCGATGACCGCGTCCAGATCGCGCAGATTGCTGGTGGGCCGGGCCAGCACGGCGACCCGGTAGCCGCCGTCGGCGAGCAGGCGGCGCACGATGGCGCCGCCCAGGAAGCCGGAGGCCCCGGTGACCAGTGCCTTCTTGGTGCTCATCGGGCCGCCTCCTGCGTCTTCCACCAGGTGAGGCCGAAGATCTGGGTCATGATCGCGGTCTCGGCCGGGGAGTGGCCGCTGCCCGCGGTGGCGCGCAGCGCGGACGGGATCTGCGCCGCGTGCACCACGATGCTCAGGAAGGCGTCGATCCAGAAGATCGCCCGCAGCAGCCGATTGGCCGGCGCGCGCCCGGTGCCGGCGGCGAACACCCCCGCGAACAGGTACAGCCAGCCCAGAATCGGAATCGCCCGCAGTAGGGTCACCTTCATCGTCCCTTGTCCTCTCCGAGCTGCTCGGTTGCCCAGACGGCCAGCTGCTCGCGGCCGATCTTGGCATTGTGGCGGATGTCCACGGGGAACTTCGGGTGGAACAGGAAGTCCCGCACGGGCGCGGTGACCTCGAACGCGGCGGCGCGATCGCGCAGTTCGGCCGTCAGGCTCAGCGGGTTCGCGCCGGTCTCGGTCTCCACGCAGAGCACGGGCCGCTGCGCGCCGCACGGGCCGACCCCGACCAGCGCGGTCCGGGCGACGCCGGGCAGGGTGTTGAACACCTGCTCGACCTGCACGCTGAACATGGGTCCCGCGGCGGTGTGCACGCGCTGGGACTTGCGCCCGCAGAACCAGATCCGGCCCTCGTCGTCGATCCACGCGAGATCGCCGGTGCGGTGCCAGACCACGCCGTCCTCGACGATCTTGCCCGCGCGGTTGGCCGCGTGCGGCCAGTAGTAGCGAGTGCTGACGTTCGGGCCGGCGACCACGAGTTCGCCGATGCCCCGGGTCGCGACCAGCTCGGCCTCGCGGGCCAGCGCGTCGGACCAGTTCGGCAGCGGATCGTCGGTGATGGCGACCAGCCGCGCGCGCACGTTCTCGGCGGGGCGCCCGATACAGGTGCCCTCACCTCGATGCGCCCGTTCTACGAGACCGCCGAGCAGTTCCCGGGATTCGATGGTCGACATCGGCAGGGCCTCGGTCGAACCGTAGCCCGCGTGCACCTCCGCGTCGGGGCTCAGCACCTCGCGCAGACCGGCGATGCACCAGTCCGGGACGGGTGCGCCGCCGGAGTAGATGCTGTGCAGCGTGGGGATTTTCACCCCGGTCGATTCCAGGTGCCGCAGCAGCGGGATCAGGACGGCGGGGGAGGCGAACATCGTCCGCACCCCGAACCGGTTGATCGCGTCCACCACGTGCGCCGGGTCGGTCGAGCCGACCTGGCTCGGGATCAGCGGCGGCAGTACGCATCTGGAGCCGAGCAGCATGTCCAGGATGCCGACCAGCGGCAGGGTGATGAGCGAGGTGCCCGGTGCGACGCGCGCGCGGGCGGCGTCGACCTGGTCGACCATGGCCGAGAGGTTCCCGTGCGTCATCTCCACGGCCTTGGCCGGTCCGGTGCTGCCGGTGGTGAAGGCGATGAGCAGCAGCTCGTCCGCGGGCGCGGGCGTGCGCTCGACCGCGGTGTAGGCGGTGGGCAGCGAGGCCGAGCCGCGCTCCCAGGCCGCGCGTACGCCGGCGAGCTGGGCGCGCACGGCCCGGACGCGCGCCCGGGCCGCGTCGCCACGACCGGTCGCGGGCGCCGGTGCGGCCCCCGCCGCCACGGCCGCGGGTCCGCCCCAGCTCTGCAGGGTCTCCCCGCCCCAGAACCAGCGCGGCCCCACGGTGATCGGGACCCGGATGCCCCGGAAGTACCGGCGGAACAGCACGCGGGCCGCGTGCGCCTGCGGAATGCCGATGAAGGCCTCCGCGTCCGCCGCGCGCAGGCAGTTGAGCATCTTGCGCAGGCCCATACCCGGGTCGATGACCACGGGGACCGCGCCGATCTTCAAGAGCCCGAACATGATCGCGTACAACTCGGGGCTCGGCAGGACCAGCACGATGGTGCGAGTGCCCCGGCCCACCCCGGCGGCGACGAGGTGCGCCGCGATGGAGTCGGACCACTCGTCGAGTTCGCGATAGGTCAGGTGCCGGTACTCCGGGAGTCCCGAAGTCGCCGTGCCCGCCGGGAAGATCACGACTTCCCGGTCGGGCGCAGCGGCCGCGACCGCGCGGAAGCGGTCGATGGCCTGCCAGTAGGTAGCGGTTGTCACGCCGCGGCTCCGACGGCGGCGGGGAGCCGGTAGAGCACCGCCGCGGCCGAGGGGCCCGCGCCGGCGGCCACGAACAGCACGTGGGTGAACGCGTCCAGCGAATCGTCCTGCGCCGCCAGGTCGTACGCGAGGGTCAGGGCCGCGGTGTGCGGATCGCCCTGCGAAAGATCCGGCAGCAGTACCGCGTTGGGCGCGATGCCCAGCTCCGCCGCCAGCCGCTCGCCGAAACCGGCGGCCGGGGTGGAGGCGATGAGCGCGGTGCGGGCCTGGTCCGGCTCGCCGTCGGACAGCGCCAGCCGCGCGGCGTCGGCGGCCACGGCCAGCAGCCGGTCCTCGGCGCCGGGCTCGCGCACCACGGTCATGAGGTCGCGGCCCCCGGTGCCCATGGTCGCCACGTCCACGTAGGACTCGATGACCGGCGTTCCGGTGCCCGCGACGGTGTGCACGCGGCCGAAGCCCTCGGGCTCGTCGGTGCGCTCCAGCAACAATGCGGCACCGGTCGTGGCGTAGGGGAATTCCGCGTCCGCGGTACCGCGCTTGGTCGAGGGGTGGGTGTCCCCGGAGACCACGAGAACGTGCTCGGCGCTACCGGTTTCCAGGATCGACTGAGCCACCTGCACCGCGTTGAGCGCGCCGACGCCCGCGTTCATGAGATCGAAGGAGAACGAACGCGGGTCGTCCTTCACGTAGTCGAGCCCGATTCCGGCGGCCTTCTGAATCAGCGCGGACACCGCGGGTTCCACGGTGTTCGAGTCGCGGAAGATGCCGGCGTTGATCAGCACGCCGACCTGTTCGGGGCGAACCCCGGCCCGCTCCATGGACTGGCGCGCGGCCTGCCCGCTGAGCTCCACGATGCTGAAAGTGTCTCCGGCCCGGCTGGTTCCGGTGGATTTGATGCGCACGCCCATGTCAGACCTTCAGGGATGAAATCGTGGTGGACAGGAAGCCCCCGACGACGCCGGAGGCGGCGGGGACCATCAGGATCTTCGAGCCGGCCGGGATGGCCTCCTGGCTCAGCTGATCGTGGAGCACGATGAAGTGCGAAGTGGTGGAGGTGTTTCCGTACTTCTCGATCACGTTCAGGTCCGGCGGCATGGGGCTGCCGAACTCGCGCTCGGCGATGGCGTTCATGAAGGGGATCGCGCCCGCGCCGAACTGGTGATGGATCATGTAGTCGAAGTTCTCCTCGGCGAAGGTGTTGCCCTGCCGCTCGAGGTGGTTGCGCTGCGAATCGGTCCAGAGCAGGAAGCGCGACTCGTTGTGCATCTTGCGGTTGTCGGTGTAGAGCGCGACGCCCTGCGACTTCTCGCTCGGCATGCCCAGGCACAGGTGCGAGAACTCCGAGGCGGTCATCAGCTCGATGTAGTGGATCTTGTCGTTGTCGTCGACGGCTTCGTCCAGTACCACGGCCGCGCCCGAATCGCCCACCGTAAGTGACGCGAATTGCAGATCGTATTTCTCGGTGATTTCGGTGACAGCGGTTTCCGCGATGGGGGTGATGGCCTCGCCGCTCACCACCATTCCGCGGCGGATGGCACCCGAGCGAATCATGCGATCCAGAATGTAGGTGCCGGTCATCATTCCCGCGCACGCATTCGAGAGATCGAACGAAATAGTGTCTTCGCGAGCGCCGAGTTCGCGCGCGATGGAACCGGCGAAGGACGGCTCCATATACATCTTGGTGCCGTCCTTGCTACGCGTGATCGAGGTCGAGATGATCACGTCCAGGTCGGTGGCGGCGTACTGTGACCTGGAAAGACAGTCCTGCGCCGCGTTCATCGCGAGCGTGAAGGAGTCTTCGGTGTTCTCCGGGCTGGTGTCGCGGAATCGTCGTTCCTGAACGCCCGTGATTCTTTCGAGATCGAATGGAGGGGCCTGCTTCAATTGCGCGACCAGCTCTTCTGTGGTGACGCGTTTCGACGGCAGATAAGCGCCGATCGACTCGAATCGAGAATGCGGCACAGGGACTCCTGAAAGTGCGAAGAAAAGCAACCTGAATCAGTGACGGATTGAGGCTACCCGACGGTAATGACGCGAGCGACCGATCCGTTTGCCCGATGCTGTCTGGGACACCGCCCCCGTCGGCCATCTGCGCCGGTGAGAACATAGATACCGAATGGTTCGCTGTGAGGGACTTCACCTGATCACCCGTCCGACGAAAAATGTAACTGACAGTTACATCTATGACGTAACGAAACTGTCTGAGCGGCACTGGATTTCGAAAGTCGGCTCCGGTTAGGTTGGGCGCATGCACTTTGCGAAGGGCCTCGTGAGCGGGGTGGTCACCGCTCAATCCATAGCCTTGCTGACCTTCGGGGCGAATGGAATCGCCACTGCCGCAAACGAAGTCGGAGGCTGTACGGTCCGCTCCGCGGCCACGGTCGCGAGCGGCTTCGGCGTCCTGGAGAACCTGGCATTCGACGGGACCGGCGGTCTGCTGCTCTCGGAGACCTCGTTCGGCGGTGCCGGCGGCGGGCTGGTTCGCCTGACGCCGGACGGTAGCCGCGTCACCGTCGCCCCCGTCGAAACGCCGGGTGGCCTGGTGGTGTCCGGCGGCATCGCGTACGTGAACACCGGGAATACCTTCGCCAGTGGCGTCTCGGACACCCCCGACGGCGCGATCGTCGCCGTCGATCTGGCCACCGGGGCCGTTCACACGGCCGTCACCGGCCTGCGCATGCCCAACGGCCTGGCGCAGCTACCGGACGGCGGCTTCGTGGTCAGCCGCGACGTCGGCGCGAACACGACCCTCACCCGGGTCGCGGCCGACGGCTCCGGCGCGCACACCCTGGCGCCGGAGCTGACCTCCACCAACGGGCTGGCCTACGATCCCGCGCGCCGAAAGCTGTTCGTCTCCACGACCTTCGACGCCGACACGGTCATCGCCGCGGTGGACATCGACCGTCCGGACGCCGCTCCCGCCCGCATCGTCCTGCCCGGGTTCGGGCCGCTGAACTCGGCCGACGACATGACCGTCGGGCCGGACGGCGCGGTGTACGTGGCGCTCAACACCGCGGGCAAGGTGGTGCGCGTCGACCCGGACGCCGGGACCCACTGCACGATCGCCGAGGGCCTGCCCTTCATCACCTCGGTGCGCTTCGGCGCCGGACCCGGCTGGGATTCGACGTCGTTGTACGCCACCGGTTTCCTGGGCGCGGTGACCCGCCTGACGGTCTGAGGCGCGCCCGGGCACCCCGGGCAACGCCGCGCACACCCCCGCGCGAACGGCGGCCCCGCGTCCGGAGATCGGACACGGGGCCGCCGCCGTGAATTTCTCGTTAAGCCTTGGGCTCCACGAACTTCGGGAACACGACCGCCGGCTCGGGCAGCGCCAGGCCGGGGGTCAGCGGGGTGGCGATGGCCGCGAAATCGCGATCGGTCTGGCCGAGCAGATCCAGGATCCGGCCGGCCGCGCCCGGAATCACCGGCTGCACCAGCAGGGTCACGATGCGCAGCACCTCCATGGTCACGTAGAGGATGGTGCCCTCGCGCGCGACGTCCTCCGGGGTGCCCGACTTGGCCAGCGTCCACGGGGCCTGCGCGGAGAAGTAGCGGTTGGTCTCACCGAGGGTCAGCCACAGCTGCTCGAGGCCCAGATGGATGAGCTGCTGGTCGAATTCGGCGCGCACCTTCTCCAACAGGCCGTTCGCACGCTCGAGCAGTGCTTTGTCCTCATCGGTGAAGTCGCCGGGAGCCGGGACCACGCCGCCGAAATCGCGCAGCACCATCTTCAGGCAGCGCTGGGCGAGGTTGCCGTACTCGTTGGCCAGATCGGTGTTGATGCGGCCGACGATGCCCTCGTGGCTGTACGAGCCGTCCTGCCCGTAGGAGATCTCGCGCAGCAGGAAGAAGCGCACGGCGTCCAGGCCGTAGGTGTCCACCAGTTCCATCGGATCGACCACGTTGCCGGTCGACTTCGACATCTTCTCGCCCCTGTTGTACAGGAACCCGTGCGCGAAAACGCGTTTCGGCAGGGCGATGTCGGCCGACATCAGGAACGCGGGCCAGTAGATGGCGTGGAAGCGCGTGATGTCCTTGCCGATGATGTGCACGTCGGCGGGCCAGAACTTGCGGAAACGCTCGGACTCGACGTCCGGGTAACCCGCGCCGGTGAGGTAGTTGGTGAGCGCGTCCATCCACACGTACATCACGTGCGCCGGATCGCCGGGCACCGGAACGCCCCAGTCGAAGGTGGTGCGCGAGATGGACAGATCCTTCAGGCCCGACTTCACGTACGAGACGATCTCGTTGCGGCGGGTCGCGGGCGCGAGGAACTCGGGGTCCTGCTCGAACAGCTCGAGCAGCCGGTCCTGGTACGCGGACAGGCGGAAGAAGTAGTTCGACTCCTCGGTCCACTCGACCGGTGTCCGGCTCTCGGTGGACACGCGGGTGCCGTCCTCGAGGACGGTGGTCTCGTCCTCGGCGTAGAACGCCTCGTCACGCACGGAGTACCAGCCCGCGTAGGTGTCGAGGTAGATGTCGCCGTTGGCCGCGATCTTCTCCCAGAGCGCGATGGACGCGGCGTGATGATCGGCGTCCGTGGTGCGAATGAACCGGTCGTAGGAGACATCCAGGGCCTTGTCCAGGCGTTCGAAGACGTCGGAGTTGCGCGCGGCGTACTCCTGCTCCGGAACGCCGGCGGCCTTGGCCGCCTGCTGCACCTTCTGCCCGTGCTCGTCGGTGCCGGTCATGAAGAACACATCGAAACCGTCCAGCCGCTTGAAGCGGGCCAGGGCATCGGTGGAGATGTATTCGTAGGCGTGACCCATGTGCGGTGCACCGTTGGGGTACGCAATGGCCGTGGTCACGTAGAAGGCGGGGCGATCGGATGCACTCATGGTGGTGACTACTCTAATCTGCGTGCCTGCTGCCACTCGCGTGAATATCCCCGTCGCCGGTGTCGACCATGCGTAACACCCGACCGGCCCCCGAACCGCCCCAGCCGCTGTTCCCGCTCATCGACGCGCATACGCATCTGGACGCCTGCGGTGCGACGGACGCGGAATCGGTTGCCGCGATTGTGGATCGGGCCGAGGCCGCGGGTGTGCGCGAAGTGGTGACCATCGCCGACGATCTCGACGCCGCGCGTTTCGCGGTCCGGGCGGCGAACTGGGACAGGCGGGTATACGCGGCCGTCGCGCTGCATCCGACCCGGGCGAACGCGCTGGACGAGGCGGCCAAGGCCGAACTCGAGGCGCTGGCCGCGGACCCGCGGGTGGTCGCGGTGGGGGAGACCGGGCTCGACTACTACTGGCCCGGCAAGCTCGACGGGTGCGCGGACATCGAGACGCAGGTGGAGGGTTTCCGCTGGCACATCGACCTCGCCAAGCGGCTGGGCAAACCGCTCATGATCCACAACCGCGAAGCCGATCATGATTTGCTCACCGTGCTGCTGGACGAGGGCGCGCCGGAAACGGTGATCTTCCACTGCTTCTCCTCCGACGCCAATATGGCCATGGCGTGCGTGGACGAGGGCTACGTGCTGAGTTTCTCCGGCACGGTGAGTTTCAAGAACGCCCATGAATTGCGGGAGGCGGCGAAAGTCGTTCCGGACGCACAGATTCTGGTCGAAACGGACGCGCCGTTTCTGACCCCGCATCCGTTCCGCGGCGCACCGAACGAGTCGTACATGCTGCCCTATACCGTGCGCGCGCTCGCGGAAGTACGGGAACAGGATCCGCAGACCCTGGCCAAGATCACCACCGCCAATGCCAGGCGGGTCTACGGCATCTGACCGTCCGATTCGCGAGGTGTGGCCTCGCTCACTATGATTGGGCCGCGCCGTGATCCACCTGCGGCGCTATATGACTTCGTAATATTCGCAACCGCGGGTCACCGCGTTTCCATTGTCAATTCCCCCGGCCCTCGTTATCGTACTGTGACCATGCCGAGACTATCGATGAAGCCACTGACGAAGATCAATTCGTCGCGATCGCCGCTGCTGTACGGCGCCATCGCGGCGATGCTCGTCACGCTCATCGTCGGTGCGGGCGTGGCGATCGTGAACAAGAAGACGGTCACCGTGGTGGTGGACGGCATGTCCATCACCCAGCACACCATGTACGGCGATGTGCGCGGCGTGCTCAAGGACGCGGGCTACGGGATCAGCGGTCGCGACGACGTATCCCCTTCCGCCGGTGCGAAGATCAGCGATGGCGGGACCATCACGCTGAATCGCGCGCGCGAGGTCGCCATGATCGTGGACGGCCGCCCGTCCAAGGCGTGGACGACCGCGCTCACCGTGGCCGAGGCCATCGTGAAGCTGAATCTGCCCGGCGACGTGTACACCTCGCCCGCGCGCCCCTCCCCGCTGCCGCTCGAGGGCGCCTCGCTGCTGATCACCAACCCGCGCACCGTGGAACTGTCCGACAACGGCGGCGCGCCCGGCCTGGTGCGCCTGGCCGCGCCGACGGTCGGGAAGCTGCTCGAGGAGCAGGGCCGCCCGCTGGTCGATCAGGATTCGGTCGTGCCGGGCCCGGACACCACGCTCACCGACGGCATGAAGATCGTGGTCACGCGCAAGTACGTCGAAAAGCGCACCGAGCGGCTGCCTTTGGAGCCCGAAGAGAACATCATCGAGGATCCGACCCTCAATCAGAGCCGGACGGTCGTGGAGAACCCGGGCGTACCCGGTACCCAGGACGTCACTTTCGCGGTCTCGATCGTGAACGGCCATGAGGCCGCGAAGGATCCGGTCACCCACACGGTCATCGTGGCCGCCGCGCCCAAGACCGTCCGCAAGGGCACCAAGCCCGGCACCGAGGTACCCGAGGTCCGCGACGGCCACACCTGGGATGCCCTGGCCAAGTGTGAGTCCAACGGCAACTGGGCCATCAACACCGGCAACGGCTACTACGGCGGCATCCAGTTCGACGCCAACACCTGGGCCCGCCAGGGCGGCCTCCGCTACGCCCCCCGCGCGGATCTCGCGACCCGCGAGGAGCAGATCGCGATCGCCGAGGTGACTCGCGCCCGCCAGGGCTGGGGCGCCTGGCCCGCCTGCACCAGCCGCCTCGGCATCAGCTGACACGCACCTACATCAGTGCGCCGCCGTCCACGCGGATCTCGGTGCCGGTGATGTAGCGCCCGTCGTCGGAGGCCACCATCGCCACCGCGCCCGCCACATCCTCGGGCTTGCCGAGCATGCCGCCCTCGATCCAGCCGGGGAGGCGGGCCAGCAGGCTCCAGTCGGCGTCGGCGGGCAGGTCGAGGCCGGCGGTCAGTCCGGTCCCGATCCCGCCCGGGACGATGTTCACCGCGCGCAGACCCTGTTTCACGTATTCCAGGGCGATGGCGTGGGTGAAGGCGTTGACGCCCGCCTTGGAGGCGGCGTACGCCGACATGTAGGGCACCGAGCCGAACGCCGAGGTGGAGGAGAAGTTCACCACCACGCCGCGCTGGGTCTCGATGAGGTGCGGCAGGGCCTGCTGGGTCACCAGGAAGGTGCCGGTGAGGTTCACCGCGAGCACCGTGTTCCAGATGTCCAGGGGCAGTTCGTGGGTGTGCCCGGCGCGCATGATGCCCGCCGCGTTCACCAGAACGTCCAGCCCGCCGAGGAATTCGACGGCCGCGGCCACGGTGGCGCTCACCGATTCCGGATTCGCGACGTCCAGGGTCAGCGTGCGCAGCCGTGCGCGCTGCTCCTCGGTCGCGGCCTCGACGGTGGTCTTCAGACCCTCGTCGTTGATATCCGCCGCGACCAGCTGTGCGCCCTCGGAGAGCAGGCGCAGGGCGATGCCCTGGCCGATGCCCGAACCGGCTCCCGTGACAAGTACTCGACGTCCGTCGTATCTACGCAACATGACGGGAAATTAGAACAAGTTTCACTTCGCGTCAATGGTCGGCGGTACCGATGACCGGTCGATTTGTCCTGAATTCAAGTGCGGACGCCGCTCATAGAGTTCTCTTAATCGTGTGACCAGTTTCAATGGCTAAGCTTTCCGGCGCGCGACACACGCGACAGAACCAGCTGATGGAGGTTTCATGCGGTTGTTCGATTGGCGTATCCGAGTTGCCACCGCGGCGGCGGTGGTGGCGAGCGGCCTGCTCGCCCTGCCCGCGGCGCCCGCACAGGCGGCGGCGAGCGGCTCGCTGATCGATGTCACCGCCCAGGCTCCCGGCTGGCGCGGACTCGCCCACGGCTACGCGGTGAACTACTGGACCGAACGCTCCAACGGCGCTCCGGTCCAGGCCAGCGGCGCGCTGATCCTGCCCGACGGCCCGGCCCCCGAGGGTGGCTGGCCGATCATGGCCTACGACCACGGCACCTCCGGCCTCGGCCCGAACTGCGGCGGCCAGAGCGGCACCACCCGGGTCGCGCGCCCCAAGGAAGACCAGTTCCTGAACTACCTGGTGTCCAAGGGCTTCGCCGTCGTCGCACCGGATTATCTGGGGCTCGGCGGTTTCGACACCGGCCCGCACCCGTATCTCGAACTGCGCAGCGAGGCGACCGCCACCATCGACCTGGTGCAGGCCGCGCGCGCTGCCCGGCCCGAACTCTCGCGCACCTGGTCGGTGATCGGGTTCTCCCAGGGCGGCCACGCGGCGCTCGGCGCGGCGCACCTGCAGTCCACGCGCGCACCGGAATTGGACTTCCGCGGCACCATCGCCGTCGACCCGGCCTCGGATGTGGAGAAGTTCGTCCCGCTGGCCGGACCGTACGTGCCGGACATCCCCGGCGACAACGGCAACGCCGTGGACACCTTCATCGTCAGCATGCTGGTCGGCCTGCGCGAGACCCGCCCGGATCTGGATATGGACAGCTACCTCACCCCGCGCGGCCGCGAGGTCTTCGATCAGGCGGGCAGCCTCTGCTTCATGGACATCATGAAGATCACCAACGGCCTCTCCGTCGGAGATCTGCTCGCCCGCCCGCTCGCCGACCCGCGCTTCCGCGCCGCGATCACCGACTACATGGCGGTGCCGGTCAACGGTTACGACGAGCCGATCCTGCTGCTGCTCAACCTGACCGACGTCACCGTGCCCTCCCCGCTGCATGTCGCCCTCGCCGGCCAGTTCGCCGCCAACGGCGTCGACTTCACGACGGTGACGGGCACCGGCAGCCACACCGAACTCAATCCGCAGATGTGGGCCGCGATCGACGCCTTCATCGGCCGCGTGCTCGCCACCCCCGTCCAGGCCTGAGCCGCCGGGCCCGGCCGGTGCGGCGACGGCGGTCATCGATCGCCGAGTCACGCACCGTGCCGGCCGCGGTGGAGACGGGGCTCACCGACCTTCCGGGCGCGCTCGGCGCCGGGGTGTCGGGGCGGTGACCGGGCCCGGGTTGATAGGTTTCCCAGGGTGTCCGAACCAGAGAACGCCGGTCGAGGAGAAGCCGCCCTGCTCGGGCCCGCCGAAGTGCGGGTGCTCGCGGAGCGATTCGGGGTGCGCCCGACCAAGCAGCTCGGACAGAACTTCGTCCACGACGCCAACACCGTGCGCCGCATCGTCGCCGCGGGCAGCGTGGGCCGTGACGACGTGGTGCTCGAGGTCGGCCCCGGTCTCGGTTCGCTGACCCTGGGCCTGCTCGACGCCGCCGATCGCGTCATCGCGGTGGAGATCGACCCGAACCTCGCCGAGCATCTGCCGCAGACGGTCAAGGATCGCGCGCCGACCCTCGCCGACCGGCTCACCGTCGTGCAGGCGGACGCGCTGCGGGTGCAGGCCGCGGATCTGCCGGCCGCCCCGACCGCCCTGGTCGCGAACCTGCCCTACAACGTCGCCGTGCCCGTGCTGCTGCACCTGCTGGCCGAATTGCCCAGCATTCGAACGACTCTCGTGATGGTGCAGCTCGAGGTCGCCGACCGGCTCGCCGCCGTGCCCGGCGGCCGTATCTACGGCGTGCCGAGCGTGAAAGCCGGTTTCTTCGGCACCGTGAAGCGCGCGGGAACCGTTGGCCGCCAGATCTTCTGGCCGGTGCCGCAGGTCGAATCCGGACTGGTGCGCATCGACCGCTTCACCGAATCGCCCTGGCCCATGGACGAATCGCATCGCAGGCGCGTCTACGAGGTCGTCGACGCCGCCTTCGCGCAGCGCCGCAAGACGCTGCGCGCGGCCCTGGCGGGCTGGGCGGGTTCCCCGGTCGAGGCCGAAAGGCGCCTGGTGGCAGCGGGAATCGCGCCCACCGCCCGCGGCGAGACCCTGGACACCGCCGCGTTCGTCCGGCTCGCGGAGCAGGTCCCGCCGCAGTGAGCGGGTGCCGCGCCGCCTATCCGGGTGCGTGCGTCAGACGGCGACCCGCAGGCTGCCGATGGTGGCCGGGTCGATCCCCGGGCCGTCGGCGCGGGCGGTGAAGGTGGCCTGCACCAGGTACTCGTAGGTGCCCACGGCCACCAGCACGTAGCGGGTGTGCACCCACAGGCCGAGCTGCTCCACCGCGTAGGTGCCGGTCACCGAGGCCGACGGATAGCCCTGGTAGTCACCGATTTCCGCGCCGAGCTCCTGCCACTGCGGCAGCTGGCGGGCATCGGAGAACGAGCACTCCAGCAGTTCGGCGGCGTTGACCGGCTTGGACAGCCTGCCGAGCAGCAGCACCACGTTGTCGGCCCAGCCGTCCTCCGGCGGGAGCGTCCACACCCCGTAGGCGCCCGGGAACATGGCCGTGTCGACGGTGAGCCAGCCCTCGGGCACGGAGATCGAGATCTCCGGCGCCCCGGCTTCTCCCACGGCCACCGGGGTGATCTGAACATCCCCGCCGACCAAATACTCGGCAATCGTCGTCACGAAACGCGCTCCTCGGCATCACGGGCGAGGCGGTCCCCACCGCGGTCGCAGCCATTGAACACCAGCGCGCCCGCGGGTGACCACCCACCCGGCGGAATCCGGCCACCGCCCACCGGCCCGAAACCCCGGCGCATGCGAAAGGGCCGTCCGGATCAGGTGATCCGAACGGCCCCGTGCGGTGGGCGGTCTCGACCGCTGCCCAATCCGGCTCAGCCCTCGAACCGGCGCAGTCGCAGACTGTTGCTGACCACGAACACACTGGACAGCGCCATGGCCGCGCCGGCGAGCATGGGATTGAGCAGTCCCGCCGCCGCCAGCGGGATCGCCGCCACGTTGTAGCCGAAGGCCCAGAACAGGTTGCCCTTGATCGTGCGCAGCGTGGCCCGCGACAGCTTGATCGCGGTCGGCACCGAGCGCAGATCGTCGCGCACCAGCGTCAGATCGGCGGCCTGGATGGCCACGTCGGTGCCGGTGCCCATGGCCAGGCCCAGATCGGCCTGGGCGAGGGCGGCCGCGTCGTTGACGCCGTCGCCGACCATGGCGACCACCTTGCCCTGCTCCTGCAGTCGCTTGACCACGTCGAGCTTGTCGCTGGGCAGCACCTCGGCGATCACCTCGTCGATGCCGACCTGATCGGCGACGGTCCGCGCGGTGGCGGCGTTGTCGCCGGTCAGCAGCACGGGGGTGAGCCCGAGCGCCCGCATCTCCGAGATCGCCTGCGCGCTGGTGGGTTTGACGGCGTCGGCGATGACGAGCACGCCGCGGGCCTCCCCGTCCCAGGCCACCGCGATGGCGGTCTTGCCCTGCTGTTCGGCCTCGGTCTTGGCCTCGGCCAGCGCCTTCGGCAGCGTGATGGACCAGTCCGCGAGCAATTCGGTGCGCCCGATGACGACCGCGCGCTCGGCGACCAGGCCCTGCACACCCTTGCCGCCGTGGCTGACGAACTGCTCGACCGGTTCCAGCGCGAGCGTCCGCTCGGCCGCCCCGCTCACCACGGCCTTGGCCACCGGGTGCTCGGAGCCGTGCTCCACCGCCGCCGCGACCGCCAGCAGTTCCGCCGCGTCCACGCCGTCCGCCGGGATCACCCGATCCAGGGACATGCGCCCGGTGGTGACGGTGCCGGTCTTGTCCAGCACCACGGTGTCGATGCGCCGGGTCGACTCCAGCACCTGCGGACCCTTGATCAGAATCCCCAGCTGCGCACCGCGACCCGTGCCCACCAGCAGTGCGGTCGGCGTGGCCAGGCCCAGGGCGCACGGGCAGGCGATGATCAGCACGGCCACCGCCGCGCCGAACGCGGTCGAGACCGCGGCGCCGGTGCCGAGCCAGAAACCCAGTGCGGCGACGGAGATCCCGATGACGATGGGCACGAACACCCCGGCCACCCGATCGGCGAGCCGCTGCACGGGCGCCTTGCCGTTCTGCGCGTCCTCCACCAGCGACGCCATCTGTGCCAGTTGGGTGTCGGCCCCGACCCGGGTGGCGCGCACGGTCAGCAGACCGCCCGCGTTCACCGTCGCGCCGACGACCTGATCGCCGGGCCCGACCTCGACCGGCACGGACTCGCCGGTCAGCATGCTCATGTCGAGCGCCGAATTGCCGTGCACCACCGTGCCGTCGGTGGCGACCTTCTCGCCCGGGCGCACCCGGAACTCGTCGCCGACGCGCAATTCGCCGACCGGGATCCGGATTTCGGCGCCGTCGCGCAGCACCGCCACATCCTTGGCCCCGAGTTCGAGCAGTGCCCGCAGCGCCGAGCCCGCCTTCTCCTTGGACCGGGTCTCGAAGTAGCGGCCCGCCAGAATCGCGGTGATGAGCGTGGCCGCGACCTCGAAGTACAGCGCCGAGGACGAGTCACCGCGGGCGATGGTCAGGGTGAAGGGGTGCGTCATGCCCGCCATGCCGGCGTCGCCGAAGAACAGCGCGTACACCGACCAGCCGAACGCGGCCGCGGTGCCCAGCGAGATGAGCGTATCCATCGTCGCCGCACCGTGTTTGGCGTTGACCCAGGCCGCGCGGTGGAACTGCGCGCCGCCCCACACCACGATGGGCGCGGTGAGTGTCAGCGAGAGCCACTGCCAGTTGGTGAACTGCAGCGCGGGAATCATGGCCATCGCGACCACGGGGATGGCCAGCGCCAGGCTCACCAGCAGCCGATGGCGCAGCTGCTGGGTCGCGGTCGGCGCCGAATCGGCTTCCGGGGCATCGGGTTTCACCGGTTCCGGGCTGTGCACGGCGGCGGTGTAGCCGGTGTCCTCGACCTTGGCGATGAGGTCGTCGGCCGTCACCGAATCCGGGAAGCTGACCTTGGCCTTCTCGGTGGCGTAGTTGACCGTCGCGGTGACGCCGTCGATTCTGTTGAGCTTCTTCTCGATTCGGGACGCGCAGGAGGCGCAGGTCATACCACCGATCTCGAGTTCGATCGACCGTGCGGGTGCCGGTGCGCTCATCAGTGACCTCCTCCGTGTTGCGCGGGCCCGTCCGAGGTGGACGCGGCCGGTGCCGTCTTCGTGGTGAACTCCGCGGTGTGCACCGAGCCGTTGTGTGAGAAGTCCAGGTACAGGCGGTATTCGCCGTCGCTGGGCGCCTGGGCGTGGAACGACACGTCCGGTCCGGGCGGTGTCTTGCCGACCTGGCCCTGCGGGTGCACGTGCAGGTAGGCGAGATCGCTCGCCCGCAGCGCCACCAGGTGCGCGTACGCGCCCAGGTACGGCTGCAGATCGGTGACCGGTTTGCCGTCGCGGGCGATGGCGAAACTCAGTTCACTGCCCGCGGTGTTCAGATCACCGGTGAGGGTGACCTGGTAACCGTCCACCGTGGCGGTCCTGGACGGGGGCGGCAGCGGCTTGTCCGCCGCGTCGCCCGCCACGGTCACGGTGCGGCTCAGCGTGAGTTCACCGGGGCCGCCGGCGGGGGAGAAGTCGGCGAAGACGCGGTAGGTACCGGGCTCGGCCCACTTCCAGTCCAGCGACCAGGTGCCGTCGGCGGCGAGTTGCGGATGCACGTGCCGGAACTGGCTCGCGTCCGAACGCACCACGATCAGATGCAGTTTCTTCTCGTGCAGGGTGTCGAACTCGGTCACCGCGCCCCGTGGGCCGTCGATCCGGAAGCTCAGCGGCCCCTGCTGATTCGGGGCGGCCGGGGCGGCGACCTCGCTCAGCGAGTAGCCGGATTCGCTCTGCCGCAACCCGTTCGCGGTGTCGCTGTCGCTCGCATCGGACCCGATCGGATCGCCGACCAGGGCGCCGATGCCGAGCGCCGCGCCGAACAGCACGACCAGCCCGGCGCCGAAGGCCGCGAACTTGAGGCGATCGTTCATTTAGACCGCCACCTCGTAGCCCGCTTCGTCGACGGCCGCGACGATGTCGGCGTCGGCGACCGGCGCGGCCGACTCGACCTGCACGCGCCCGCTGGCCAGATCGACATCGACACTGGTCACACCATCGATCTTGCCGATCTCCTTCTTGACCGACCCGACGCAGTGGCCGCAGGTCATGCCGGTGACGGTGTAGGTGCTGGTGGCCATGATTCGACTCCTCGGCTCGCGCTTCATACGGTGTGGGGGTATCCCCGACACCGAAAACATACCCCCCATGGGTACCTGGCGCAAGTGCTTCGCGACCGAATGCTCAGCCGCCGGCCGGGGCCTCGTCCCAGGCGCGCAGGGCCAACTCGGCCACCGTCAGCAACTCGGCCCGGTCCGCGCCGTCGCGCGCGGACTGCGACATGCCCTGCATGACCGTGCCGACATAGCGTGCCAGTGCCGCGGCGTTCGTCCCCGCCGGGAGTATCCCCGCCGCGACATCGGCGCGAATCCGCTGTTCGAAGGCATCGACGTTGGCGTTGCGCAGGCGCTCGAGCCGGGCCGCGACCTCGGCGTTGGTGGTGTTGATCCCCGCGCTGATCACCATGCATCCGCCCGGTTGGCCCGGGGTCGTGTACTCGATCGCGGCCTCGCGCAGGGTCCTGGCCGCCGCGGCCCGGGCGGTCGGCTCCTCGGCCAGCGCCCGCGCGGCGAAGCCGCCGTAGCGCGCGCCGTACGCGGTGATGGTCTCGTCGAAGAGCTGCTTCTTGTCGCCGAACGCGGCGTACAGGCTCGGTGCGCCGATGCCGAGTTCGCCGGTGAGGTCGCTGATCGAGGTGGCCTCGTATCCCTGCCGCCAGAACAGGCGTAAAGCCTTGTCCAGGGCGGCATCTCGATCGAAGGAGCGGGGGCGTCCCCGGGCCGGCGTTGCCATGAATCTATTTTATAGCGCTCGCTAAACAATGTGCTACGGTGCCCTTCTGTAACGATCGTTAAAGAAAGGCTGTGGCAACGACATGAGCGCACTCACCGGTAAGACGGCCCTGGTCACCGGCGGCGGACGCGGCATCGGCCGGGCCATCGCGCAGCGGCTCGCCCGCGACGGCGCCCGCGTGGCGGTGCACTACAACGGCAATACGGCCGCGGCGAAGGAGACCGTCGCCGCCATCGAGTCATCGGGCGGATCGGCCTTCGCTATCTCGGCCCCGCTCGGGGTGCCCGGCGACGCCGAGGCCCTCTGGGCGGCCTTCGACGCGCACGCCGACGGGCTCGACATCCTGGTCAACAACGCCGGCACCGACGGCATCCGCGAACCCATCGAGGGCACCGACGAGCACTCCTTCGACCGGGTGTTCGCGGTCAACACCAAATCGCCGTTCTTCGTCACCAAGCTCGGCCTCGGCCGCCTGCGCGACGGCGGCCGCATCGTCAACGTCTCCACCGGACTGACCAGGGGCGCGCACCTGCCCGAACTCGTCGCGTACACCATGACCAAGGCCGCCGTCGACGCGCTGACCGGCACCCTGGCCAAACAACTCGGCCCCCGCGGCATCACCGTCAACGCCGTCGCGCCCGGCGCGGTCGATACCGACATGAACGCGGCCTGGCTGCGCACCCCCGAGGGGCAGGCCGCCACCGCGGCCCGCTCACCGCTGAACCGCGTGGCCCAGCCCGGCGAAATCGCCGACATCGTGGGCTTTCTCGCTTCGCACGACGCGCGCTGGGTCACCGGCCAATGGATAGACGCCACCGGCGGCGCCCTCCTGTGACCAGGCGGCGACAACCCCGGGAGCGGAGTTCGTCGGGTTCCGGAAGTCCCGGTGAACGCCGATGAACACCGATGAACTCCGCCCCCTGCGCGCACCGGGACCTCGATTCCCCGATTAGGCTGAGCGCGTGCTGTCTGTTGTGCCCCGTCCCGTCGTCGTGCGCGCGCCCTCGAAGGTGAATCTGCACCTCGGGGTGGGCGACCTCCGTCCCGACGGATACCACGACCTCACCACGGTCTTCCAAGCCCTTTCCCTCAGTGACGATCTGGAGATCGCCCCGGCCGCGGCCCTGGCCGTGACGGTCAGCGGCGAGGGCGCCGACCAGGTGCCCACCGATCAGGGCAACCTGGTCTGGAAGGCCGCCGTGCGCCTGGCCGACCTGGGAGAGCGCGCGCCCCTGGTGGAAATGGCCATCGCCAAAGGCATTCCGGTCGCCGGTGGCATGGCGGGCGGCAGCGCCGACGCGGCCGCCGCCCTGCTCGGGCTGAACGAGCTCTGGGAACTGGGCCTGGCGCGCGCCGAATTGTTCGACATCGCAGCCGAACTCGGCAGCGATGTGCCCTTCGCCCTGCACGGCGGTACCGCGCTGGGCCGCGGGCGCGGCGAGGAACTGCTACCGGTGCTGTGCCGCAACACCTTCCACTGGGTGCTCGCCCTGGCCAAGGGCGGGCTCTCCACCCCGGCCGTCTTCCACGAACTCGACCGCCTGCGCGCGGACGGCGACCCGCCCCGGCTGGACAGCCCGCAGGCGCTGCTGCAGGCCCTGGCCTCGGGCGATCCCCGCCAGCTCGCGCCGCTGCTCGGCAACGACCTGCAGGCCGCGGCGCTCTCGCTGGCGCCCGAACTCCGGCGCACCCTGCGCGCGGGGGTGTCCGCCGGTGCGCTGGCCGGCATCGTCTCCGGCTCCGGTCCCACCTGCGCCTTCCTGTGCGAGAACGAGGAGGCCGCCGTGGAGGTCGCCGCCGAACTCTCCGGCGCGGGCGTGTGCCGCAGCGTGCGCACCGCGTACGGCCCGGTTCCCGGCGCCCGCATCCTCGGTGGCCCCTCGGCCGCACCCGGGCGCTGAACCTCACTGCCGGACGGCCCGCGCGGCCGAACCGATAGGGTTGGTACAGGCAAACGGCCCCGTGATCGCGCGACAACCGATCTCGTGCGGTCGGGGTAACTCGCCGGGCACGCCCAGCATGGTCAACGCACTTGACCTCCGGCACGCACGCAGGAAAATCGACGGCTCTCACCCGTGCGCGGAAGTGGCGGGGAGGCGGAGGAGTGTCATGTCCAACCTCATCAACTTGGAGCAGGTCTCGAAGAGCTTCGGGATCACTCCGCTGCTGGACAACGTCTCGCTCGGCGTGCACGCCGGCGAGCGGATCGGTGTGGTGGGGCTCAACGGCGGCGGTAAGACCACGCTGCTCGAGGTGCTGACCGGGCTCGAGCAGCCCGACAGTGGGCGCGTGAGCCGCGTCGGCGGCCTGCGGATCGCCGTGGTCACCCAGCGCGGGGTGCTGCCCGAGGGCTCGACCGTCGGCGAGGTGGTGCTGGCGGGTCTGGCCCAGGATCAGATGACCGACGGCGTGGCCGAGCACGAGTGGGCCGCCAACACGCGCATCCGCTCGGTGGTCGAGGGCATCGGCATCGCGGATCTGGGCATGGACACCCCGGTCTCGAACCTCTCCGGTGGTGAGCGCCGCCGCACCGCCCTGGCCGCGGCCCTGGTGCGCGAACTGGACCTGCTGGTGCTCGACGAGCCCACCAACCACCTCGACGTCGAGGGCGTGCAGTGGCTGGCCGAGCACCTGGTCGCGCGGCGCAGCGCGCTGGTGGTCGTGACGCACGATCGCTGGTTCCTGGACACCGTCGCCACCCGCACCTGGGAGGTGCAGGGCGGCAAGGTCGAGACCTACGAGGGCGGCTACAACGACTGGATCTTCGCGCGCGCCGAGCGGACCCGCCAGGCCGACGCCAGCGAGGCCCGCCGCCAGAATCTGGCGCGCAAGGAACTGGCCTGGCTGCGCCGCGGCGCGCCGGCCCGAACCTCCAAGCCGCGCTACCGCATCGAGGCCGCCGAGGCGCTGATCGCCAACGTGCCCGCCCCGCGCGACAGCGTCGAGTTGGCCTCGTTCGCGCGCAGGCGCCTGGGCCGCGTGGTGATCGAACTCGAGGACACCACCCTGGCCACCCCGGACGGTCGCGAACTCGTGCGTGATCTGACCTGGCGGCTCGCGCCGGGCGAACGCGTCGGCCTGGTCGGGGTGAACGGCTCCGGCAAGACCACGCTGCTGCGCGCCTTGGCGGGGGAGCAGCCGCTCGAGAGCGGCAAGCGCATTCAGGGCCAGACCGTCAAGATCGGCTGGCTGCGCCAGGAACTCGACGATCTGCCGCTGGACATGCGCGCGCTGGAAGCGGTTCAGGACGTCGCCATGCGAACCATGCTCGGCGACAAGGAGATCACCGCCAGCCAGCTCGCCGAGCGCCTGGGCTTCAGCCCCGCCAAGCAGCGCACTCCGGTCGGGGATCTGTCCGGCGGTGAGCGCCGCCGCCTGCAGCTGACGCGAATCCTGATGTCCGAGCCCAACGTGCTGCTGCTGGACGAGCCGACCAACGACCTGGACATCGACACCCTGCAGCAGCTCGAGGATCTGCTCGACGGCTGGCCCGGAACCATGGTCGTCATCTCGCACGACCGGTACCTGATCGAGCGCGTCTGCGACACCACCTGGGCGCTGTTCGGCGACGGCAAGCTCACCAACCTGCCGGGCGGCATCACCGAGTACCTGAAGCGGCGCGCCGCGACCGCGGCCAAGCCGGGCGTCAACGCCGGGGCGGCCGCCGCCGATTCCGGTGCCGCCACGACGGATTCGGCCGCCTACCGCGCCGCCCGCAAGGAGCTCGGCAAGCTGGAGCGGTCCATCGCCAAGCTCGACGAGCGCGAGAGCAAGCTGCACACCGCGCTGGCCGACGCCGCCACCGACCCGGACAAGCTGATCAGCCTGGGCAGCGAGCTCAAGCAGGTGCAGGCGGACAAGGAAGCGGCCGAGGAGCGCTGGATGGAGTTGGCCGAACTGGCCGAGGGCTGATGATCAGCCGCGCCGTTCGATGACGATCAGCCGTGCTGTTCCAGCGCGGCTCGATCCAGCGCCGGCACCGGCAGGCAGGTGCGCACGAAACCCGCGCCGAACGAGGTCAGTTCGATCGTCCGGTACAGGACCTTCGTACCGAATCCGGCGCGCTTCAACAGCTTCCGCACCTCGGGCAGCGCTTCGAGCAGCTGGTACCTGTTCGGATTGCCGAGTGGTTCGCGCGCGATATCGACCAGTCCGAGCCGGTCGAGATTGGTCAGATACTCCTCGACCCGGTTGGGATAGCGCAGCGCGGCGTCGTCGCCCAGCAGCGTGAACTCGCCGCCGGCGCCGGTGCGGCCGGTGCGCACCACCAGAATCGGCTGGGGGCCGTCGAGATAGAGGAATCGAATGACGCGGGCCTCGTCCGGGGCCAGCTCGCCCAGGATCCGGGCGTACGCGGGATGGTGGCGGGATTCGTCCTCGGCGTGGAAATCGGCTGAGCGCCGGAGCAATTCGGCGCCGCGGGCACGCAGGACGGTGGCGGGGGAGACCTCGGGGGCGATATCGGCCGGGTGCGGGGCGGGCACGCCCAGCGCCTGTCTGACCGAATGTCTGACCTGCGCATGGGCTTCGGAGAGGATGTCGCGCGGCGGCTGACCGGCGACGCTGCCGCGCAGGACGACCGAGGTGACCCCGATCGCGGTGCTCAGGCCCCACGTGCCCGCCTCCACCGCGGCCGACACGGCCACGCGCACCACGCCCGTCGCGGTGCGCACCGGCCCGGTGACGAGACCGCGCGCGGCAACCGGAACCGGCAGTGGTGTGCCCCGGCGCACCAGCAGCTCGGTGGAGGTATCCGCGGGTTCCGCCTCGCCCGAGTCGGATTCGGTCATATCCATGTGGTAGCCACTCCTGTTCCGAAGATCAGGAGGTGAGCGTAACCGGCCAGGAGCCCCAGCGCGCCGCCATGGACAAACAAGAGCCATTCATCTTGTTTGATGGCCGATCGCAGCATGTCGACGAACTCCGGCGGGGCCAGCGCCGACATTTGTTTGGCGATGTAGTCCTGGACCTGTTTGCCCTGCTGGACATTGAACGCCGGATCCGCGAACGCGATGGGCGCGATGTTCATCGCCTCGGAGGTGAAGCTGTCCTGCAGCGAGTCGTATTCGCGACTGCCCAGCATGAACTTGACCGCACCGCGCGCGGGCCCCAGCGCCCGGTCCGCGGCGGGCTTGAGGGTGTCCTGGAGCATCTGCATGGTGCGGTCGCTGCGCGGGCCGTTGAGCAGTTCGTCGCCGATGTTCGCGACGGTCATGACCTGACTGGCGACCATCTCGGCGTACCCCTCGGTGATCTCGGGCTGGCGCTTGATGAGCAGGCCCTGCCGCCACGGGCACCACCACTTCGGATACGCCGGCGCGAAGATCATATTGATGCCGACCCAGTTGACGACCCAGCCGATGACGATGCCGCCGACCGGCAGCACCAGCAGCGCCGACCAGCCGGTCCAGTGCAGGACGCCGACGAGCAGCAGACCCATGGGCGCGCCGAAGTAGAAGCCGAAGTTCTGCATGAAGCGCAGTTCCTTGGCGCCCAGCACCTGGAAAAGGCTGTTGAGCAGTTGCGGGCGCGCCTGGAAGTAGCGAATGACCATCTGCTTCACATCCAGCAGTTGGTCGATGTTGTTGCCGAGTTCGTCGGTGAGTTCGCGCAGAATATCGGGCAACTGCTCGCGAACTCGGTTGTGGACCATCTCGCGAATACCGGTCGGCAGGTTGTACCAGAGTTGCGGATGTTCGCGGCGCAGGATGTCCTCGACGATGTCGTGGATCTGAGTTTCCGCTATTTCAGTCAAGTGTTCAGCAAGTTTGTCGGGTTCCAGCTCGCGATAGAAATCCGCGACACTCCCGAGTTTCGCCAAACCTTTATCGACGGCGATGCTCGCCATCTTGTCCGCGCGGGACGGGACGATCCCCTGCCAACCCATCCGCCCGTCGTACTGCAGCAACGGCAGCACCTGAATCCGCTTGGGCAGGTAGGGAAACAGCGCCGCCAACCCCGGCAGCCGGAACCCGTGAAACCGGATCGGCTTGAACAGCATGAGCACGCCGGTCCAGTTGGTGATGTAGCCGATGACACCCGTGAACAACGGAATCGTGAGCAGTTCCAACAAAATTGTCGGGTGCACTCCGAAGACACTCTCTAACAAGTTCACCCTCCTGCCGACCCGCACCCGGAACCGCCGCCGGCGTACGCACCCCTCGGCGCCTCGGACCTTACTGTGAATTCAGGAAGCGAGTCCAGCGTGGCGCTGTCTGAGTCGGAGATCTCGGTCACACTGGGGTGTCCCGATGTCCCGGTACTTCGGCGTGGGCACAACAATGGCGGGAGCCACATCCATATCCTCTGCGGTACGGGGGTGTCAGGGGTCATGCTCAGCGCGTGTGGCCGTGCTCGAACCGGGTAGCCTTCGGGTGGCTTTGTCCGGTTCGGCGTGCTCGGGGGTCGAGCGGCGGCAATAATCTGTGGACGGTTAGTTCACCTGGCGATATTCGGAGATGGACGTGGCAGACGATAGGACCGGGCAGGACGTGGTCCGCCCGGGTTCGCGCGCCGTGGAACGCAGCTCGGACGTGGAGCAGCGGCAGATCAGCAATGAGGCGCGCCTCATCCGGGGTGCTTTCCGGGCCGCCGGGCTCGCGGTCGGCACCGCCGTGCGCGGCACCGAGTGGGCGGTCGGCACCAGTGTCGAGATCACCAAACAACTGACCCAGGCGGCGCTGGACGGCGATTCGTCGGCCGACATCGCCGAGCGCACGGGGGCGGCGCTGCGCTCGATCGCCAGAAGCGCGCTCGGGGTCACCGAGGGCTCGGTGCGCGAGATCGTCAGCTACGTGCCGACCCCGGTCGGCGGGCCGAGCCATCCCCAGCCCGCGCTGAACGGGACCAACGGCCTGGTGCGGTCGGCCTCGGGCGCGGACCTGCGCCGTCGCGGCGACGCGCTGCTCGCGCGCTCGGCCGACGTGTACTTCACCGAGGACGTGCACCCGGCCTACGACCGCATCCTCGATCAGCTCGCGCCGGACGAGGCGCGCATCCTGCGTTTCATGGCGCTCAACGGCCCGCAGCCCTCGGTCGACGTGCGCACGAACCGCCCGCTGGGCATCGGCTCGGAGCTGGTGCAGGGCGATCTGACCTCGGTGCCGGAGCAGGCGGGCGTGCGCTACCCCGATCGCGCCCGGCACTACCTGATCAACCTCAACCGGCTCGGGCTCACCGCGACCTCCGACGATCCGGTGTTGCTCTCGCGCTACATGGTGCTGGAGGTGCAGCCGGTGGTGGAGACCGCGCTGAAGAAGGCGGGCCGGGTGCCCAAGATCGTGCGAAAGAGTCTGCGCCTCACCGAGTTCGGCGAGGACTTCTGCACCACCTGCTTCACGATCAACAGCTGAGCGCGCCCCGCGTCCCGGTGGTTTCCGGGGCGCGGGTGCGCCCGTCTGATAGCGATACGGTACAAATCTGCGCTAAATCGCGCGGTATCCCGCATTCCTGATGGGATTGTGGGAGGCATGGATTCCGATGCGGTTGCCGCGATCAGCCGGCTGAAGTTCCGGTATCTGCGTGCCCTGGACACGAAATCGTGGGAGGAGTTCGCCGACACCATGATTCCGGAGGCGACCGCGACCTACAGCGAGTACCTCCAGTTCGAATCGCGCGACGCCTTCCTGGCTTTCATGCGCAACACCTTGGGCCCGCACGTGATCACCGAACACCGCTGCGACCACCCGGAGATCGATGTCACCGGGGACAAGGCCGTCGGCACCTGGTACCTGGCCGACACGGTCCTGATCCCCGGCCACAACATGCTGCTGCGCGGCGCCGCCTTCTACTCCGACCAGTACGTCAAATGCGACGACGGCAAATGGCGGATAGCCCACACCGGCTACGAGCGCACCTACGAGGTGGTCCTGTCCCTCTCGGACCTCCCGAGCCTCAGGCTCACCTCGAGCCGGTGGGGCCTGATCGCCCGCGACCCGGCCGATGCTCCCCGCACCGACCCCGAATCCACGGGAACCATGGGCTGACGGTGGCTTTCGCCCCACATCTCGAGACGTATGGTTCGGGGGCATGGCCCCCGGGATCTTCCCACTTCAGGGGGTGTGGGGGCGTAGCCCCCGCGACTCAATCCGTACCCGCGACCAGGTGCTCGAGGGTGAGCTTCGGGAACTCCTTCACGATGTACTGCAGCCGCCACTTGTCGCTGAACAGCGCCAGGATCGCGCCGTCGGTGCGGGTGAACACCTCGACCCCGCGCTGGCGGTCGAGTTCCTCGGCCGACTCGGCGTCGGTGCGGCGGGCCAGCGAGTAGGGCAGGTTGTCGAGCTGGGTCTCGACGCTGAACTCGCTCTTCATACGGGCCGTGACGACCTCGAACTGCATGGGGCCGACCGCCGCGAGCACGGGGGAGGCGTCGCCGCGCATGTCGTTGCGCAGGACCTGCACCACGCCCTCGGAGTCGAGCTGGTCGATGGCCTTGCGGAACTGCTTGTACTTGCCCGCGCTCTGGGCGCGCAGGGTGGCGAAGTGCTCGGGCGCGAAGGACGGGATCGGCGGGAACTCCACCTTCTTGTCCACGAACAGGGTGTGCCCCGGCGCGAGGGCGGTCGCGTTGACCAGGCCGACCACGTCGCCCGGGTAGGCGGTGTCGACGGTGGTGCGCTCGCGGCCGAACACGGTGAGCGCGTACTTGGTGGCGAATGGCCGCCCGGTCTGGGCGTGCGTCACGACCATGCCGCGCTCGAACTCGCCGGAGACGATGCGCATGAAGGCGAGCCGGTCGCGGTGCGCGGTGTCCATGCCGGCCTGCACCTTGAAGATGACGGCGCTGAACGGGTCGGTGATGTTGCGCGGATCGCCCTTGATGTCGACGCGCGCGGCGGGCGCGGGCGCGAGCTCGATGAGCGTGTCGAGGATCTGGCGCACGCCGAAGTTCAGCATGGCCGAGCCGTAGATGACCGGTGAGGTGTGCCCGGCCAGGAAGAGCTCCTGGTCGTGGTCCTGCCCGGCGGCGGAGAGCAGCTCGCTCTCCTCGACGGCGGTCTCCCACACGTCGCCTTCGCGCTCGGCGGCCTGGGCGGGGGTGTAGCTCTCCTCGGGCGCGATGGTCGCGCCGCCCGCGGTGCGGGTGAAGTGGATGTACTCGGTCGGCGCGCCCTCCGCGCCGCGGCGCAGCAGGCCGCGGAAGTCGCCCGCGATGCCGACGGGCAGGAACAGCGGGGTCGGGGTCAGCCCGATGCGCTCGGTGATCTCGTCGAGCAGTTCCAGCGGCGCCTGGCCCGGCCGGTCCCACTTGTTGATGACGGTGATGACCGGGATGCCGCGATCGCGCGCGACCTGAAAGAGCTTGAGCGTCTGCGGTTCCAGGCCCTTGGCGGCGTCGATGAGCATGACCGCGGCGTCGACCGCGGTGAGCACCCGGTAGGTGTCCTCGGAGAAGTCGGAGTGGCCGGGGGTGTCGACGAGATTGATGACGCAGTCGCCGTATTCGAACTGCAGCGCGGTGGAGCTGACCGAGATGCCGCGCGCCTTCTCCATTTCCATCCAGTCCGAGACGGTCGACTTGCGACCCGCCTTGCCGTGGATGGCGCCGGCCTCGGAGATCACCTTCGCGTGCAGCGCCAGCGCCTCGGTGAGCGTGGACTTACCCGCGTCGGGATGGGAGATCACCGCGAAGGTGCGCCGCCGGGCCACCTCGTCGGCCACTCGCCCCGAATTGGGGGTGGTCGCGCTGGCAGTCGGGGAACTCACGGGAAACTCCTTCGCAGACGGCAACCGAACCAGGGTACGCGACGAGGTCCCCGCCCCCACCAGCCGGTTCCCCGGTCGGGCGTCCGGCGGCCGTCGATCAGGCAGTGCCCAGATGCCTGGCGACGGCCTGCGCGACCAGGTGGGACGGGTCCGCGCCGGGGGCGACCGCCTCGAGGCTGCGGGTGGCCACGACGGTGGCGATGCCGTGGAAGTGGGTCCACAGGCTCAACGCGAGTTCGTTGGTTTCCGATCGGGTGCGGCCGGGCGCGGATTCGCCGACCAGGTCGCGCCAGCGGTGGAACATCGGGAGGGTCACGGTGACCCGGAGATTGCCGCCCGCGCCCTCGAGGAGATCGTGGCGGAACATGAGCGCGAACATCTCCGGGCGGCCGGCGGCGAAGCCCACGTATTCGAGTCCGGAGGCCTCGACGCGCGCGCGGGCCGACTCACCCTGTACCGCAGCGAGTCTCGCGCCGAGATCGGCGTAGCCGTGCGCCGCGATGGCGGCCAGCAGCGCGTTGTGGGTGGGGAACCAGCGGCGCGGCGCGCCGTGGGATACCCCGGCTTCGCGGGCGATGGCGCGCAATCCCAGTTGGGCGGCGCCGGTTTCCTCCAGCATCCGGACCCCGGTGCTCACCAGTCGTTCCCGCAGCGGCTCGACCACACTCATGCCCTCATCCTCCCGTGTCGCCGAACATGTTCGCGCAGGGGCCTATACGGGTGTTTCGCCGCGGCCGGCGGTGCGGCGCGATTCGCTGTAGACACTGTCTACCCCATCGTGTAGACAGTGTCTACGCGAACTTTCCCGGGGAGGTAGACATGTGGTACTGGCTGTTGAAGCACGTGCTGGTGGGTCCGGTGCTCCGCATCATGGGGCGCCCGAAAGTCGAGGGGCTGCACCACATTCCGGCCGACGGCCCGGTGATCATCGCGGCCAACCACCTGGCCGTGGTCGATTCGCTGTACCTGGCGCTGATCCTGCCCCGGCGGATCACCTTCATCGCCAAGCAGGAGTACTTCACCACCGGCGGCTGGCGCGGCCGGGTGAGCAGGTGGGTCATGAACGCGACGGGACAGGTGCCGGTGGACCGGTCCGGCGGCGCGGCGGGCGGGGATTCGCTGAGCGCGGCGGTCGGGATCCTGCGGTCGGGCGGCATCTGGGGCATTCATCCCGAGGGCACCCGATCCCCGGACGGCCGGATCTATCGCGGTCGCACCGGCGTCATCCGGGTGGCGATGGAAACCGGGGCGCCGGTGATTCCGGTCGTGCTGTCCGGGACCGATAGGGTGAATCCGCGGAACCGGCGCTTCCTGCGTCCCGCGCAGGTGCGCATCTCCATCGGCCGCCCGCGCCACTTCGTCCCGTCCGACCGGCACGGTGTGCGCCGTGCGACCGACGAGCTGATGGCCGACCTGGTGCGCCGCTCGGGCCGTCCCTATGTGGATTGCTACGCGGCCACTTTCGCCGAACACGCCGACGCCGCATAGCTCGAGGTAGGGGCGGTGTAAAGCGGTTCGGCCCGCGTGTTAGAGTCTTCGGGTTGTCTCGGCGAGGGTGCGACACCCCCAAATGTCCACCGTGATCGACGCGGCTCGGCTTATTCGGCCGTCCATGTTGGTCTTCGCCCGACGAGCAGACCACCAATTCGCGCCAGGGCGGCAAGATCCCCTGGCCAGCACGCTGACATCAGCCCGGACGAGCCGTAGGAGTAGACAGTCATGTCCGACGCCAACCTTCTCGAAGCCACCGTACGCACCGAGTTCGGCAAGGGTGCCGCGCGCCGCACCCGCCGTGACGGCAACGTGCCCGCCGTGCTCTACGGCCACAACGAGGAGCCGCAGCACCTCTCGGTGAACTCCCGTGAATTCGCCGCCATCCTGCGCGAGCACGGCACCAACGCCATCCTGAACCTGAACATCGGCGGCAAGAAGCAGCTGGCGATGACCAAGTCCGTGGTCGTGCACCCGATCCGCCGCTACATCGAGCACGCCGACCTGCTGATCATCCGTCGTGGCGAGCGCGTCACCGCCGATGTGCACGTCGCCCTGACCGGTGAGGCCGCCTCCGGCACCCTGGTCACCCAGGACGCCACCGTGCTGTCCATCGAGGCCGACGCCCTCAAGCTGCCCGAGTCCATCGAGGTCTCCATCGAGGGCGCCGAGGCCGGCACCCAGATCCTGGCCGGCGCCATCGAGCTGCCCGCGGGCGTCACCCTCGCCGGTGACCCGGAGGCCCTGATCGTCAACATCATCGCCGCCCCGGCCGCCGAGGTCGAGGCCGACGAGACCGCCGAGGCCGAGGCCACCGAGGAAGCCGCCGAGTAATTCGGCCTCCCGCAACGGTTTTCGATGACCGAGGCATACGCCGGGCCCGCGCTCGTGGTCGGACTGGGTAACCCCGGAACCGAGTACGAGCGCACCCGGCACAATGTCGGTTTCATGGTCGCCGATGTGCTCGCGGAGCGCGTGGGCGGCCGTTTCACCGTGCACAAGAAGTCCGGCGCCGATCTACTGGAAGCCCGTCTGGACGGGCGCAAGGTATTGATCGCCAAACCGCGCAGCTATATGAATCTGTCCGGGCGGCCCGTCGCCGCGCTGGCCAAATTCTTCTCGGTGCCCGCCACCGAGGTCATCGCCGTCCATGACGAACTGGATCTGCCCTTCGGCGTGATCCGGCTCAAACAGGGTGGCGGCGAAGGCGGTCACAACGGCCTGCGCTCGATGTCGCAGGCGCTGACCACCAAGGACTATCTGCGGGTTCGTTTCGGAATCGGCCGGCCCCCGGGCCGCCAGGATCCGGCGGACTATGTGCTGAAACCCTTTTCCGCCGCGGAGCGCAAAGAGGTTCCGGTGATCGTGGAGCAGGCCGCGGACGCGGTGGAGACACTGCTGCGGGTCGGTCTGGTCGACGCCCAGAATCGGTTGCACTGAGCTGGCGAGTGAGCGTGCCCCCGTTCGATATTCGGACGGGGGCACGTTCGTATGTCGGGACCCGTTCGCCGCGGCTACCGCACCACGCGCAGCTCGATTACCGGGCATCTCCGCTGGTCGCCGTGAACCGCCCGCACCAGGTTCGACACCGTGTCCGGATCGCCGACCGATCCGTCCGCCCACACGGGTTCCCATGTGCCGTCGGCGTATTGGAGCCAACAACGCGGGCGTTCGAACTCCGCCGCATCGCCTCCGAGCCTGTCGGATCGGTAGTCGCCGTACCGGCGCGCGCTGATCAGTGCTAATCCTAGGTGCGTGATCCTCCAGCCGGCCGGGGCGCACCGGTTACACCGCGCAAGCCCCGACACGGCCAAAGCATTGACCATCTTGCGGGTACCCGAACTCGTGAAACCCGTTCTCTCGCAGAGCTGCCGGACGGTGAGCGACTGTTCCGGTTCCAGGGCGGCCAGCGCGGCGAGCACCGTGGCCTGTGACTCGGTGAGCGGCATGTGCATACCCCTGTCGTCGTTGGGTGAGGCGGTCCGGAGCCGAGACTCCAGCGACCCCGGCCGCCTGAGAACGACGGTAGAAAACCGGCTGTCTCCAAGGCCACGACTATGCCGAACTAGGAGACCGATCATGTTGTTGAAGTTTCTCGGCAAGGGCGGTTCAGGCGATGGAGAGTGCCCGACCTTGTACGCGACGGATACGGAGACGTACGTGGTGGTGGGCTGGAAGACCCAAACCCCGGGAATTATCGAGATTCCCCACCTGCTGCTGGGATTCGCCGAACCGGACACCTTCATCGCGCTTCGCCAGTTCGCCGGATTGAGCGGTAGCGAGCTTGCCCGCCGGGCGGGCTGGCACCAGACCCGGGTTCCCAAGATCGAGCACGGCAAGACCAAGCCATCGATTGCTGACATTCGGTTGTGGTGCAAGCTCACCGGGGCCGAGGGGGAGATACCTGAGCTTGTCGCATCGCTCCAGACCATCGATACGGCGTATCGCGAGTGGCGCAGAACGCTCAGCGGCGGAACCAAGGTCAAACAGAACGAGATCCTGCGTCTGATGCAGCAGGCCAAGGTGATGCGGGTGTATCAACCGTCGCTGGTACCCGGATTGCTTCAGACTGCCGAGTACGCCGCAGTGACCTTGCAGCGGTCTATCAGATTCCATCAGATACCCAATGATCTGGACGAGGGCGTTGCCAAACGTCTGGAGCGGCAACAGATCCTCTACCGGGGCGACCGCCGGATTCACCTATTGATGGGCGAGCAAGCCTTGTACAACGATGTCGGTGGAGATCCAGTGATGAGGGGGCAGCTGGACAGGCTGATAGCTGCGATGGGCCTACCGCGCGTGACGTTCGGGATTGTTCCCCTCGACGCCGAACTCCCCATGCAGCTGACGAATTTCGTCATGTTCGATGAACGTCGGGTCTCGGTCGAAGGGATTGCGGCGGAGCTGACTATCACTCAGCCGGGAGAGATCAGGGTCTACCATCGGACGTTCGATATCTTGGCCAAGCAGTCCGTTGGCGGAGACAGGGCGCGGGCATTGATCCGCAAGGCGATCGAAACCCGAACCGGTACAGCGTGATCCAATCGCTCACGACGCACGCGGGCATACCCGGCCCATGCGGGTACGCCCACCACTCACCCCAAATGCTGCGCCGTGGCCGACCGGCGGAGCTTGCCCGACGACGTCTTCGGCAGCGCCCCAGGCCCGAGAATCGTCACGCTGCGCGGACGCACACCCACCTCGGAGAACACCGCGTGCACGATGTCGTGCTCGATCCGCTTGACCTCCTCGGGATTCTGGTGGTCGTTGCTCTCGGCCACCACCGCGAAGCTCTCGCGTTTCTGGCCCGCGTCCAGGCGCACCGCGACCGCGTTGCCGGGCCGAACGCCCTTGACGCGCAGGGTGGCTCGTTCGATGTCGGTCGGGAAGATGTTGCGGCCGCCCATGATGATGACGTCCTTGATCCGGCCGCACACCACGACCAGTCCGGCATCGGTGAAATAGCCGATGTCGCCGGTGTCGAGCCAGCCGTCGGCGTCCACCGCCGGGACGAAACCGTTGACGGTGACGTAGCCGGAAGTCACCGCGGGGCCGCGTAACTCGATGACCCCGACGCTGCGCACCGGCAGCGGCTGCCGATCGGCGTCGACCACCCGGCCCTCGAGATTGTCGACCAGATAGCCCAGGGTCGGCAGGCGGCGCAGGTTGCCGTAGTGGTGTTCGGGCTGGCGGACCGGCACCGCCTTGCCGATCGCCTCGAGCAGATCGGCGTCGACGATGTCGAGCACCTGCCCCAGTCCCGGATCCGGAATAGACACCGCCAGTGTGGTTTCGGCCATGCCGTACACCGGCGTGAGCGCCATGGGATTGAGCCCGAACCGCTGTCCGGCATCCGCCAGGGCGACCATGGTGTCGGCGTCCACCGGTTCCGCGCCGTTCCACATGTAGCGCACGCTGCTGAGATCGAAGGCGCCGTCCTCAGCGTTGCGCAGTCTGCGGGCGAGCAGGGAGTACGCGAAATTCGGTGCGGCGGTGACGGTGCCGCGATATTTCGAGATGAGCTCGGCCCAGAGAATGGGCCGCATCAGGAAGTCCAGCGGCGTCACACAGACGACCTCGGCGCCGAATTGCATGGGCACGCTGAGGAATCCGACCATGCCCATGTCGTGGAACAGCGGCAGCCAGCTGATCATCACGTCGTCGTCGAGCTGGAACTTCACCCGATCGAACATCGCGTAGGCGTTGACGAAGAAATTGCCGTGCGTGATCCGCACCGCCTTGGGCGAACCGGTGGACCCGGACGTCAATTGCTGCAGCGCGACGTCGTCCTCACCGGTCGGCAGCGGGTCGATGGCCTCGCCGGCGCGCATGGCGTCGATGGTGACCACCGCGATGCCGCGTTCGGCGAGCAGGGGCGCGGCGGCCTCGAAGGGCGCGCCCAGAATCACCGCCCGCGCCTCGATCATGCGCAGCACGGTTTCGGTGTCGCGGGCCCAGACCTGCAGATCCGTGCGCGGGGTCGGCTGATGCAGCATCGTGATCGACGCCCCGCGCATCCACACCGCCTGGCAGGCGGGCGCGATATCGACCGGCATCCCGGCCAGCACGCCCACCGCGTCGCCCTGCCCGATACCGGCGGCCGCGAGCCCACCGGCCATGCACCGGGCGATCGCGTGTATCTCCCCCCAGGTCCGGCGCAGTGGCGCGTCCGGCTCACCGGTCACCAACCCGTGGCCGGATGTGCGTGCTGTTGCATACATTTCGTCGGTGAAGCGGCTCATGAGCGACTCCTCAAACGCTGCCTATGTGACAACTATCCCGGCCCCCGCACCGCCCTGTCGTCCGTTTGAGGTTTTCCGCCACGCCGTGGTTCGCCCACCCCCGCCCGGCGCGTCAGGTCAGGGCGGCGACCGCGAGCCGGAAGCGGTCGAGATCCTCGAAGCTGACGAAGGCGTGCGGGGAGGCGCGAACCACCGCGGGCAGGGCCCGGTCGGTCATGTCGAGCAGTGTGGAGGACCGGTGGCTGACGGTGACCGTGATGGATTCGGTGGCGAGGCGGTCGCGGATGGCTATCGGATCGAGGCCATCGACGGTGAACGAGACGATTCCGGCATGCTGGGTGCCGCGATCGCGGACACTGACCCGCGGGATCTCCGCGAGCGTCTTGCGCAGATAGGCGGCGCGCTCGGCGATGGCCGCGTACACCTCCGCGGGGCCGAGTTCGAGCAGGTAGCGCACGGCCGCGCCGAGGCCGAGCCGGGCCGCGACATCGCATTCCCAGAATTCGAAGCGTGTGGCGCCGGCGGCGAGGGTGTATTCGTCCGGTCCGGTCCAGGCGGCGCTGTGCAGATCGAGACGCTCGGGTTCCATGGTGGCGGCCAGCTCGGGGCGCACGTACAGGAAGCCGGTGCCGCGCGGCCCGCGTAGCCACTTGCGCCCGGTCGCCGACAGCGCGTCCACGTCCAGTTCGGCCACGTCCAGGGGCAGCTGCCCGGCGGATTGGCAGGCGTCGAGCAGGACCAGCGCACCGGCCCGGCGCGCGATGCGGGCGGCCTCGGCGACCGGGTTCACCAGCCCGCCGTTGGTCGGAACATGAACCAGCGAGACCAGTTTCACGCGTTCGTCGATCATGGACGCCAGGGCGTCGAGATCGAGTTGCCCGCTGCTGTCGCTGGGGACCGCCTCCACGCTCGCGCCGCTGCGCCGCGCGCGCTGCAGGGCGGCGATGGCGTTGCTGGCGTAGTCCGCCCCCGAGATGAGGATGCGGTCGCCCGCCCGCAGCGGCACCGAGTAGAAGAAATCGGTCCAGGATCGGCTGGCGCTGTCGCTCAGCGCGATGCTCGCGGGATCGGCGTTGATCAGCGTGCCGATGGTGGTCTTCACCGCGGCCAGGTCGCCGAGGCGCTCGTTGGCCGCGCGATAGCCGCCGATCTCGGCCTCCCGCCGCAGATGGTCGATCGCGGTGTCCACCACGATCCGCGGCGGCAGCGAGGAACCGGCGCTGTCGAGAAAAACCTGGCCTTCGCAACCCGGGGTATCGGCCCGCAAGCGGGAGATGTTCACCATGTAATCGACCATATCGGTTGGTGTGTTCTCCCTTTCGTCAGATTTCTTGTCGGATCGGGTCGCTACTCTGGTTGGGGTCGCCCTGCGTCCGGGCGGCGGCGGTTCGGGTGAGCGGAGGTTGGTATGGCGATCACGACGTCCCCTACCGGTTTGCCACGAGTTGCCGGGCCACCGGTCCCGGCCGCCGCGGCGCACAACGGCCGCGCCGCGCGGGCGCCCGGGAGCGAGTTCTCCTCCAGAGCCGCGGCCGAGGCGTACATCGGCAAGGTCTGTTTCAAGCAGGGGCCACCCGCGCTGATCGGCGCCGAACTCGAGTGGCTCACCGCGATCGGTGAGTGTTCGCCGTCCGCCCCGCGTCCGGAGTTGAGCGTGCTCGCCGACGCACTCGGGCCCCATGCGCCACAGTCGATTTCCCCCGCGTCACCGGAGCTTGCGCTACCGGGCGGGAGCCGGGTCACCGTAGAACCCGGCGGTCAGATAGAACTCTCCAGCGCCCCGTTCGGCACCGCCGCCGAACTGAGTGAGCGCCTGCGGGCCGATTCGGTCCGCCTCCGGGAACTGCTGAATTCCCGCGACATCCACCCCTTCGCCCTGGCGGCCGACGCACACCGCGCGCCCGAACGGCTCCTCCAGCTCCCGCGCTACTGCGCGATGGAGAAGAATTTCGCCGGCATCGGCCCGTTCGGCGCGCTGATGATGTGCAACACCGCCGCCGCCCAGGTCAGCGTGGACGCCGGCGCCGACGCGGCCGAGATCTCCGCGCGCTGGACGGCCCTGTACGCCATGGGACCGGCCCTGCTGGCCGCTTTCGCCTGCTCACCGGCCCTGCACGGCGCGCCGCCCGGCGAGTGGGCGTCCCAGCGCATGCGAGCCTGGCTCCGCCTGGACCACCAGCGCACCCGTCCGCCGGTGCACCACTGGCCCGACCCGATCACCGGCTACGCGCGCTGGGCCCTGGACGTCCCGCTGCTGTGCGTACGCCCGGCGCCCGCGCCGCACGACCCGGGGCGCGCCGCGGGCAACGGACAGAGAGCTTCGGCCACCGGGAACGTCGCGGACTGGTCGGCCCCGCCCGGGGCGACCTTCGCCGACTGGTTGTGCGGGGCGTTGGACGAGGAGATCGGCCGCCGTCCCGGCCGATCCGACCTCGACTACCACCTGACCACCCTGTTCCCGCTGGTCCGGGCCTCGGGCCACCTCGAGGTCCGCTACCTCGACGCCCAGCCCGGCGACACCTGGACCACCCCGGTCCACGTCTTCGACGCCCTGCTGAGCAGCCCGGCCGCGGTCGCGGAGGCCACCACCCTGACCGCCCCGACCGCCGACCTCTGGTCCGAGGCCGCCCGGCACGGTCTCGCCGATCGCGAGATCCGCGACGCGGCCGTAGCCCTGCTCGAACTGGCGGCGGCGCACGCCCCGACCCCGGCGGCCGCGGGGGAATTGGCCGCTGCCGCCGCTCGGTGCGCCACCGGTGCCGGTCCGGCGGAAGGGCACGGAACCGAGGGCGGGAGATGAGCGCCGGAGGCCGCCGGACGCGAGTCACCGCGCGGGGCAACCCCCGGCACGGAACGAGCCCGCGGGTCCGGTCGATCGCGTCCGCCGCCGAGCTACGGCCACCGGGCACGCCAGGGATCACCACTTTCCTCGAATTCGGAGTTCTGTCATGAGTATTCAGCTGCCGGGGTCGGACCGGTCGGAGACCGAGCGGCTGCGGGGGCGCATCGCCGAGACCCTCGAACGGGCCCGGACCCGGACGGTGGGGCTGGTCGAATGCGTCGACGAGGCGGAGCTGGTGGCGCAGCACTCGCGGATCATGAGCCCGCTCGTCTGGGACCTGGCGCACATCGGCAATCAGGAGGAACTCTGGCTGGTGCGCGATGTCGGTGGGCGCGAAGCGGTTCGGGCCGACATCGACGAGCTGTACGACGCGTTCAAGCACGCGCGGGCCAACCGCCCGGCGCTGCCGCTGCTGAATCCGCGCGAGGCGCGCGACTACGTGGGCACGGTGCGCGACAGGGTGTGGGATGTGCTGGAGCGCAGTCCCCTTCGCGGTGACGCGCTGGTGTCGGACGGTTTCGCCTTCGGCATGATCGCCCAGCACGAACAGCAGCACGACGAGACCATGCTGGCCACCCATCAGCTGCGGACGGGCGAGCGGGTGCTGACCGCGCCCGCCCCGCCGGGGGTGAGCGTGCCCGCCGACGGTGAAGTCGTCGTTCCCGCAGGGGAATTCGTCATGGGTACCGACGACGATCCGTGGGCGCTGGACAACGAGCGGCCCGCGCACCCGGTGCACGTGCCCGGCTACGCCATCGACATCGCGCCGGTCACCAACGCTCGCTACCTGGAATTCATGGCGGACGGCGGCTACGACCGCCCCGAACTCTGGTCCGAGGCGGGCTGGGCGCATCGCCTCGACGCCGGGCTGACGTCTCCGCAGTTTTGGGAGCGCGACGGCGGCGGCCAGTGGTGGCGGCGGGTTTTCGGGGAGATGCGACCGCTGCGGCCGCATCAGCCGGTCGTGCACGTGTGTTTCTTCGAGGCCGAGGCGTACGCCACCTGGGCGGGCAAGCGCCTGCCCACCGAGGCCGAATGGGAGAAGGCCGCGCGCTTCGATCCGGCCACCGGTCGCTCGCGCCGATACCCCTGGGGCGAAGCAGATCCCGGCGAGCACACCGCGAATCTCGGTCAGCGCCACCTGGAACCGGCGGACGCGGGCGCGTATCCGGCCGGCGTCTCCCCGCTCGGGGTGCACCAGTTGATCGGCGACGTGTGGGAGTGGACGTCCTCCGGATTCACCCCCTACCCCGGCTTCCGCGCATTTCCCTACCGCGAGTACTCCGAGGTCTTCTTCGGCGGTGACTACCGGGTCCTGCGCGGCGGCTCCTTCGGCGCCGACCAGGTGGCGGCCCGGGGCACCTTCCGCAACTGGGACCACCCGATCCGCCGCCAGATCTTCTCCGGCTTCCGGCTGGCCCGCGACCTCATGCCCGAGGACGGCTGATGTGCCGTCACCTCGCCTACCTGGGCCCCCCGGTTCCGGTGGGGGACTTGATCACTCGCGGACCGCACTCGCTGCGCACGCAGTCGTGGGCGCCGCGCGAGATGCGGGGCGGGGGCACCATCAACGCGGACGGATTCGGGGTCGCGTGGTGGACGCCGGTGCGGCCGGCGCCGCCGAACCCGGGGGCCGGGGTGGCCTGGCACGGCGGGATGCCGCCGGGGTCCGAGACGCCGGGGATCGATGCGGCGGGCGGCCGGAGTCCGGAGTCCGAGGTGCGCGCCGACGGGGACTCGCCCAGGGTCACGCGGTACCGCAACGCCGCGCCCATCTGGAGCGACCCGGCGGTGGATGAGGTGCTGCCGCAACTGTTCTCGGGTGCGATGGTGGCGGCCGTGCGGTCGGCGACCGCGGGGCTGCCGGTCGAGCGGGCCGCGTGCGCGCCGTTCACGCACGGGCGGTGGGCCTTCAGTCACAACGGCGCCGTCCCGGATTGGCGGCGGGCGCTGACCGCCGTGGCGGCCGAGTTCGGGGTGACCGGGCTGCTGGAGGCCGAGGCGCTGACCGATTCGGCCGTGCTGTGGGTGATTCTGCGCGCGCTGCTCGCGGACACCGACCCGGACACCGCACTGCGGCAGCTGGTTCGGGCCGTGCTGCGGGAATCTCCGGACGCACGACTGAATCTGCTGCTCTGCGACGGGGAAACGGCGTGGGCGACCACGCGGTACCACTCGCTGGCCGTATTGGCCGACGGGGATGTCGCGGTGCTGGCTTCCGAGCCCTACGACGACGATCCGCGCTGGCAGCCGATCGCGGACGGGCAACTGGTGGTGGCGCGCCCGGGGCGATGCACCGTGACGCCACTGGATATCGAGATCGAAAGGGCACCTTCATGAGCGCTGCGACGCTGGAGATCCATCTCACCGACGACGACCTGACCGCGGCACTGCGGTCCGACGTTCGGCAGGGGCTGACCGCGAGCCCGAAGTGGCTGCCGCCCAAGTGGTTCTACGACGCGCGCGGGAGCGAGCTGTTCGAGCGCATCACCGAACTGCCGGAGTACTACCCCACGCGCACCGAGCGCGCCCTGCTGGAGCGGGTGGTCGGCGAGATCGCCGCCACCGCCCAGGCCGAGGTGCTGGTCGAACTGGGCGCGGGCTCGGCGGCGAAGACCCGGCTGCTGCTGGACGCGCTCACCACCGGTGGACCGCTCAAAACCTATGTTCCCCAGGATGTCTCAGTGTCCGCGTTGCGGGCCTCCGCCGACGAGGTCGCCGCCGAGTTCCCGGAACTGGCCGTGCACGGGGTGGTCAGCGATTTCACCGCCACGCTGGAGAACCTGCCGCGCGGCGGCCGGCGCATGATCGCGTTCCTGGGCGGCACCATCGGCAACCTGGTCCCGAGTGAGCGGGCGCGGTTCCTGTCCGGCGTGCACGATGTGCTCGAACCGGGCGAGCGGCTGCTGCTGGGCGCGGGTCTGGTCATCGATCCGGCGGTGCTCGTGCCCGCGTACGACGACGCCGCCGGAGTCACCGCCGAGTTCAATCGCAATGTGCTGCATGTGCTCAACTCCCGCCTGGGCGCGAACTTCGCACCCGAGAAGTTCGCTCATGTCGCGCTGTGGGACGCGGCGAACGAGTGGATCGAGATGCGGCTGGAGGCGACCGAGGCCATGACGGTCACCGTCGCCGACCTGGATCTGACGGTCGATTTCGCCGCCGGTGAGCACCTGCGCACCGAGATCTCCGCCAAGTTCCGTCCCGACGGCCTCGAGAAGGAGCTGGCCGCAGCGGGTTTCGGCACCGAGCGGGTGTGGACGGATCCGCAGGATCGTTTCGCGCTCGTCCTCGCCGAACGTCACTAGAAAACCGGCAAATCCGGCACTGGCGGTGTGGCGCGCGCCCTACGATCGAAGGCAGTGAAGCCGTGGGAGATTTTCGGCCTCTGCCTCGGAGTGGCCGCGTTCTGCACCGCCCTGCCGTTGTTGCTCGGCTGGAGCCGCGATCGGCTCTGGCTTGCGGGCGGCCTGCTCCTGCTGACCGGCGCGCTCGCCCTGCTGGTGCTCCCGCTCCCGCATCCGGCCGGATACGTGGACTGCGGGTCGATCGTGCATCCCCGCAACGCCTGGACGGGACCGGAGATCTGTTCGGACGGCTCGGACTGCACCGCACCGGATTTCGGGCCGCAGTGTGCGCAGAATCGTACCGAGCGGATTCACTCCGCCGCACTCATCGCGGTGGGAGCGCTCGGGGTAACGGTGCTGTGCGGGCGGCGCGTGTTGCGCGAGTGGCGGCAGTCGCCGGACCCGGTTGATTGAGGCTTGTCCGAGCCGAGCCGAGCCGAGCCGAGCCGAGCCGAGCCGAGCCGAGGCTGCGGCCCGCGCGCCTGCTACTTCTGCGCGGTAACCGCCGCCAGCCACTCGACCACCGGCCGCAGCTCCTCCCACGCCGCCCGCACCCGCGCGGCGGCCTCGGGCCCGCTCAGCCACTCCGGCGCGCCGTACGAGCGGCTGACCACCAGCGTCCGGTGCCGCAGCAGCTCGATCCGCGGGTGGTCGATCGCGAACCCCTTGGGCTTGGTCTTGAGCGTGTCGCCGCCGACCGTGTACCCGGCCGAGACCAGTTGCGCGAGCAGCTTTTCCAGCTCGGTCCCGCGCACCTCGTCGTCGATGGCGGTGCGCAGCGCGGCGAGCTGCGCGGGTTCGGTCGCGTACTGCCCGCCCGCGACGAACAGCCCCGAGGCGTCGATCTGCACGTACCACCCGTTGGACGGGGCCGCGTGCACCACCGCCCCCTGGCTGGTCTTGTAGGGCGTCTTGTCCCGCGCGAACCGCACGTCCCGGTACGGCCGGAAGATCTTCCCCGTCCCGAAGTCCGGTTCGAGCTCGGCGATCAGCGCCTGCATGGGCGCCCGCACCGACTCCTCCCACACCGGCTTGTTGGCGGTCCAGAAGGCCTTGGAGTTGTCGGCCTCCAAGTCTTCGTAGAAGTCCAGGCCGGTGAGCGGGAAGCCAGTGAAGGGCACCGGACCAGGCTAATTGACGGGTCCGGGAGCCCGCGGATCGACCTAGAATCGCTGGCCATGGACGCGCTGCTGGTGCTGTGGGACATCGACCACACGTTGACCGAGAACAACGGCGTGAACAAGGAGATCTACCGTCTGGCGTTCGAGATGCTCACCGGCCGGCGCGCGGAACACCGCGCCCGAACCGATGGGCGCACCGAGCCGGTGATCATGCGAAACATGCTGCTGGATCACGGAATCGAGCCGTGCGGTATTCGCCGCGAGAACATGCTGGAGATCCTCGATTCGACGACCGCGTCGACAATCGACACCCTGCGTGAACGTGGCCACGAGCTGCCCGGAGCCCGCGCGGTCCTGACGGCGCTCCACTCGATGCCCGACATTGTCCAGTCGGTGCTCACCGGCAATACCCGTGCGAACGCGGCGACAAAGCTGTCCGCGTTCGCCCTCGACGGCTTCATGGACTTCGAGGTCGGCGGTTACGGCTCGGACCACGACGAACGCCCCCGCCTGGTCGCAGTCGCCCAGTGCCGGGCGTCGACAAAGTTCGCTACCCCCTTCGACAACACGAACACCCTGGTAATAGGCGACACGACCCGCGACGTCCACACGGGCCGCCACGGCGGAGCCCACGTGATAGCGGTGGCGTCCGGCCCCGACAGCGTCGCCGAACTAGAAGCCGCGGGCGCGGATATCGTGCTGCCGGATCTACGCGATACCGAGAAAGTGGTCGCCGCGATAACCAGCTTCCGTAAACAGATCCCGCCCGGCCGGTCCGGCACTGCTACGTAGCCCCCGAAGCCGTTGTCCGAGCGCACCTCTCACGCCGGACCACCACCTGCGGACAGCCCCCGGCACAGTGCGACCGCGCCGGGGCCCGTCGAGCTCTCGAACCGGACGCGCTAATTGTCCGTGGGCACCAACCCGTCGCTGCCCAGCACGATGAACGCGAAGATCAAGCCCAGGACCATGCAGACGCCGCCGGCTATCGCGGCCCACTTGCCGAGCTTCTCGCCCTTGCTGTTGCCGACCACGCCGAGCACGATCGCGGCGATACCGAAACCGAAGGGGCAGAACAGCAGTGCGATCGCGGCGCAGACGAAGCCGATGATCGAGAAGATCTGGGTGCCGGACTGCGGGGGCGGGGCGCCGTACGGCTGGTAGGGCTGGCCGGGCTGCTGGGGATACGCCGGGTAGCCGCCCTGGGGCGGATAGGGCTGACCCTGTTGCGGATAGGCGGGGTAGCCGGGCTGGGAACCCTGCGGCTGGCCGCCCATCGGCGGGTAGTTGTACACCCCGCCCGCCGGATACGGATCGCCCTGCGGCGGGGGAGCACCCTGCGGATACTGCGGGTCCGGGTACCCCGGCGGCGGATACTGGCCCGGCGCGCCGTGCGGGTACGGGTTCGGGGCACTTTGCGGGTACGGCTCCGGAGCACCCTGCGGATACGGCTCCGGCGTGTATCCCCCGGCGGACGGTTCCGGCGTCGCGGGCGGCGGTGTCGCGGGCTGCTCCGGGGTCTCGGACTTCTCCTTCTTCAAGAAGTCGCCGGACCCGGACTGCGGTTCGTTCGGCGGTGTACTCATGCAGCGCCCTCCTCGGTAGTGGTGTGAACGCCCTTCATGGGTATCACCCGGTGGGCGCCGGCGCGAAACAATCGGTTCCCGGGTAGCGGCCCGGACACCCCGGATGATCGAGCGGGTCAGTCGTCGGGTTCGTCGACGATCTCCATGGCCGCGACCTCGGCGGGCCGATCGTCCTCGGACCTGTTCTCCTCGCGCTGGCGGCGGCGCGTCCATTCCTGGTCGAGTTCGGCCTCGATCCCGAGGCGGCCGGTGTCGTCGTTCTCGCGATTGCGGATGATCAGATCGTCGGGCGGGTCGGCGATGTAGCGCTCGTACTCGCGGACTTCGTCGGCCTGGTCGTCGTCGCCCAGGTCGTAGTCGAGGTTCTCGACGTCCTCGCTGTCGAGGACCTCGTCCATGAGCTGGTCGTCGTCATCGTTGCGCCGCTCGTCCATCCGGCACCGCCTCTCCTCCGCGCTCCCGTGACAATCCTTTGACCCCGTTCACGCTACCGCCGCCGCCCGGCGGCTTCACCCATTGCCGTCCATTCACAGCAACGCGCCCCCGCCGGAATCGGCGGGGGCGCGCTGGGGGAGTACTCGCTCCGAACTACGCGGAACCGTTGAAAAGTCCGGTGACCGAACCGTTCTCGAAGACCTCGCGAATGGTCTGCGCCAGCAGCGGCGCGATCGAGAGCACGGTCAGGGTCGGGAACTTCTTGTCCTCGTCGATCGGCAGCGTATTGGTGACCACGACCTCTTTGGCGCCGCAGTTGGCCAGGCGCTCGGCGGCCGGATCGGACAGGATGCCGTGGGTGGCGGCGATGACGACGTCGCCCGCGCCGGCGGCCTTGAGGACCTTGACCGCGCCGGCGATGGTGCCGCCGGTGTCGATCATGTCGTCGATCAGGATGCAGGTGCGGCCCTCGACCTCACCGACCACGCGGTTGGAGACGGTCTGGTTGGGGACCAGCGGGTCACGGGTCTTGTGGATGAACGCCATGGGCGCGTCCGCGAGCGAGTTGGCCCACTTCTCGGCGACCTTCACACGACCGGCGTCGGGGGAGACGACGGTGATGTTGGACAGGTCGTAGTTGTTGCGGATGTGCTCGGCCAGCTGGACCTGCGCGTGCATGTGATCGACCGGGCCGTCGAAGAAGCCCTGGATCTGATCGGTGTGCAGATCGATGGTGATGATCCGGTCCACGCCCGCGGTCTTGAGCAGGTCGGCGATCAGACGGGCCGAGATGGGCTCGCGGCCGCGGTGCTTCTTGTCCTGGCGGGCGTAGGGGTAGAACGGCAGCACCGAGGTGATGCGCTTGGCCGAACCGCGCTTGAGCGCGTCGATCATGATCAGGTGCTCCATGACCCACTGGTTGAGCGGGGCCGGGAAGCTCTGCAGCACGAAGGCGTCGGAGCCGCGAACCGATTCCTCGAACCGGACGAAGGTCTCGCCGTTCGCGAAGTCGCGGGCGGTCTGCGGGGTGACGTGGACGTTGAGTTCCTTGGCCACCGCCTCGGCGAGCTCGGGATGAGCGCGTCCCGAGAACAGCATCAGATTCTTGTGGTTATCGGTAGAGAACGCGGTCACGGACGTTCGCCATCCTTTTGCTCGTCGGGATCCTCATCGGCCGCGATGGCCTTTGCGGCCGCATCGGCGGCAGCGGTGCCGGGCCGGTTGCGCTGCACCCAGCCCTCGATATTGCGCTGCGCTCCGCCGGACACCGCGAGAGCCCCCGGTGGAACATTTCTACGCAGCACAGTACCCGCTGCGGAATATGCCCCGTCACCCACGGTGAGCGGGGCGACGAACATCGTGTCGCTTCCCGTGCGCACGTGCGACCCGACCACGGTGTGGTGCTTGTTGACCCCGTCGTAGTTGACGAAAACGCTCGACGCGCCAATATTGCTGTGCTCGCCGATGGTCGCGTCGCCCACGTAGGTCAGGTGCGGCACCTTGGAGTGCGCGCCGATGGTGGCGTTCTTGGTCTCGACGAACGCGCCGAGTTTGCCCGCGTCGCCGACCGAGGTGCCGGGCCGCAGATAGGTGAAGGGGCCGACGGTCGCACCGGGTCCGATGCTCGACTTCTCGCCGTGCGTGCGGACGACCTTGGCGCCCGCGCCGACCACCACGTCGGTGAGCGTGGAGTCGGGGCCGATCTCGGCGTCCTCGCCGATGCTGGTGTCGCCCAACAGTTGTACGCCCGGGCGGATGACCGCGTCGCGCCCGATGGTGACCCCGCCGTCGATCCAGGTGGTGGCCGGGTCGACGATGGTGACCCCGGCGCGCATGTGCCGTTCCACGATGTAGCGATTGAGCGTGGCCGCCGCGCCCGCCAGCTGCACCCGGTCGTTGACCCCGGTTACCTTGGCGGAGTCCAGGAGTCGGGCGCCGTGCACCGGGTGCCCGGCCTCGCGGGCGAGCTTGAGCACGTCGGTCAGGTACAGCTCGTAGCGCGCGTTGGCGGTGTCGATCCGCGTGATCATCACCCGCAGCACCGCGGCGTCGAAGACGTAGACGCCGGAGTTGACCTCGGTGATGGCGGCCTGTTCGGGGGTGGCGTCGGCGTGCTCGACGATCTCGAGCAGTTGCCCGTCGGCGTTGCGGACGATGCGGCCGTAGCCGTTCGGGTCCTCGGGGGCGAAGGTCAGCACCGTGACCGCCGAGCCCTCGGAGTAGCTGCGGTGCTCGTCGAGCAGCGCGTGCAGGGTGTGCCCGTCGAGCAGCGGCACGTCGGCGTACGTCACCAGGACGTCGCCGGTGAAGTCGTCGGGCAGTGCCGTCAGCGCGCACTGGACCGCGTGCCCGGTCCCGCGCTGTTCTTCCTGTACCGCCAGAACGATCTGGCGGCCGAGCTCCGCTCCCACCTTGCCCACCGCGTCGCCGACCTGTTCGCGGTCGTGGCCGATCACGGTGATGAGGTACGTCGGGTCGATCTCGTTCGCCGCATGCAGCGCGTGCGCGAGCATGCTGCGGCCGGCCATCGGGTGCAACACCTTGGGGGTCTTGGACCGCATTCGGGTTCCGGCTCCGGCGGCGAGAACGACGACGGCGGTCTGCTGTGGCATGGATCTCCCTCGGCTGCGCGTCATCGTGCTGAGTGCTTGTTTTGCGCTGGGCCACAGTTGTGCTGCGTCAGCGATGTGCGGGGCCAACCATAATGACCCCGTTCGCGAGCTCCGCCGCCAGGACTCGAACCTGAACTAACTGAACCAAAATCAGTGGTGCTGCCATTACACTACGGCGGATTGCACACCGGCGGACCGTACGGTACGCCGCTCTGCGTTTGTTAGTGGCATGCGCGTGTAGATACTCGCACATGGGACCGCCTAGTCGAAACTTTTCCCGGCTCCGCCTGTCCGAAATTGTGCGGACCCGCTCGTGACGGTGGTCCCGCCGGCGCGGCCGGGTGGCGCGCCGCTGTCGTGAGATCACTTGTCCCGGCACGGGATGCGGGGCGCCGGTCGTTGTTCGGCGTCCGCGTGAGCAGGCTCGATGAGGCCGGTCTGGGACAGTGCGGGGTTGATCTGAAAGAGTTGTCCGAGGTTCGTACGGCATACAGGGAGGCGGAGGCGATGGCTTCGGGTGAGGCGAGCCGGGTGTCGCGTCCACGCATGACCGGGACGCAGCGGCGGCAGCAGCTGATCGAGATCGGGCGGGCGCTGTTCGCCGAGCGGGGGTACGACGCGGCCTCGATCGAGGAGATCGCGCAGCGGGCGCAGGTCTCCAAACCCGTGGTGTACGAACACTTCGGGGGTAAGGAAGGGTTGTACGCGGTCGTCGTGGATCGCGAGATGTCCACGCTGCTCGATATGTTGACCGCGTCGCTCACTCAGAACCGTTCGCGGGTGCGTCTGGAACAGGTGGCGCTGGCGTTGCTCACCTATATGGAGGAGCGCACGGACGGCTTCCGTATCCTGATGCGGGATCAGCCCGCCTCGGCGGCGGAGGGTACGTACTCCTCTCTGCTGAACGAGGCAGTTAATCAGGTGGCGCACATACTCGCCGGTGATTTCGAGCGCCGCGGATTCGATACCAGTCTGGCGGTGCTCTACGCGCAAGCGCTGGTGGGCATGGTCGCGACCGCCGCAACCTGGTGGCTGGACGAGCGGCAGCCGTCCAAGGAAGTGGTCGCCGCGCATCTGGTGAATCTGTGCTGGAACGGGCTCACGCATCTGGAAGCGAATCCTGAGCTGGCCTCGGAATGGCCCAGCGGCACCGGTATATGAGACCTAACGGTATGAGAATGTCCGTCTAATAGGGGCGGAACTGGACAGTTAACCAGTGAATTGCGAAGGAGGACGGGTCGAATGCTCGAATCGACTGGCATACGGCAGCCGGGTGGTACGGTTCACCCATCCTTCGAGTGCTGTTCGAACTGTGATGTCGGTCAACTTCGGGATGTCGGTCTACTTCAGGATGGCTGGTTTGATGACAGGCGGATCTGATGGCTAGGCAAGCGCGTGCGGAGATCACTCGCGATTCCGTGCTCGCGGGCGCGGCCGATGTCTTCTTGCGGCTGGGCTACGCGAACGCGAGCCTGTCGGAGATCATCGCGCAGTCCAATGTGACCAAGGGCGCCTTGTACTTTCACTTCGGCTCGAAGGAAGAGCTAGCTCGCGCGGTGGTCGATCAGGGCAATGAGCGCCTCGTCGGCGCGTGCCAGGGATTCTTCGATCCCAGAGTGCCCGCGCTCGAGGCGTGCATCGGAATCACCTACGTGGTCGCGGATCTGACCATGAACGATCCGATGGTCGGCGCCATGCTCAAGCTGACGCACCAGATCGGCGACTACCGCGGCGCGACGGGCGACAACATCGCCAAGACGTGGGGCGAGACCCATCGCCTGCTCGCCGAGCGCGCCATCGCCCAGGGGGATCTCGAACCCGAGCTCGACCCGGAGACCATCGGCCTGCTACTGCAGGAGATGACCACCGGCGTGCACATCGTCGCGGTCAGCACCGAGTCCATCGACCAGATGGCCACGCGCATGGAACGCGCCTGGTACTTCCTGCTGCCCTCGATCGTCCCGGACGAGAAGGTGGCCTACTTCCGCGAGTTCGCGGCCCGCCGCCTGCGCCGCTACGTGGTCTGAGGCAGTGCCCAATGTGCCTCCGCTGCGCTCCGGCGGTTCGCGGCCCTCGTAACCCGGTTCTTCCCTCCTCCGCTCCTCCGCTTCGCTCCCCCGCTCCGTCAGTCCAGAACCGGGCGGGC